>NZ_CALHHX010000137.1 GCF_938030685.1 uncultured Campylobacter sp. | reverse complement strand
GAAATTTCTAAGGTTTAAAATGGCAAAGATCACGATCGACGGTAAAGCTTGCGAGTGCGACGAGGGCGAGTATATCTTGCAGGTCGCGCGTCGCTGCGGCGTTTTTATCCCTGCGCTTTGTTATCTAAGCGGCGGTACGCCGACGCTCGCATGCAGGCTTTGTATGGTCGAAGCGGACGGCAAGCGCGTCTATAGCTGCAACGCCAAGGCTAAGGACGGCATGGTCATTTACAGCCGCAGCCCCGAGATCGACGCCGAGCGCGAGGCGATCACGCAGGTTTATTGCATCAACCATCCGATGGCGTGCGGAGTTTGCGATCAAAGCGGCGAGTGCGAGCTTCAAAATTTAGCCCATCTGATGCGCACAAATATCCAAAGCTACGCTATTCGCGATACGGCGCGCGAGGTGCAGGATTGGGGGTATTTGAGCTACGATCCTAGCCTTTGCATCGTCTGCGAGCGCTGTATCACCGCCGCGAAAGATCGCTTGGGCGTAGATGCGTTTAAGCTCGTTCCGCGCGGCGGAGACGCGCCGAGTAAGGAGCAAAAGGACGCGATGCCAAAAGACGCCTACGCCGTGTGGAACAAGCTGCAAAAAAGCCTAATCGCGCGGGTAAATGAAAATGATGATTGCGTAAACTACGGCGAGAGCGCGGCGGTCTGCCCGACGGGAGCTTTGGTGGAGAGCGCGTTTAAATACGTTTCAAACGCTTGGGAGCTGCGCCAAATCCCCGCTTCCAATCCGCACAGCAGCGACTGCGAACTGCTTTATTACGAGATCAAGCGCCGCGGCATAGGCGACGCACGTGAAAGAATTTATCGCGTTAGTAGCGACATAAATTTCAGCGTCCTGCATGCGGGAGCGCGCTTCGGCTGGGATTTTTCAAACGAGCGGGCGAGCAAAAACGAAGCGGTTTTTAACCGCATCGTGCGCGGCATCGAGGACGGCGAGATCAAAAATATCAAATTTAATAGCTTCATCACCAACGAAGAGGCGCGGATTTTAGAGCTTTTGCGGCAAAAATTTAAGCTCGCTCTGATTAACGACGAAGCGCTTGCGTATCAAAAATTCCTGCGCGAATTTTCCAAATTTAGCGGCACGAAATTTTATAATGCGGATTTGCAGACGGTTAAAAACAGCGATTTCATCGTAGTTTGCGGCACGTTTTTGCGCAGCGACGCGCCAAATCTGGGCTATGCGGTAAACAGCGCCTGTAAGCTAAATAAGGCAAGCGGGATCTATTTTCATCCGTTTTGCGACGAGGGCATTAAGAGTTTTGGCAAAAATTTCATCCATCAACCGCACGCTGCGGGCTTAGAGGCACAGATCCTGCTTTGGATCTTGCAAAAGTTCGGGCGCGATCTGCCTGAGTGGCTGGATGCGAAACTCGCGGCGGAATTTGAAATTTCGCATGCCGCGGCGAAGCAAAATTTAGATGAGAAATCCGCGGGTTCGCAAAATCCTGAGAATTCTACGGAGGTAAATGGCACTAAGAACGTTGCGAGTGCGAGCGGTGCTGAAAATTCCGCAAGCGCGGACGGCAACGCTGAAAATTCCGCAAAAAATTCCGTGCAGAATTCCGAAAATCCTGCGGAAAGTAAAATTTCAAATTTTGCCCGCGCGCTAGGTCTGGACGAGCAAAAAATAGATGAAATTTTGGCTAAAAAGGAGCGTTTTTCGCTTATCATCGGCGAGGATTTTATCCGCACGCCAAATAGCGCCATGCTTGCGCGTCTAGCGGGCTTGGTGCAGCGCTACACGCCATTTAAAGTACTAGTGGTGCCGCCGCGCACGAACAGTCTAGGCGTCGCGCTCATCTGTGAGCTTAGCGCGCAAATGAGCGCGGGCGAGACGCTAGGCTACAACGAAGCGGGCGATATTAGCTTCGGCGTGTTGGAAGCGGATCTGGACGCGCCTAGCTTGGTGCAGCAGGAGGGCACGTTTACGAACTACGACAAGCGCGTAGTGCCTACCAATGCGGCGCTTGATTACGGCGGATACGAGCTAAACGACATCGCCTGTGTGCTTGGGGTTTGCGCGGAGAATGCGATTGGCTATACGCCTAGCTTGGGCGCGGATTTTGAGCCGATTAAATTTGACGATTTAGAAAATTTCTATGACAACGGCGGCGCAAACCACCGCGGATATGAGCTGCGAAACGAGGAGCTCACCGCTAGCGAGGAGGAGTTTGAAATTTCACTTTCCGTGCCGCTTAGCGCGGGCGCAGGCGAAATTTTAATCTATGAGGCAAACCCGCTGCATCAATTTAATAAATTTAGCGGCGCAAGCAGCGGGCTGGGCGAAGCGGGCGCGCTGTATCTAAGCCCCGGCATCGCCGAAGCTCTGGGCGTAAGCGCAGGTGACGTCGTTAAAATTTACCAAGCAGACGGCGCGAGCAATGATGAAAAAACTAGCGGCGCGGGCAAAACGAGTGCTGCTGATAATGAAAGCGACAAGGACGGCGCTAGCCATGTAAAAAAAGCGGATCGTGCAAGGGGTGCTCGCAAAGCCGATGCCGCCGGTAATGAAAATGGCGAAAGCGGCGCAACTGGGCTCGTAAGCTTAAAGCGCGAAATCGTCGCTAGCGTAAAGATCGATCCAGGCTTTAGCGGGGCGTATCTGCCGTATTTTGACGAGAAGCTTCGCGGCGAGATATTTTTCAAAACCTCGCGCTATGCAAGCGTGAAAATCGAGAAAATTTCAAATTCCAAAGGAGAGGGCAGATGAGCGATAGTGCATTTTATTTCGTAGCCACCGTCTTAAAGGCGCTCGTGATTTTAGCCGTCATCGCGCTGCTCTCGGGGCTTGCGACCTACGCCGAGCGCAAGGTGCTTGCCTTTATGCAGCGCAGGATCGGACCTTCTATGGTCGGACCTGCGGGGCTTTTGCAGGTTGGCGCGGACATGATAAAGCTTTTTACTAAAGAGGACGCGATCCCTGCGCGGGCGAATAAGCTTCTTTTTAAAATAGCACCGATAATCTCGGCTACGGGCGCTTTCGTAGCGCTTTCGGTAGTGCCGCTGCTGCCGGAGTTTACGATCGGCGGGCGGACGATACAGCCGATTTTAAGCGATATAAATGTGGGAATTTTATTCCTGCTCGGAGCTAGCGGCACCTGCGTTTATGGTCTACTGATCGGAGGGCTTGCGAGCTACAATAAATGGGGCACGATAGGCGCGTTTCGCGCGTTTTTGCAGATCACCTGCTTTGAGGTGATAAACGGCCTTAGCCTGATCCCTATCGTGATGATCACGGGCTCGCTCTCTCTCATCGACATCGTAAGCGCGCAAAGCGGCGGCATTGATAAGTGGTTTATCTGGAAAGAGCCCGTCTGCTTCGCGCTCTTTCTCATCGCAGCCTTTGTAGAGTGCAACCGCACGCCGCTATGCCTCACCGAAAATGAAACCGAGATCGTAGCGGGCGCTGGTACGGCATATTCGGGTATGCGCTGGGGTATGTTTTTTATCGGCGAATACGCCAATATCATAACCTACTCCGTCGCTACGACGCTACTGTTTTTAGGCGGATTTAACGCGTTTTGGTTTATCCCCGGCGGCGTCATGATGGTATTAAAATCAAGCCTCGTGTTTTTCTGCTTCCTATGGGCGCGCGCGGCGTGGCCGCATCTGCGCCCCGATCAGCTGATGGGGCTTTGCTGGAAAGTCTGCATGCCGTTAGCTCTTGCTTGCGTGCTAATTACCGCGCTAGCGATCGTTTAAGGAGGGTACGATGGCAAGATACGC
>NZ_CALHHX010000136.1 GCF_938030685.1 uncultured Campylobacter sp. | reverse complement strand
CAAGCCCTATTTTTGCAAATATCGCAGTCAGCGCTGCAAAGAGTGCTGATGCAAGTGCCCAAACCGCCCATGTATCCATGATATTCCTTTATGAAATGAATTATTGGATTATAGCCCTATTTAGATAAAATTTGTTTATAATTTCGCGAGCGTCGCAGCAAAAAGCTAAATCGCAAGTGAGCAATCCTACGAAGGCGGCATTTAAATTTTAAAATTTTAGTCGCAAAATACGGCTAAATTTCAGTTCCGACAAGCAAAGCTCGTCTCGCGCGCTACCGAATGAGTTTGGGGGCACCGTTTGAGTAGTGTGCCGCAAGACACGGTTCGCAGGAGTTGCTATAAAATTTTGCTTTGGCAAGATAAAATTTTACCAAGGCAAGACGAGCTTTCCTTCGAATGCAAAATTCTATTTTAATTCAGCAAAAGCACGACCGAATACCCCTTTCGCAAATCCAAACGCGATATAAATTCCCCCGAGCAGAAAGATCTGAATTTAAAAAATATTTATCGTTTGTATATAGAACTTCAAAATTTCTACGAGGAGAGCTTATGAAAAAATTCCTACTCGCGCTCATTGCGATATTCGTTTTAGCGGGCTGCGGCAGCGACCCGAAAGGCGTGGCCGAGGACTTCGTCAGAGCCCTATACGAGGGCGACTCCAAGACTTTGGTTGATATCATCGACATACCCGATAAGGACAGATCGGACGACGGCTCTATGCAGATGATAAACGGCAAACTGATGCAGATGGCAGGTGCCGGCAAGGAGGAGGCTTCCAAGCGCGACGGGCTAAAGGGCGTCTCGGGCGAGCTGCAAAATAGCGACGAGAAATCGGCGCTCGTGAAAGTCGTCGTGTCTTTTAAAAACGGCACAAACCGCACCGAGAGCATTAAACTCGTCAAAAAAGACGGCAAATGGAAGGTTGCGCTTTAGCCAAAAAGCTTCTCGTCTGTCTGATCTTCGCTCTAGGCGGGCTCGGCGAGCTTTGGACGCTCACGCGCGCGCCTGTCGCCAAAGAGCCGCTGCGAGTGCCGGATGAAATTTTATCAAATCTGCGCACGGGCGATCTCGTATTTCGCCTAGGAGACGTCACCTACAGCCGCATAATTGCAAGCGCGACGGATTTTAAATACTCGCACGTAGGCATGATCGTGCGCGAGCGTCCGCTCGTGATAGTGCACGCGGTAACGGGCGAAGGCGAGCGAGACGGCGTCGCGGCCGTTTCGATGCGGGAGTTTTTGGCACATGCGCGAGATTTCGGCGTGGCGCGGATGAAATTTTTAAACGAGGAGCAAAAGACGCGCCTAGCTGCCTCTCTACTTAAGCGCGTCGGCGAGAGTTTTACGCTAAGACCTCGCGGCGAAGCGAACCTCTACTGCACGACGCTGCTCGAGCAGGAAATTTCAAAAATAACGGAATTTTCGCCGCAGTATTTCGAACTCAACCTAGCTGTCCTAGGCGGCGAATACCTCGCGCCGAAGGCGTTTTGGCATTACGGCGGCGTTGAAATTTTATACGAGTGGTAGGCACGACCTAACTTGGAGCAGAATTTTGCGCGCTGTGTAAATTTAAATATCGCATCAATTCAAATTCGCGCATGAATAAAATTTGATCTTAAAATTTCGTGCCGTAAAATTTCGGTCAAAATTTCGCTTTGACGCTAAATTTTAGAATTCCGAAACGACGTAAAATTCTACGTAATATAGAATTTCGTGGAGTACTAAATTACAAAATTCCACTAATTACTAAATTTGCAAAATTTGGTAGGCGTGGAATTTTATAAAGTGCGTAACTTACAAAATTTTAAAAAGCGAAGCGCGTTTCGTCTCTACAGCTCGCCGAAAAGCGCTTCTAGATTTTTAAGACCCTCCTCCGTAGAGACCTTTTTCTCGCTTGCCGAACCGGTTTCGATCAGCTCGATCTCGCAGCCGCACAACATCGAAGCGAGGCGGATATTTAGGCCGTTTTTGCCGATCGCTTTGCTTTTTTGATCGGGGTTTACGTAGACGATCGCCTTGCCGTCCTGCGCTATTTTGACCGAGTTTACGATCGCGGGCGCCATCGCGCGAGTGATCAAAATTTCGGGACTCGCGGAGTATTCAAACGCGTCGATGCTCTCGCCGCCGCTTCCGTCTTGCAAATTTTTGCTTAAAAATCTACTCACCGCGTCGATGCGAGCGCCTCCTTTGCCGACTGTAGCGCCCACTGGATCGACGTTTGGCGAGACGGCGCTAAGCGCGATCTTGGCTCGCCTGCCCGGAATCCTCGCGCAAGCCTGGATGATGACGCTGCCGTCTTTGATCTCTGGGACTTCGGCGGCGAGCAGGGCTTCTAGGAATTTCGGGCTGGTGCGCGAAAGTTCTAGTCTGATACCGTGGGATTTGTCGATGGCTACGTTTTTGATGACGGCTTGCAGCACGTCGCCCACTTTGAAATTTTCGCCCTTGATGCGGTTTTTTTGCGGCATGAAGGCTTTCGTATCCTCGATCTCTACGTAGGTCGTGCCGTCGTGATCGATCTTAGTGACCGTGCCGTGGGTGAGAGTGCCTACCTTGCTTTTATAGTTTTCAAAAATTTTCTCCTCAAGCAGCCTTTGGATATGAAAATTTAGCTCTCTAGCCAGCACGCCGGAAGCCGTACGACCGAGGTTTTCAATATTTATTTCGTAGCTTAGCTCATCACCGATCTCCGCGTTTTCGCCTATTTTTTTGGCTTCGCTTAGCGCGATGAAGTTGTGATCGCCGAGTCGCTCATCATCATCCGCGACGACGTGGACTTTTTGGTAAAGCTTGACGCGCTTGGTCTGAGGATCGACTTCGCTGTCGTAGAGATACTCCTCGCCAAAAAGTCTTTTTGCGGTCTGGATGAACGCCGTTTTGACGCGCTCTTTGACATCTGCGGGCTCAAGCCCCTTTTCGTTTGCAATCGACTCGATGATGTCGGTGATTTTTTCCATAAATTTTCCTTAAGATTTGATTTCGTGCTACTAAATTTGGATTTTAAATTTTGAAGTGCGGTATTATATGGAATTTTGACTTTATTTTTATTTAAACGAATTATTATCTAAATTTCGCTAAACTCGCGGGTTTAAAACATAAATGAAAGGATAGATCATGCAGCTAAAACTTGCCAGAACGGAGCTTGCCTCTAAGCCAAAAAGCGTTAAGATCGAGGATTTGCAAGCCCAAGTAGAAAAGAGCGGACAAAAAATATTTTATCTGGATAGAGAAAATTCTCAAAAAGATTTAGCCGCTTTGGTGGATTTTTTCGATACTAAGGGTTTTAGCGTGTATCAGCGCATAGTTCGATACGGGCTGAACGAAAACGAGTATATGTACGAGGTGCATATCCTTTGAGTAAACTCCTCTTCATCCAGACCCTAGGTTGCGCGATGAACGTGCGCGATAGCGAGCATATTATCGCGCAGCTAAAAGAGCAAGATTACGAGATCACCGACGACGTAAATATTGCGGATCTGATCTTAATAAACACCTGCTCCGTACGCGAAAAGCCCGTGCATAAGCTTTTCAGCGAGATCGGAGCTTTTGATAAGGCGCGAAAAAAGGGCTCCAAAATCGGCGTTTGCGGCTGCACCGCAAGTCATCTGGGCGGAGAGATTTTTAAGCGCGCGCCTTTTGTGGATTTCGTGCTCGGCGCCAGAAACGTATCTAAAATTTCGCAAGCCGTACGTACGCCTAAATTTATTAGCACTGACATAAACTACGACGAGAGCGAGTTTGCATTCGGAGATTTTGCGAGCTCGCCATATAAATCTTTCATAAACATAATGATCGGCTGCGATAAAAAGTGCTCCTACTGCATCGTGCCGCAGACTAGAGGCGATGAAATTTCGATCCCCGCTCAAATTATCTTGCGTGAAGCCGAAAGATCCGCCGCTCGCGGCGTCAAAGAGATATTTTTGCTCGGCCAAAACGTCAATAACTATGGCAAACGCTTTTCTAATGCGCACGAAAAAATTGACTTCAGTGACTTGCTCGTGCGGCTTAGCAAGATAGAGGGCATCGAGCGCATCCGCTTTACTAGCCCGCATCCGCTGCATATGGACGATAAATTTTTGGACGTTTTTTGCAATAATCCTAAAATTTGCAAATCGATGCATATGCCCTTGCAAAGCGGCTCCAGCAAGGTTTTGCGCGATATGAAGCGCGGATATACCAAGCAGTGGTATCTGGACCGCGCGCTTAAACTGCGCCAAAGCTGC
>NZ_CALHHX010000135.1 GCF_938030685.1 uncultured Campylobacter sp. | reverse complement strand
TCGCCGCGCCCTTGCCGAACCAGTGCGGACGTAGAATTTCAAAAAATTGCTTTAGCGTTTTCAAATTTTCTCTTTAAATTTTAAAATTTAGCGCCGATTACAGCGAAATCGCGGGATTAAATTTGATCCCGCAAGCTCGCGAGCGGATTTTATGCTCGCAAGTCTGCGCGTTTAATTCGCTTGGAATTTCGCGAAATTAAATTTATCGCCCCTGCCCGCATCGCCTGCAATCGTCCGCGCTAATCAATCGCTAATCAACCAAATCGCAAGTTAAATTTTAATCCCGCGGCTTCGTTCAAATTTTACCCGCCTCGCTATGCGCGGATTGCGATAAATTTAGCTCACGCGCCTTTGCGTGCTCGCTCCACTCGCAGCTTTGCAAGTACAAAATCCGCGCGAACGAATGCAAAATTTAATCGCGCTCTCGTTATTCGCGCAAAGACCGTCTGCAGACTTCGGCGCACCGGATTGCTCAAGCTTAATGAGCGCCGATCAACTCATACCTTCATGCAAGCCCCGCTGCGCTCGCGCCGACGCCAACCCGCGCGATCTGAGAGCATAAAGCTTTGCGAATACGACTTACTCGCAAATTTTATGCATCCCGCCCAAAGCAAGGCGCGGGCAGACTTTGAGCAAAACGGCGCCTTAATATTTATAATTAAACGTCAGCATAAAATTCCGCGGCTCGCCGTAGTAGTTGTTTTGTCCCGCTACTCTGTTATTTTGATTGATAAAGTAGCGCTTGTCGGTTATGTTTTTTACCGATAAATTTAAACTAAAATGCTCATTGTATTCATACGCAGCGTTGGCGTCCCATATCGTGTAGCCGCCCTGTACGGGGATGTCGTTAGCGGGGTAATAAGCGCCCGTCGAGATACTGCGCCTGGTATATTGGTTGTCGGTCTTGCTCTGATAGCGAAATCCGGCGCCCAAAGTGATCTTTTGCTGCGCTACGAGCGGAATTTCGTAGCTGCTGTAGAGCTTAAACATACGCTTAGGGATCCAAGGCTTGGCATTGGCACCCTTGCGGTAATCGACGTTGCTTAGCGCCGCAAAACGCCTCTCGTCCTTCATATACTCGCTTTTATTGTAGGTGTAGCCTCCGAATACTTTCCACTCGTCGGTAATTGCACCGTTTGCTTCTATGTCAAAGCCTCTGGATCTGACTTTGCCGCTAGCTACCGATCTGCTTAGACCCGTAGCGTCGTAATAATCGTAGTCGGTGACGGCTCTATTTTCCTGCATGATCTGAAAGAAAGCCATGGTCGTATTTAGCGCGCCGTCGAAAAATTCCGACTTCACGCCCACTTCGGCGTTATAGCCTACGATCGGCTCTAGAATTTTTTCGTTTCTATCCCTAGCGGTTTGAGGTTTATAAATTTCGGCATAGCTCGCATATAGCGAATGATCTCTCGAAAAATCCCACGTAAGCCCTACGTAAGGCGTGATCTTGTGTTTTTTAACGATATCGTCTTCGCTGTGGCGGCCCGTGCGATAGTTATCCGTAGCGCTTTCTCGCTTTAGCCTTGAATATCTGCCGCCTACGAGCAGATGCCAATCATCGTTAAAATTATATCTCGTGCCCATCGCAACCATCTGCTGATAAATTTTAGTCGTGTAGTAAAGATTGTAGCAGCGGGTTCCAAGCGCGCATAACGCGGTCGTATCATTCCAATTAGGCTCGTTGTTTATAAGCCCCTTATTAAAGCTCTCATACGTCAATCCCGCTGCGCCGCCGTAAACGTCTCTATCGTGCTGCGTGAATCTCTCCTTCGACGCGGTGGCGTTTATAAAAAAATCATGGCTCTGTCCGAACAGCTCATAGTTTATATCGCTACCTACTTGAAAGCTTAACTCTTTACTGCCGTTGTCGTATCTGTCATAGCCTATGTATCTGCTCGCAGGATCCCTGCCCACTCCGTGCCAGCCGCCGAATTTCAACAAGCTCTCGCTGTGAGTATAGTTTAGTTTGGCGTAAGCCTTGATATTATCGCTAAATTTATGATTTAGTTCCAAAAACGTATTATATTTTTCATAAACCGACCTGCTCCAATCCGATATAAAGGTCGTTCTTTTGCTTAAATTTAACGCGTTGCCGTCCTTGCCCACTACAGGAATGCCGAAAGGATCATAAACGCTTCTTGTCTTTTGATAGATCACACCGGCTAAAATTTCGCTAAAATCTCCGAGATCAGCTCCCACCATCGCCGATGCCGCGCCGCGTTCGGTATTTTGCAAATCTCTAAAGGAGCCCTCCTTGCCGCTTACGCCGATGAGCCGTCCTCGGAGCGAGCCGCTTTCGTTTAAGCCGCCCGTCACGTCCACGCTGCCGCGATAATAATCATAACTGCCCGCACTTAGCGATAAATTCGCTCCGAGCTCCTTTTGAGGACGCTTTCTTACTAAATTTATAGTTCCGCCGGGCTCGCCGTTGCTCTGCGTAAGACCCGCGACGCCGCGTAAAACTTCGACGCGGTCGTAAAACGCCAAATCCGTGTGCTCCTTAGACTGCCCGTAAAGCCCCTGCGCCGCAAGCGCAGTCGTGGATTGCATGCCGTCCTCTTGGATATTATCGATGTTAAATCCCCTTGAAATCGGCAAACTCATACCGAATCTGCTAGTAGCGGTAATACCCGGTACGTAATTTAGCGCTTCGTCGACCTTGGTAAGGCTCAAATCCTTTATGAGCTGATCGGGTACGACGGAAACGGTTTGAGGCGTCTGGCGGATGCTTAGATCAAGGCCCGTAGCGGTATTCATATTATCGGTCGTATACATACCGGTGCCTTCGGTTGTCAATAGATCGGCCTTGCCCGTGACGTTTATGGTGCCGAGATTATCGCCGTCTGAACCCT
>NZ_CALHHX010000134.1 GCF_938030685.1 uncultured Campylobacter sp. | reverse complement strand
AATTCTATTCTCTTTTAGACAATATCCCTTTTGATATTTGTAATAGCTAAAAATAGTAACTACGCAGGAGCCTTGCGAAGTGGAGTAATCCGGCACGATGCGGATAAACACGGCGCAGAAAAGTAGTGCCGCGGCTAGGATTTTAAATTTAAGTTTGCGAAATTTCATTACGATCCTTTAGGCGCCGCCAGTGAAACAAACCGCACACCTCGCCGCTCCGTTAAATTTATACCTTCGCTCCGCATTCATCGCCCCGACCTTTTTAAATTTGAGATAAGCTTTAGCGACGCTCAAAGTTTTTCTACCCGCGCCAAAACCCCTTTGCATCGCTAAATTTCATATCTCGCACTACCAAATTTTAAATCGCCGCAACATTTAAATTTTTGGTTCTCGCAGCGCTTAAATTTTACTCGGCGCGGCGCCAAAAATTTCAGATAAGCTCTAAAGCCGCGCCTTGGTTTTACGCCCGCAAAATTTAATCGCACCGCAAAAGCTACTCCGCTGCGTAAAATTTAATCGTGCCGCGCCAAAGCTCGTTATCTCTTCGGCTTGCTTAGCTCATAGCCGAAGCGGATCTTTTTGCTCTCGCCCGGCTTTAGCTCGAAGTCCCAGCTAAGTAGTCCGTCCTTGCCGAGGCTGCTCTGCTCGGGCGAGTTTTTCAGCGCGACCTTTACGTCCTCATGCGTCGAAACGGGCGCTCGCTCTTGCAAAACCATGTTCCACGCGCGCTTGGAGCCGTTTTTGATCTCGTAATCCCAAGCCATGGAATTTTTACTTTCGCCGCCGAAAAAGGAGTTTTTCGTGAAGTTGTTCGCCTGCTCTTTTTTGACTTCGATCAGGCTATTTTTACCCAGATACGCCGTAGCCTCCGCGTTTGCGGCAAAGCCTAGATGCACGAGCCCGATCTGCACGCCGTCGAGCTTTATTAACGTTTCGCTCTCCTCTATGTTTCTTTCGGGGATAAATTTAGCCCGCACGTAGGCCGCCTCGCTGCCGTAGCCGTCGATGAGCAGATCAAATTTCGCATCCAGACTCTGTTTATCGAAGCTAAACTCGCCCGCCTCGCCCGCCTTAAGGCTTACGCCGCTAATTTTCCACACCTTTGAGAGCGAGCTTTCGATATTCGAGCCCGTCCTTGCATACGACGATCTAGCCTCCGCCGCAGGCGCCCTCTGCATATCCGCCGCTTCTTCTAGCATCACGTCCTTTTTATAAGCCGCCGCGGGCTCAGGTTCCATAGGCTCGCCCTCATACCACGGGTAAAACGGCTGCGGCGCGGTCTGCGAGGAGTATTCGTAAGGATACAGCGCGATCGTCAAATTTGCTAGCTCGGCGTTTAGCGGATTTTGCACCGAGAGTTTTTGCGCGACCTCGATTTTACCACTTACAAGATCGGCAGAGAGCTCGTTGTGCGTGTAGGCGCTTACGTCAACGGGGTAATTGATCTTAACGAAGCTCGGATCGCAGCCAAAGTTCGCGTTTAAGCGGCGTTCGTTCTTGATCCGGTATTTTGAAATTTTCTCTTTGAGCTTTCCGATTTGCTCGTCCGTCTTTGAAATTTCGCCCGCTACGAGCAAGACCTCGTCGTAAATTTTTTGCGAATCCGCCTTTAAGCTTGTCAGGCTTCTATCTTTTAAGCTCGCAAAATCGCTTAAAAAGCGCTGCTGCGCCTTAAGTGCGACCAGGCGGTCGCTTAGCTCGCGCAAGCTCTTTTCGTCCGCCTCTTTTTTGGCGAATTCCGCGTTTTTCACGGGCTCGCTCTCCTCCAAAGACAATTCGCGCACTTCGCAAGAGCCCACAATCTCGATGCTGCGGATATCCAAGTACTCCGGTACGTTCACGCTGAAGTTTGATTTTTGCGCGCCAAAGTTTTGGTACAAGAAGGCGGAGTTCGCGTAGATCTCAAGGCTATTTTCCTGCGCGCTCAAATTTACGGCAAGCGCCGCAGCTGCGCTTAAAAGAACTATTTTTTTCATTTTTACTCCTTAAAAATTTTACGTAATTGTAACGATAAATTTTGATTTTTATGCTTAAAATTCGGAACGAATTTTAAAATTCCGGCCCCGCCGCCCGCTTTGAAATTTCAAAATTTCGCCGCCGCAAAAACTCCGCCGCAGAGGCTAAAATTTTATCGCTGCTAGTGCCTGCAAATACTTTCACTATCGCGACCAAACCGATAAAATTTTAAATTTAAGAAGCTTCTATATTTAAGGACAAGCTGTGCTCGTCTGCGAAGTTAAACCGATAAATTTTAAAATTTTACGCAGTAAAATTTCTGAAACTTTAGGCGAGCGAAGCAATGCGAAGGAAGCGCGGGGCGCTTTCTGGCCTTCGCGAGAAATAGTGAAGCTCCTCATCGCAGCGGCGGCTTAGCTGTCACGCGAAGTTAAACCGATAAAAATACAGGCGTTAGCCTGCCGTAACTTTAGCGGGGTGCGGGGTAGAGCTCCACTCGCAGGCTCGGACTTTATTCGAACTGAGAAGTAAAACCGATAAATTTTAAAATTTTACGCAGTAAAATTTCTGTAACTTTAGGTGGGTCGAGGG
>NZ_CALHHX010000133.1 GCF_938030685.1 uncultured Campylobacter sp. | reverse complement strand
TTTTAAACGGTGCGCCCGATCTTTTTGAAACTACGCTTTTTGGTAGGCCCGCTAGCATAGAGCTCGCGCGCGAATACCAAACGCAGATCCGCAAAATTTTAAGCCTAATCGAAACACTTAAACTCACAAATTAGCAGGGCGCATTACGGCTGATTTTGCATCGACTAAATTTAGGCCGGGCGGAATTTTAACGAAGCGTAGTTTCGGCAAAAACGTAAAATTTAATCAGCGGCGCAGTCTCTCGGCGGCTGCCCTAAATTTAAACGGGCGATACGATTAGAGATGAAAGTGCCTGTCGCGCATAAATTTGAAGCAAAACGCTTTGCCATGTCTAAAAATTTATAAAATTTGATTGCGTTTCGCATCGCAGCCTCTAGCTTTTAGTGCCAAACCCGCATAGCGGCAGAATTTAATCGGCGGCGCCCGCGATGATGAAATTTAAAGCAGATCTGCAAGGATGAAATTTAAATTAAAAGCAAGCTCAGGGCGAGAGTTAAATTTAGAGCGCGCGCGGCGTTTACAAAAGCCGTGAGCCAAAGCGCATCTGCCTAGCGCATACCGCAACGTATCGCAAGCGCGGCTCTGCACGTACTCAAGTTCTGCCAAAATCCTCGCCGCGCGCTCCTGCATCGCCTAATCAAACGCCGTCGTAGGCTGGATTGTAAATTTAAATTATAAAGAATTGGTTGAGGCGAAATTTAAAATTCCGCCTCCTAAGCGGATAATGATTAAAGCGCCGCGTAGCGCACCATTAGGCAGGTTTGAAGCGCCGCCAGCTTATCAAGCGTGCTTTTTTGCACTTCGGAATCGACCAAAATGACCGCCAAAGCGTCCCCCTCCTTGCCTCTGCCTAGGCGGAAGTCCGCGATATTGATGTTTTCGTCGGCTAGGATCGTGCTTACGGATTTGATAACGCCCGGTACGTCGGTGTTTTTGAATATTATCATCTTGCCCTTCGGCTTAAAATCGGTCTTAAATCCGCCGATATTTACGATACGCTCCTCGCTTCCGTCAAAGACCGTGCCCGCGACGTTTGAGATCGCCTCATCAGTCATGATTTTTACCGCGATCTCGCTTTTATAGACGCTGTTTGCAAGCTCGCCGAAGCTCGTCTCGATCCCCTTTTCATCCGCGAGGAATTTTGCATTGACATAATTTAGCGAATCGCCCAAAGAATCGTGCAGCGCGCCTACGATGGCAAAAACGAGCATCGATTTTAGATACTGCACCACCTCGCCACTGCCCTCGATGCGAATCGATTTGATGGGGCCTTTGTTGATCTGCGCCGCAAGATAGGCCATTTTCGAGACCAAATTTATATACGGCTCAATTCCGCGTGGCAGATCCTCGAGCTTAAGCGGCAAATTTAAAGCGTTTGGATAGTTTAAGCCGCGTGCGGCGCTGATCGCCTGCTCTGCGGCTTCCCTGGCGATATTGCTTTGAGATTCGAGCGTATTTGCGCCAAGATGCGGAGTCGCGCTTAAATTTTCGATATCCA
>NZ_CALHHX010000132.1 GCF_938030685.1 uncultured Campylobacter sp. | reverse complement strand
CCAGCGACCAAGCGGTTAACAGCCGCCTACTCTACCGCTGAGCTAATCCGGAACGCGTAGAATGGATGGTGCGGATGAAAGGACTTGAACCTTCATGCCGTGAGGCGCCAGATCCTAAGTCTGGTGTGTCTGCCAATTTCACCACATCCGCAAAAAAGAAAGCGCATATTAGCCAAAAAGCTCTTAATATGAGCTTAATATGGTACGCCCAAGAGGATTCGAACCTCTGGCCTACGGCTTAGAAGGCCGTTGCTCTATCCAACTGAGCTATGAGCGCAAAATATCAAATCAGTGGTACGCTCGAAAGGAGTCGAACCTTCAACCTACAGATCCGAAGTCTGTTGCTCTATCCAATTGAGCTACGAGCGCATAAAGTGGGGTGAGTTGTGGGAATCGAACCCACGACCCTCAGGACCACAATCTGATGCTCTAACCTACTGAGCTAAACTCACCACAATGGTCGGAGCGAAAGGATTCGAACCTTCGACCCTCTGGTCCCAAACCAGATGCGCTACCAGCCTGCGCTACGCTCCGTAGATTTTCGTGGATTGAATGAAAAGCGTATTATATATATTTTTTCTTAAATTCCGCTTTTTGTGGCTTTAAATTTAATGAAATTTAGCAAGCCCTATCTGTTTTTCTAAATTTTTCAATAAAATTTGCATCAGCGCTAGCCCCTTTGTGCGGTGCGAAATTTTAAATTTAACCGCAGCGGGCAACTCTCCGATCGTGCGATCAAACCCACGCGGAATAAACATAAAATCGTATCCGAATCCGTTTTGCCCGCGCTGCTGCGTTATCGCCGCGCCGTGCATGAAGCCGTGCGTGCAAAACTCGCCCAGATCGCATTTTAGCGCGATCGCCGCCGTGTAATGCGCGGGCGACGAATCTAAGCTTAAAGCCCTCAGCTTCCTTGCTAATTTCTCGCGATTGCTCGCATCCGTTGCACCCGCTCCGCTAAAGCGCGCCGAAAATATCCCCGGAGCCCCGCCCAGCGCATCCACGCAGATACCGCTATCATCGCTTAGCACGAAAAATTCGCTCTGCAAATTTTTACTTTTTAGCGCTTCATACACGGCGCGGGCTTTAATCAGCGCGTTTTGTTTGAAGCTAGTGCCGCATTCGTCGATCTCAAAAGGATCCAGCACCTCGCCGAGCGCGTACACATCGTATCCCGTGAAAAATTCTTTTATCTCTTTTACTTTATTTTTGTTGCTCGTCGCAAGTAAAATTTTCATCCTCGCTCCTTAAATTTAAGCCGCCATTTTACCCAAAATCAAAGAATTCGTTACGATTTTTGGCTATAATCGGCGCAAATTTCATATTATTTGAGGTCTAAGATTATGCTAAAAAGCGTCCTTCCGCTTAGTTTTATCATCGCTACGAGGTTTTTCGGATTATTTATTTTGCTGCCCGTGCTTAGCCTGTATGCATTGAGCTTGCACGGCGCAAACGAAAGCCTAGTGGGGCTACTTTTTGGAATTTATGCGATTATGCAAGTGATTTTGCAAACGCCATTTGGAGTGTTAAGCGATAAGATCGGACGTAAAAAAACTCTTGCGATAGGGCTAGCGCTTTTTATCGTGGGCGCTTGCGTTTGCGCGGCGAGCGAGAGTATTTATACGATGATTTTTGGGCGCTTTTTGCAAGGCTGCGGTGCTGTAGGAGCCGTAGCTACCGCACTAATTAGCGATTTTACGCGAGAGGAAGAGCGCGGTAAGGCGATGGCGGTAATGGGCGCGATGATAGGCGTGAGCTTTGGTGTCGCAATGATTTTAAGCCCGCTTTTAAGCGCTAAATTTGGGCTTGCCAGCCTATTTCATCTAAGTTCGGCGCTTACGCTTTTATGTTTGATGCTGCTTTTTTTCGTAGTACCTACCGAACCGCATATCCGCTCCCTGCGCCAAAAGGTCCCGCTCGGCTCACTTTTGAGTGACAAAAATTTAATGCTTATGAATTTAACGAATTTTTTTCAAAAAGCTTTCATGACGGCAGCGTTTTTTCTAATTCCAATTTTGCTCGTGCAAAAATTCGGACTTTCCAAAAGTGATTTGACCAAAATTTATGCTCTAGGCGCGATATTCGGCTTTACTGCGATGGGCGCGAGCGGCGCTTTAGGCGAAAAGCGCGCACTAGCTAAGCAAATTCTACTTATTGGTATTTGCTTTTTCATCGCTTCGTATTTGATTTTTGCGTTTGCTAGCGGAGCGAGCGCTTTCGTAGTGGGCGTAATGCTCTTTTTCGTGGGATTTAACGCGCATGAGCCCATTATGCAAAGCCTTGCGTCCAAATTTGCCAAAGTCGCTCAAAAAGGCGCCGCACTTGGGATTTTTAATTCGTTCGGATTTTTTGGCAGTTTTTTGGGTGGGCTATGTGGCGGTGCACTTTTTGGCAAAATTGGCATCGAAGCGCTAGGCATTGGCGTCGCGGTTTTGGGTGTGATCTGGCTTGTGCTACTTTCTAGGCTGAGCGATCCAAAACTTTTTAAGAATTTATACTTTCCTAAAGGCGGCGATTTTTCCGCACTACAGGGTGTCAAGGGCATTATTGAAATTTACGAGACCGATGGCGAACTCGTTGTGAAATTTAACTCGAAATTGATAAATGAAGATCAAATTTATAAAATCGTAGGAGGCAAATGATGGAATTTGAAAAATTTGAAAGCGCGATGGAGCGCTTCGCAAACACGGTGCAAAAGTCCTCGCGCATCGAAAAAGTCGCGATCACGCAGGCGCTGGGGCGTATTTTGGCAGGCGATGTCGCGGCGCCCTTTAGCACTCCGCGCCGCCCGACCGCCGCAATGGATGGCTACGCGCTAAAGGGCGCGGATCTAAGCGAGGGGGCTAAATTTAAGATCGTCGGCACGACGCCTGCAGGCAAGATGCCTAGCGCCGTGGCAAAGGCGGGTGAGTGCGTCAAAACCTTCACCGGTGGGCTCATGTGCGAGGGTAGCGACACGCTTCTGCCGATCGAAAACGTGCAGGTACAAGCAGGCGGTATTATCGTCACAAAGCCCGTTTCCGCAGGCTTTGCCGTGCGCGCGGCGGGCGAGAGCTACCGCGAGGGCGAGCTTTTGCTTAGAAGTGGCACGAAGCTTGGCTTTTCGCAGATCGCGCTACTAGCCGAGCTAGGGCTATTTCACATAAGCGTATTCATCCGCCCAAAAGTAGCGATCCTAGCCACCGGCAGCGAGATCAAGGATCTGGGCGAAAAACTCGAAAACGACGCTCAAATTTACAGCTCCAACCACATCGCGCTTGCAAATTTAGTAACGCAGCTAGGCTGCGAAGCGATGATAATGCCTCTAGTACGCGATGACGAAAAAGAGCTGGAAGGCGCGATCTTATCGGCTTTACAGAGCGCCGACATACTTCTAACCAGCGGCGGAGTGAGCGTCGGAGACTACGACTTCGTGCAAAGCACGCTGCAATCAAAATTTGAGCTAATCGTAAAGGGTGCGGCGATCAAACCGGGCCGCCATGTGCGCGTAGCTAAAACCGGCGAAAAATATATCTTCGCATTCCCGGGCTTCCCGCTCTCGGCGCTCATTACGTGCATTTTATTCCTGCGCGTATTTTTGCAAAAATCCTTCGGCGTGCACGAAAACACGGAATTTAGCGCGATCTTAGATCACGACTACGTAAAAAAGACGCCGTGGCTGGAGTTTATGCCCGCCGTCTTGCAAAACAGAGAAGGGCGACTTTTTGTTAGCCTGCAAAGCAAAAAGCAGGGCTCCAGCGCGATTTTGAACAATTTAGACGACGATAGCGTCCTGCTAGTCGCGCCGCTCGAGGTCAAAGAGCTCAAAAAAGGCGAGCTCGTACGCGTAATCTCGGTACCTAAAATTTAGCGCGCAGCGGTTCGGAGGCGATTGCGGCGGCAGATGGAATTTTAACTGCCGCGAGGGTTGAAATTTTGCCGCTGCGAGACGTTAAATTTAGCCGCAAAGGCTCTGCTTCGAGGTTTAAAAAGTTGAAATTTAGACCCAAACCGCGCGCCGCGATAGGTTCATTAGAATTTTTACCGCGTGCCGTATCAGAGCAAGCAAATGCGCTAAAATTTTTTCTACCGCGTAACTTCAGCCCAAGCTGCTTCGCGAGCAAAATTCGGGTATTTGCGGGAGATAAAGCAAAAATGAAAGATAAATTTTATGACGCTCCGACGGGCATTTTCAGCGAATACAAAGCAGGCGTAAAATGAGCCAAACCCACCCTTTTAAGCCGATTTTCGATGAGAATTCTAAAATTTTAATCCTCGGCTCCTTCCCATCCGCCCCCTCTCGCGAGCTGGGCTTTTACTACGCAAATCCGCAAAATCGCTTCTGGCGCGTGCTGGCGCAAATTT
>NZ_CALHHX010000131.1 GCF_938030685.1 uncultured Campylobacter sp. | reverse complement strand
AGCGAAACACGATAATTTTTTCAAACCTTTTCGGTCCCGTGCTGGGCGGCGACGCGCTGCCGAACTACAAACTCAAACAGGGCGAAAAATTTGGCGGCATAGACGCGGCGAAATTTTATCGCAATAGCTTCTCTGCCGCGCTGGATCGGTATCTGGCGGATGAGTGCGTCGTGGATCTGCGCGCGGGATTTTATGAGAAATTTTACGATATGAAGCGCGAATATTTGAGTTTTAGTTTCATAAAAGGCGGCAAGGTGCTGAGCCACTACGCCAAGGCTTGGCGCGGCAAGGTATTGCGCGAAATAGCTCTTGCGGGCGCCTGCAATGAGGCGGAGGTGCTCGCGCTGCGCTTGGGCGGCGCCTCCGTGCTTGAAATCAAACAGATCGGGCTAAAAAAGGAGATCGTGCTGGAAATTTCATAAGGTGCGAAAACCGCTCGGAGAAATTTACGATAAAGCTTGTGGATTTAATGCGGATTTTTGCGTAAAATTTAGCTCGGAAAATTTGCCGCGAGTTCAAATCCCGCCCCATCCAAAGCAGTTTTACCCGGAAAAATTTGCGGGCAGAATTTCATCGCGAGGATTTTGCGGCGACTTTTTGATCTTTGGAACTCTTTTGGCGGGTTTTGAACGAGCTTTTGGCGGCGAAATTTCGTCGTAAATTTTTGCAAGAAATTCGCGCTCTTTGCGTTTGCACGCGCTTTGCATAAAATTTTACGTCGATCTTGCCGTGATTTTAAACCGATTTTATGCCGATCTTGCCGTGATTTTGCACCGGTTTTATGGCGATTTTAGGATACAAAGCGCGAAAATTTTGCTGTCGTCCTCCGCACATAAAGAATTTTGCTAGGGAAGACGCGCCGCGTATATACGGAAAACAGGGCTCTGTGCAGAAAAAATTTTAACTGCAATTCACAGCAGGAATTTTGTCTAAAATTTTACTTTGCGAGATTTTGCAGTATTAAATTACGCCGTAATAAAATTTTGAGCCAAAATTTCACGCTTTGAAATCCCGTAAATTTTCCGCTTTCAAATCCAAAATTCCGCAAATTTAGCAAGCTTTAAATTTTAAAGCTATAAACTTCGCTTCAAATTTTAAGGATCAAAAATGCTAGAACTCCCCTTTGTCGGCGTCGTCGTGGGCTTCATATCGGGCTTTTTCGGTAT
>NZ_CALHHX010000130.1 GCF_938030685.1 uncultured Campylobacter sp. | reverse complement strand
GCTAATTTAAGCCCATTATTAGATTAGTTATGTATAATGCGACTTCTTTTTGTGGACAGATGGGTGAGTGGCCGAAACCACACCCCTGCTAAGGGTGCAGCTTCTAACCGGGGCTCGAGGGTTCAAATCCCTCTCTGTCCGCCACTATTTTAGAATCTAAATCAATAAAATTTCACTTCCGTGGTTCAGTCGATTCTAGCTGCCTAGGATACTGCCTAACAGCAGCACTGGCATCATTAGCGGCATTACAATGAGCCCTTGTATATCGGTATCCATTTTCGCATCGCGCTCGCTTTTGATCCCGCTATCGACCGCTATACGCGCAGGGTACTCGATCGGCATGCCTAGGCGGTGCGATCTGCGCAGCTCGTCGTGATCTTTTAGGCGCTTAAAATATTTGCCTTCGATCAGATAAGAGTAACGAAACGTAGAACTATACGCGGGCTCCAGCTGCTCTGGGTCATCCATCAGCTTAGCCTGCACGGATAGCGGTAGATCGTATTTTACGAGCTCGATTTCGTGCTGGATATATGCGGCATCACTGCCTTCATTGTATCTGTCGATCGTGAGCATGCTTACGTTGCGCCTTATCGCGTCTTTATTTAGCGATGCCAGACTCGCAACCTTGGCGCGCACGGCGCTAAGATTCGCATCAAATACGTAATCATAAATCTCGCCACTCATTCGCAGCTGACCGCCGGACGCCGCGCTCATCGCGATGATATGCTCGCGCCCTTGCATGTAGCCCGGCAAATTCTTACTCGCGCATCCGCTAAAAATCCCACAGCATAGCGCCAAAACCACGCCATAAATCCAAAATTTCATAAACTTCCTTCGTAAAATTTAAAGACGGATTGTATTAAATTTTGCCTTAACGAGAGTGGAATTTTACGGCGCGGCAGAATAGAATTCTGCGGCGGAATTCTATGGCGGCGACGCGTAGAATTTCGCGCGGACTTCCATAAAATTCCGATGAAATTTCGCAAGAATTGAAGCCAGAACGCGCGGAAGAGGTAAAAGAAGCACAAGAGCGTTATCGAAATTTAAAATTTTAAAATCTCGAGGAAATTTCGCGAAAGGAAGCGGGCCATTTGTGCGTCAAAATTTAACTGTCATCGCGAGCTTGCTTTTAAATTTTAAAATTTTATGGCAGGCTTTGGAATTTTAAAATTCCAAAGCTCTTTTTGATATGCGGCGCGCTACTTTCGATTTGCGTTAGCAAGCATCAGCTTTATGCGGTTTTCTTGATTTACCGCGCTTGCGCCCGGGTCGTAGTCGATAGCGGCGATGTTTGCTTGCGGGTAGTTTTGCTTGATCTTTCGGATCATTCCGCGCGCGATGATGTGGTTTGGCAGGCAGCCAAAGGGCTGCGCGCACACGACGTTTTGTATGCCGTGACGCATAAACTCGACCATCTCCGCCGTCAGCAGCCAGCCCTCGCCCATCTTCACGCCGTGACCGATGTAGCCGTCAGCGGCGGCGCGAACCTCGCTGAATGGGCTCGGCGCGCGAAAGCCGAAGCGCTTCATCTGCTTAATCATCATGCGCTGGAAAAATTCCACTACCTTAGCGACCGCGAGCGAGCCGTAATACGCCGCGCCGCCCTTGCCGTAGAGCTGCTTGTCGTAGACCGCATCGTAGATGCAGGTAAGCACGAAGTCCATCAGCCCCGTATTTACGGGCTCCGCGTTTTCGCGGATGAGATAGGCGTTTAGGCCGTTGTTGCCGATAGGCGAGTATTTGAGATAAATTTCGCCCACGATGCCTACTTTCACTCGCGGCTTATCGTCGCGCTCGATTTTAGCGAACTGCGAGAGGATAAATTTGAAATTTTTCTTGAGATTGAAAAACGATCTTTGATCGGTCAAATTTTTGATCCGCTCGGCGCAGAGTTCGTAAATTTCATTCGTTTGATTTTTGATCTTTTCGTAGGGCTTGCACTGATTATACAGCCCCATCATCAAATCGCCGTAAAATATCGCGGCGAAAAGCTTTAGAAGCGATTTTTTGCCGAGGCTAAATTCATTCTCGTCTAGCGAGCCGAAATTTAACGAGATTGCGGGGACGTAGCTAAAGCCGCTGTCCTCAAGCGCTTTGCGAAGCAAATTTATGTAATTGCTCGCTCTGCAGCCGCCGCCCGTTTGGCTGATGAGAAGCGCTACTTTGTGTGTGTCGAACTCGCCGCTTTTTAGCGCGTCGATAAACTGCCCGATGACGAGCAGAGCGGGGTAGCACATGTCGTTATGCACGCTGCGAAGCCCCTCCTCGACGATATTTTGGCGATTTTCGCCGAGCAAGACGCTCTTATAGCCCTCGTCGCGCAGCACGCCTTGCATAAAGCGAAAATGCGGATCGATCATCGTGGGGATCAATATCGTGTGGGTCGCTTTCATATCCTTCGTAAATTTAGCAAACATTAGCGCGCATCCTTTCTTGCTTCTTGTTGTGCGCCTTGCCTTTCGCGCTCTATCATAGTCGCTTTTAGGCTACGCAGGCGGATCTTGACCGCACCTAGGTT
>NZ_CALHHX010000129.1 GCF_938030685.1 uncultured Campylobacter sp. | reverse complement strand
CAGTTTGAGGTTCTAAAATTTGTAGCGCCGTCAAGGTGACCGCCCGCTCCATGGCACTCTTCGCAGGTGATACCCTTGGAGATAGTGTGCTTTTGAAGCTCTTTTGCGTTACCCAAAGCAGCATAGAATTCTTTTTTAGTTTTAAAATCGAATTTGAATGGGTGGCAGACTTCGCAATACGAGCTGTTTGCTTGGAAAAACATCGATTTTTTGTATTTTGCAGCATATGACGCTAGACCTCTTACGTAACCGCCGTTATCGCCGTATTCCTCAAGCGTGCCCGGAAATTCCGGAGCGATCTTTTTGATCTTTTTAACCGTCTCGTCGTCTAAATTTAACGCCCAGGTTCTTTGGAATTGGTTACCGCCCGCTACGATCTGACCGGTGCCGTCTCGTAGTAAGCCGCCCTCTACGTGATAGGTTCCGCGTAGAAGCCACGCATCTACGTAGCCAAATTTAGTTCTTAAGTGCCCTACAGTAGCGTAGATTACGTCGGGAGTGATACCCTTTGGAAGGATCGACGCAGTATCCGGGCTAAATACCGGATCGGTTAGGTTATTATTGACCTCTGGGTGCTCGCCCGGGAAGCGGATAGTAGTGGCGTGGCGCGATCTGCTCCATGTCTCATACTGCGCAGGATGGCACTCGCCGCATTTTTCAGGACCTATGAATTTATTCGGAAATTGCAAAGAAGAGCCCGCAGGGATTCTATACATCATAGAGCTATAGCCCTTGCCGTCGTCTCTTTTGCTCGCTTTTGAAAAGTCAAATCCGTGACCTTCCGCAAGCCACTCCAAACCTCGGTCGTGAACGTCGAGCTTGCCGACTGTCTTACCGCCGTATTTGGTAAAAATCGGGTGATTTTTAAATAGCCAGTCATACATCTCTCGCTCTTCTACGACGTAGTCCTGCAAGGATATGACGCCTCTGCTTTGCAACGTGCCCTTAGGATTTGCGATGACGTCGCGCGATTTTTGCGACATTTCCATCTCATGCCCCATGCCTTCATCGGCACAGGCTCCTGTGGCAAAAATGCTAATACAGGCTAGCGCGCCTAGTAGCATCTTATTCCATTTTTTCATGGCTCCTCCTTTGAAAATCGAAATTTTAAATTAGCAAAGTTCTACGTTCGAAATAATATCAACAAAAAAGGGTGAAAAAGGGAGAGATTTAATGAAGTCTAAATTTAACGAAAAGAGATCGTAAATATCGCGCCTTCGTCGGAATTCGCAGCGCTTATGCTCCCTCCATTTTTTTCGATTATCATCTTGCTCATATATAGCCCTAGCCCGCTGCCCTGCTGTTTTGTCGTAAAGTGCGGCTCAAAAATTTTACCGAGCTGCGCCTCATCGATGCGGCTTGCGTTATTTTCGATCGTGATTACTCGCTCGCCCTGTTTTAAAAACGAGCGAATTTTAATCTCGCGCCGTTTAAGCGGCACGTCCAAAAACGCCTCTTTTGCGTTGTTTATGATATTTATGATCACCTGGATTAGCTCGTTTACGTTGCCGTAAAGGGTGAAATTTTCCTCTATCCGCACACTTATGTCGATGACGTGCTTTTTAAGCGAGGCGTTTAAAATTTTACGCGCCTGCTCGATCGCTTCGCCGGCGCTAAATTCCCTCTTTGGCATATTTGGATTGAAGAAATTTTTAAAATCCTCGATCGTATCGCTCATAAATTTCACCTGCTCGCCCGCGTCCTTGATGCCGCCTTCGAGCCTTTCTTTTGAGAGCTTGCCCCGCTCGTTGTAAAGCTCTAAATTTATGAGCGTGGAGCTGATCTGCGATAGCGGCTGGCGCCACTGGTGCGAGATATTGCCAATCATCTCGCCCATGAGCGCGAGGCGGCTTTGATTTATCATCAAAAGCTGAGTTTGCATCTTTAAGGTCTCGTTTTTTTTGTGAATTTTATAGATGCAAAATATACAGATCAAAAACACCGCAAGCACGCTTAAGCCGCTAACGACGAACTCTTTGGTGTGATAGAGTAGAATGCTTTTTATCGGAATTTTAAAGCTTATCATCGCGATCGTATCGCCCAGGCCGCCTTTGAAATTTCCCACATCGCCGTAGAGCTCTTGCATCTTTTTAGGCGCTGCGTTGATGCTGTGGCACTCAGTGCACGAAGGCTGGGAGTTTGTGATCGGCAGGCTCAAAAGATACGAGGCACCGCCCTTATCATAGACGATTCTGGAGTATTCTTTGTATCTATTTTCTTTAAAGCCCTCTAAAATTTCATTCTCAAACTCGCTTCCCTCGTGCTCGGGATTGAGCGGATCGGTAGCGACGAGCTTGTAGTCGTAGTTGATGTTTTCTTTAGCGAGCTGAATTTTATAAATTTCGCGCGTTATGTAGGTCGAGGACATCAGCCTCGGATCGAAAAAATCCTCGCTTAGAAGCTTTTTTTCTTTAAGCTCGTTTATTAGCGGGCGCTGCACGGTCGAGACGTAATCGCGCACCGCATTCATCGTATCTAGGATATAAAACGCCTCGCGCCTCGTATCTTTTAGCGCGAGCTCGCGGTAGAAGTTAAAAACCAAAGCCGTAATTACGATATATAGCAGCACGAAAAGCGCTACGATAAATTTAAATTTATACTTCAAAGAGATACCCCACCGCATATAAATTTTTAATCACGTCCTTGCCGATCTTGCGGCGTAGCTCTTTGACGATCGCCTTAATCGCTTCCTTGCTAGGCTGCTCGAACTCCCACATGTAGTCGAATAACTGCTCGTAGGTTACGGTTTGATTTTTGCGCGCTAAGAAGTACTCCAAAAGCTTGCTCTCGCTTTTGGAAAGATGACAGGCGCTGTCTTTGACGTAGATGATCTTTTTGGCAAAATCATACTTCAGCTCGCCGCTTATGCTAAATATCGGCGCGTGATTTATCAGCTCCGCAGCGACGTCTTGCAGCGCCTTTATAAAGGCGTTTTTGTCGTACGGCTTAGGCAGATACCTGGTGATTTTAAGCTCCACCGCCCGCCACAGATACTCCTGCTCGGTGTGGCTCGAAAGTATCACGATCGGCACCGAGATACCAGCAGCACGGATCTTTTTAACGACCTCTAGCCCGTCCATATGCGGCACGCCGATATCAAAAACCAGTGCGTCGTACGAACCGCTCATCGCCTCATCAAGCGCCTCCAGCCCGTCCTTAACCCCCACTACTTCGCCGAAAAACAGCTGTAGCGATTCGGTTATATTTTTTAAAATCCCAGGCTCATCCTCTAGACAAAGAACCCTTTTATTGGACAAAACGTCCAATAATTCGTAATCTTGCATTCTCTATCCGCCTCCAAGCTTAGCGCATTTCATTCTTAATCATCTCTTAAATATAACTAGACTTAGATTATATAAATTTAGCATTAAACTAACGTTAAAAAATATACCAAAGCGGTTTGCACGCAAATTTAAACTGAAAACTACCTATACGTGAGCTTTACGTCTTGTATAAGTCGAATAAAAATATCACAAGAACATAAAAAGGTGGGGCGATAAGCTTGATATTAAATTTTACCACCTCGTAGGCGACAGATAAAAGGCAGTAAAATTCTATTTTAGAGGGGCTTGCATATGCATTTCGCAGACGAAAGGCAATCAAATCATGAAGTATTTATCAACCCCGCGCTATCGGCGAGATAGAATTTTAAAATTTAGCCCAAGCTGAGCATACTAAAAGTTAATGCGAATGCTCCATCTTTGAGTGATCCATGCCGCCGTGATCCATGTTCTCCATCGAGCCATGATTCATATGCGAATGATCCATCCCCTCCATCGAACCCATATCGTGGCTCATCCCGCTCATCGAGCCATGATCCATCATAGAATGATCCATGCCGCTCATACCGGGATCGGTCATTCCAAAAATCATCGCGACGTGTCCTAGCACCAAAAATACAATCAGCGCCAAGAAATGGAATTTAAGCCTAGTCCTAAATTCCGCTCCTTTTGCGATAACTCCGAGCTCCAAAAGTAGCAGCACCAGCGCAGGCAGCGCCGCCGCTACGTATGCCGCCAAAGCTAAGGCGTCCGCAGCACCACGCAAATGAATGACAGGCAAAATTTTAACCGCTACGTAAATGATTAATATCGTAAAATAAGCGCCGAGAATGATGCTAAGGCATTTATTGATTTTTAGAGCCAAAGAGCCCTCCTTCGCGCGGTACAAGCTAAAAAATTCGCTCGCTACTATCGCTTCTGCTAAGCCCATCGG
>NZ_CALHHX010000128.1 GCF_938030685.1 uncultured Campylobacter sp. | reverse complement strand
GCACGCGGTCTTGGTTTTTGATATCAAGCGCGCTGGCAGGCTCGTCCAAAAACAGCACGTCGCTGCTGCTAGCTAGGGCTCTAGCAAAGAGCACGAGCTGCCTCTGCCCGCCGCTAAGGGCGTTAAAGCTGCGCTTTTGCAGATGGGCGACGCCTAGCGTATCCAGAGCGTCAAGGCAGATTTGAATATCCTTTTTGCCCGGTTTTGAAAAGAGCGAGATTTCGCGTACCCGCCCCATCAGTACGATGTCAAGCACGCTGTAATCAAACGCGACGTTAAAGCTTTGAGGCAAGAAAGCAAATTTTGCCTTGCGCACGATCTCGCCTTCTTTAGGCTGTAAAATCCCCATCATACACGACATTAGCGTGCTTTTACCTTGCCCGTTTAAGCCCAAAATCGCTAATGTTTGAGAGCTGGCAAGCTCGAAGTTTAAGTTGCGAAAGCAGAATTTTTCCGCCTCGTAGTAAAAGCCAGCATTTTTTACCTCAATTAGATTTTGCATTTTTGGCACTCCTTTTTAGAAGTAGGGCAAAGATCGGGCTTCCGATGAGAGCGGATAGAATTCCTAAAGGAATTTCGGCGCTACTTAGCGAGCGAGATAGATCGTCGATTGCCAGCATAAAGATCGCTCCTGCAATGAAGCAGGCAGGCATTAGCTTCACGTGGTCGCTGCCCGCGATGAGCCTGGTGGCGTGCGGCACTACAAGACCTACCCAGCCGATATTTCCGCTGACGCTAACTTGTACGGCGATCAGAGCAGTGCAAAGCGCTAGGATCGTGCAGCGCAGAAACTTAACGTCCACGCCTAGCACGCGCAAATCATCATCATTTAGGCTGAGTAGATTAAACCGCCATCTCAGCGCGATTAAGACTGCAGAAGCGGGCAGGGCGATCGCGCACATCAAAATTACTTTATCGTATCCTGCGCTTACGAAGCTTCCTAGTAGCCAAAAGACGATATTAGGCAGCACTTCCTCATCGTCTGCTAGATACTGCACTAAGCTCGTAAGTGCGGCAAATACGCCGTTAATGACTATACCTGCTAAAATGAGCGAGAAAATATCGGCGCGTGCTACGAATTTTGCCAAAAGATAGAGCAAAAATAGCGCCGCAAGCCCGAAGCAAAATGCAAACCCCGCAAGCCATAAGCCGCTAAATCCTAGCAAAATACAAAGCGCGCCGCCGAATGCCGCTGCAGTGCTAACGCCTACGATGTGCGGGCCAACGAGCGGGTTTTTAAATACCGCCTGTAAGCTCAAACCCGCGATAGCAAGCGCTCCACCGCAAAGGCTGGAGAGTAGAATGCGCGGAATTCTAACATCCATCATCACACTTTTGGCGGCTTCATCGCCGCCTCCGCTAAAGAGAATTTTAAAAATTTCTTCTAACGGTATATGAAACTGCCCACTAGCGAGCGAGATTATCGCCAGCACTACCCAAATGAGAAGCAGGATTAGGTTCAGCATTATTTTTGATATTTGACGCGGTAAAATTTCTCGTAGAATTCCTCTACTTTTTTATCAAAGTTTGCGTCCTTAAAATTTTGCGGATAAAGTTTCATCGCAAGCCATTCCTCACCAAGCGCCATTGCTTCGGCAGTCGGATGACCCCAGGCTTTAACGAATTCGGGCATTAGATAAATTCTATCCTCTTTCACGGCGCTAAGACCTTTTAGCGCAGGGTTTGCCTTAAGTTCGGCAGGTACTTGAGGATAGCGGTTTTGCACTAAGATAATCTGCGGATTCCATGCTAAAATTTGCTCCGGCGAAACCTGTTTGTAGCCCTTTATATCTGCAGCGGCGACGTTCGTCGCACCCGCTCTTGCTAACATTACGCCAGTATATTTGCCGCTACCGTAGGTCGTAAGATCAGGATTTGCCATATAAACTCTAGGTCTTTTATCTACGATAAAATTACTAAATTTGGCATTTAAATCAGCTTGTGATTTTTTAACGAAATCTATTAGTTCAGCGGCATCCTTTTCGTGATTGCTTAGTTCGCCTAGAATTTTAACCCCCTCGTAAAAGCCCTCATCGTAAGCAGCGAAGCTATCGCGCTCATCTTTAAAGGTCGGATTTAGCTTAGCTTTTTCCTCTTGTGCAGAGCTGAAAAATGAAATACCTATGACTGGGATTTTCAACTCCTCCATTTTAGCGATATATTCTTTAGGGAAGTAGTTTACTACTACGACCGCATCGGGCTTTAGACTAAGCAGAGCTTCGTAATTGACATCTTTGATATCGCCTGGATTAGGTAGGTTTTTAAAACTCGGTGCCAAACGATTATACTCTTTGCCTAGGCGTTGCTCCCAGCTTTTTAGGATGCCTACGACCTTATCTTGGGCGTTGATTTCGTTTAAGACATTGAGTGCTTCGTGGTGTAGCACGACGATACGATTTACTTGATCCGGGATCGTGACCTTGCGGCCGAGCTGATCGGTAATCGTGCGATCTGCAAAAGCCAGGCTAGCGCAAAGCGCTGCACCAAGAAGGATTGAGTGAAGTTTAAGCATTTTTTCTCCTTGAAAATTCCGCAAAATATGCGGGATTAGAATAGCGGAATTATAGCTGATCGGTATAAAATCCAGATAAATTTTTATATAAATTTCATTTTGTCGCGCGGGAGGGGGATTTCAGATGCTTTCGTAGGGCAGAATTTTGTGATTTTACGCAGAATTTTGCTAGTAAAAATTTTTGCCCTTTTCCTCTAGGCTCACAGGATACTGCCCGATACCCAGCGAAACCGATTGGATTTTATGATCTATTTTGCTGGCGTCGTCCATAAATTTTTATTCCAAAGCTCCGCGCCTGAAATTCCTTTAATCCTAATCCAAGCGATAAGTTCTAAAATTTCAGATAAAAGGATTACCGCGAGTACCATGTACGCTGTAGTTGCACTACTCATTTCTGGCAGTTTAATAAACGAATTGATGATTTCTACAAGCACTAAACATATAAAATATAACCACGCGTAAGCATAAAAAATTTTACTCTTAGTGGCTTCTCCTAAGTAGCAATATACTATTGCCGGTGCTATGGTGTCGATAATCTTAAACGCTGTAATCGTTACATACCAAATGGTAACAAATTGCGTATCTTTAATCTCCATAGAGTGATTAAGTCCTATAGCCATAGCCGCTAAAATGCAATAGAATGCCTCCACGAAAGAACCGCCTTGCTCGTGTAAGGTATAATCTAGAGTCTCCAAGCTCACAATATTATTATTCATAGAGTATGGTAAAGGCGAAATAAATACGATAGTCCAAAGCACTCGGGCGATAAAGTTAATTAAATACGCCCTAAAGACCTTACTATCGGAGATATCAGAGATCATTTTGGTCGCGGAGAGCTTAAAGACCATCGAAGTAAAAATCACGGCGACGATTGCGGCTGCGGCGGCAAAAAATCCTCTCATCGTAATATCGTGCAAAAACTCGCAACAAGCCCAAATGATCAGGTAGCAGCAGATCGATAAAACCCTAGAGGTTATGCCGCGGAATTTTATGGCGTCTAAAGTGTTGCGATTCATTTTTTGCCTTTGGATTTTTAAAATTTATGGCGGATTATACTTGCGGGGTTTGAAATTTAGATAAATTTAGAACCGCCCGCGTTGCTGAATTTTAAAATTTCGCGTCGATTTTAGAATTTTGCGACATTTAGACGCCGGTTTTTAAAGGACGTGTAGTGCAGAGATTAAATACAGCGCGCATAAATAAAAAAGGTGTGGCGATCAAATAAATTCCTGCTTGTTGATAGCTCAAAAAGCCGCGCAGAGGGGAGGGCGCGTGCGGAGTTTAACAAGAAATTTAATCCGTGCAGATTTGTAGATTTGTCATAAAGGCCGTAGCTCTCAAAGGGCAAATTTAACAATCTGCGGGCGGATGCAAAACAGAGCGTAATAAAAATTGTAGTGCGAAGTAGTTTTAAAATTTTAATGCAACAAGCGGATTGGTTAATCAACAAACCATATAGAAAACTCGCATTGACAAATCGATAAACTTATATATGTGACAAACAATGATGAAAGACACTGCTATCCCCATAATATTAGTTATTTTATATTGAAAACTATAATTTTCAAGTAAAAATTCAATACAAAATTCACGTATAATTCTATGAATAATTTCATGTATTTTTGACGCATATAGATATATTTGAATTGGGTGGAAATGAAATTCTGCTTATGGCAAGAGCAAGAGTTTAAATTTGAAATATGAGAAGCTATCGCGCCAAGACGAGTGCCCTCTTTTATTCAATAACCAGGCGCATCAGATACATATCTTCGCCGTCGATCACGCTGATTTCGGAGCTTTTGCAGCGCGGGCAAGAAAAGTCGTTCTGCGTCAAATCCCCGCTAAAACCGCAGTTTTTACATTTTACGACGATTTCTTGGGTATGGATGATGAGATCCGCATTTTCGCAGACGGTACCTGCGCGAAAGACTTCGTAGCAGTTTTGCAAATAATGCGCTTCCACGCCGCTTAGCCGCCCCATTTTTACGTGCAGTTCCCTTATCTGCGGACTTTTTGCGATAGGTGTATCACAAAGCGTCTGCGGATTTGCATCCAAATTTTTATAAAAATCACCGTTTTTGCTGTTCGAGTCCGTATCCGCAACGCCCGTATTTTCGGTATTCTCGGTGCCTATGTCGGTATTTGCGAAATCCGTATTTTCATTGGCGGTATTGGCGATGTTACAGCGATTTTTATCGCCTTGCTGCGCCGCGCCTTTTTTCTTTGCTATTTCGGCGTTTAGCGCCTTTTCGCATAGCGCCACAAGATCCGCTACGATCGATAGTTCATGCATTTTTACCTCTAAATTTTACGATCTCGCCGTATTTTGTGCGAAATTTTGTTGTAAATTTAAAAATACGCCTAAAATTTAGGCATAAATTTGTGTGTAAATTTAACAAATCCTCGGCAGCAACTCGCCCTTTGGAAGCTCCAAAAAACGCTGCGAGCCGTAGGCGTTTTGCAAAATTACTCGCCCTTTTGCCGAATACGGAGCTTGAAATTGCCCCGCCCTATTTTCTGACACCGCGTCCGCGTCGCTCGCGCCCGCAAATTCGCCCTGTGCGCTAAGTCCAGGCGTCAAAGTGCTACTGAATTCGCCTCCACCGTGCCCTACTTCGCGTACCTCGCCGATGATCGCGGCGTTTACGTCAAATTCTCGCAGTATCTTAAGCGCCCTATCCGCCTCGGCGTCATCTTCTACGATCGCTACGAAAGTACCTTCGTTTGCGAGCTCGTATGGCTCAAAGCCCAGCAGCTCACACACACCTACTACTTCGTCGCTGATTTTGATATCCTCTTCGCGCACCAAAAATTCAAGCCCGCTGGAGCTTGCAAATTCGTTCAAAACTGCGCTGAGCCCGCCACGCGTCGCATCTCGCATCGCTTGAATCCCTACGCCTTGCAAGATCAGCTTTTCGACCGCAGCGCAAAGCGGTTTGCAGTCGCTTTGCAGCTCGCTGCTTAGCGCGATCTCGTCGCGCGCCGCGAGTATCACCGCCCCGTGCCGCCCGATGTCGCCGCTAAGCAGGATTTTTGCGCCCGCTTTGATGTTTTGCACGCGCGCAGGTCGCAAAACACGGCCGATGCCGCTAGTGTTGATGAAAATTTTATCGCATTTGCCGCACGGCACGACCTTTGTATCGCCGCAAACGATACGAACGCCGCAGCTTTGCGCGGTGCTCGCCATCGAGTCCAAAATGCGTCGCAGCTCACTTAGGCTAAGCCCCTCCTCGATGATGAGCGCGCAGCTTAAAAACAGCGGTTTCGCGCCCACCATCGCAAGGTCGTTGACGGTGCCGCAAACGGCGATCTTGCCGATATCGCCGCCGTTAAAAAATAGAGGCGTAACGACGAAACTATCGGTGCTGAAAGCTAGCTCGCCGCCGAAACTCGCAGAATTCAAAGCAGAACTCGGCGCCGTGCGGTCAAAATCCACCCCGGCGTCTAAATTTAGTATCGCGCTGTCGTTATTGGCACGCAAAATTTCATTATCAAACGCTGCAAATATCGTCTCGTTGATGAGCCTATTCATCTCCTCGCCGCCGCCGCCGTGGCTTAAAAGTATAGTTTCGTTCAAATTTTTCCTTTTTATTTGGTTTTAAATTCGGTTTTAAATTTAAAGCCCGTATTCCGCAGTCGAACGAGCCGTGCCGCTACGGCGCCGCGCAAAATTTCAAATTAAATTTTAGCCCGACGTTTTTTCTTTGGTTAAAATTTTAAAGCATAACTTATTTTTAAATTTTACGCTCTGCCAGCCGGATACCGCGCGCAAAATTTAGCCCGCGTTTTTGACGTCGCCGTATTTATAGTACGCCGCGCACGCCCCTTCGCTTGAGACCATGCACGATCCTATCGGGTTTTGCGGCGTGCAGCGTTTGCCGAAAACCTTGCAATCATAGGGGCTTTTTTTGCCGCGTAAAATTTCGCCGCAGATACAGGCCTTGCTCTCAGGAGCGCTCTGTACGCTGCAATCAAACTGCACCCTGGCATCCAGCGCCGCGTACTGCGGGCGCAACTTCATGCCGCTTTTTGGAATTTCGCCGAGCCCTCGCCACGGAAAATCGCAAATTTCAAAATATTTATCTATTAAATTTTGCGCTTTTTGGTTTCCGTCCTCTTTTACGACGCGCTCGTATTCGTTGAAAACCTCGTAGGTGCCGGCGTTTTGCTGCTCTACCAAATTTAATACACCCGCCATTATATCAAGCGGCTCAAATCCGCTTACGGCTATCGGTTTTTTGTAATCCCGCGCAATGCTTTCGTAGACCTTCGCGCCGGTAATCACGCTTACGTGGCTAGGCCCTAAAAACGCATCGATCTGCACGTCCGCGTCGTCTAAGATCGCTCGCACGGGCGCGGGCACCGTGACGTGATTGATGTGAAAAAAGAGATTTTTTAGCCCCAAGCTTAGCGCTTTATCGATAAGCACGGCGCTCATCGGCGTCGTCGTCTCAAAGCCGATCGCAAAAAATATCACCGTTTTTTGCGGATTTTCCTGCGCGATCTTTATGCAATCAAGCGGGCTATAAAGCGCTCTGATGTCGTGCCCCTCGCTGCGCAGCTTCTGCAAGCTCGTGCGAGAGCCGGGCACGCGCAGCATGTCTGCTAGAGTGCAAAAAATACTCTGCGGCATCGCGGCGAGCTTGATCGCCTCGTCGATGCGACTGCGCGGCATCACGCACACCGGACAGCCGGGGCCGTGGATAAATTTAATATTTTTGCCGACCAGGCTCGGAAGGCCAAATTTCATGATCGAGTGCGTGTGTCCACCGCAAATCTCCATGATGTTTAGCGGCCTTTTGCTTTTGGAAATTATCAGCTTGCTAAGCGCTAAAATCAGCTCCTTATCCCTAAAATCCTTGATTAGATCCATTATTTACCTTAAATTTTATGGGTTTGCAAGTCGCTTTAGTTTTCTGCGCCGGTTCGCGGCTCTATGCTTTCATACACGGAGCTCTCTTCCGCCCTCATCTGCTTTGCGATTTGCTCGTAAATTTCGATACTCTCCTTCGCTCGCTGCGTATCGATCTTCTCCATCGCAAAGCCAACGTGGATCAGCACATATTCCCCGACCGCCGCGGGCTCGGGGAGCAGATCCAAGCTCACGCCGCGGCGCACGCCCAGAGTCTCCACGGTCGCGAAATTATTTTCGTCGATTGAGATAATTTTTGAAGGGATTGAAAGACACATTAACGAAATTCCTTCTTGTATTGTAGGAATTTCAGCCATTTCTCCACGCCTTCGCCGCTTTTGCTATCAAGCGCGATGACGTCGGCTTTCGGATTGAGTTTGTGTACCTCGCGCACCACCTCCTCCATATCGAAGTCAAAATGCGGTAGCAGCGCGGTTTTAGTGATTACGACGCAGTCTGCGCGGCGAAATATCACGGGGTATTTTGCGATTTTGTCGCTGCCCTCGGGCACGCTTAGAAGCACTACGTTTAGGTGCGCGCCTACGTCGAATGCTGCAGGACAGACGAGGTTACCGACGTTTTCTATAAAAACCAGATCTAAATTTTTAGTATCGATGTGATGAAGCCCCTCGTGAACCATAAAGGCATCCAGATGGCAGGTTTCGCCGGTGCTGATCTGATGCGCCTGCGCGCCCGCTTTTATGATGCGATCGGCGTCGCGGTTGGTCTCTAAATCGCCCTCGATGACGCCGATTTTAAATTTGCCGCTTTTGATAGTCGCCTCAAGCAGCGTCGTCTTGCCGCTACCGGGGCTACTCATCAAATTCAAGCATAAAATTTTATCCTCGTCAAAATGGGCTCTGTTGTGAGCGGCCTCCTCGTCGTTGGCGCTTAAAATTTTACTCATCACTTCGATCGTCTTGGCGTCGCTAATAGCGACATTTGCGTGGGCGTGATCGTGCGCGTCGTGCTCATGATCGATCCTTGCTTCGTGCATATGAGCGTGGGAGTGGACGGTGCCGTCCGCGTGGGTGTGGACATGCTCGTGTGTCATATCTGCGTGCGAATGGGTGCCCGCTTCGTGAGTGTGACCGATGGAACAGCCGCAATCTTTACACATTTTTTCTCCTTGGATAATAAATTTTGCGCGTAAAATACCACGTTTTTGCTTTAAACGGCGTAAATTTGATAAATTTTATATCGAAGTACGGAATTTTATGAAATTTAATGAGGATTGAAATTTACGCGCTTTAGTTTTATCTAAATTTCGTGCGCTGTTTACGAAGGCTGCCGCAAATTTTAAAGCTAGCGAGCAAAGACGCTGTTTTAAATTTAATCACCTGCTCACAGATTGCAAAGCTGCACTCTCTAAATTTAGACCTCGCAGCTCATAACGGCTCAAAATAAACTAAAGATCGCCGTAGATAGAAGCGCTAAATTCAGGGCTTGCGAGTAGATTTGATCCCGGCACTCTACAATCTCGCGCGTGCTCTACGGCGTGGCGAACATCAACGCGGCGGTCGTTTTTATGCCGATTTACGCGGATTCGGCTTTACAAATACGGCACGAAAGCGGCACCTATAAAATTTAGTCGCGAGCTGCTGCGCCGGTTTCGTGCCTGCGCGTAAATTTAAACCCGCAGCAAGAATGCTTTTTGATTAAAATTTATAAAATTTTGCGCTCGCCGTGTAAATTTAAACAAATTTTATTTGCACGCCTTGCGCAACCGCACTGCCCGAATTCGCTACTCGATCGAGAATCGCGCTTCGTAACCTATAAAAATCGCGCAACCGCTGCGTTTAAATTTAAAAGCGCATAAATTTAGCGCGACGCGCTGTTTTTAAAAATGCTCAAAAGCCCTACGCCTCGGTGATTACCGCGTTTACGAGCTTGGAAAATTTCACCCCTTTTAGCGCGCCGATTTTGGCGCTGAGCCGCTCGATCTTTGAAATTTTATCCCGCATCGTGATCTCCTCGAAGCAGTGGCGCTCGTCGATGTGGAAGTGGCTGGTGCTGACGATGGTGACGTTTGCGTGGTGCTCGATCTCTACGAGCTGCTCGATCAAATCGCTTTGGTGATGATCGTAAGCGATGCAAAGCACGCCCACGCAGTCATCCTCGCCATCTCCGTGAAGCACGCCCTCGACCATCTTTTCGCGTATGAGATCGCGGATAAACTCGCTGCGGCTTAGGTATTGCTTGGCGCGCACCATCTCATCGAGATCCTCAAAAAGCTTCGTCGGCAGCGAAATGCTAAATCTTACGGCGCTCTCTTTTTCCTCTTTTTTCATAGCTCCCCTCATTTCGCGTATTTTGAACGTAATTTTACCGAAATTCCGCTCAAATAGTAAGAATTTTGCGCTAATTTGGCTTATTCTTTAAAATTTAAAGCTCCAAGGCACCGCGCTTATTTTGAAATTTTGCTCGCGATTTCGCGTTATATTTTAGTGCTAGCGCGATGAAATTTTACCGGTGCTACGTTATTTTGAATTCTACCGCGAGCTTGCGTTCAATTTTAAGAGTCAGGCGCTAAATAGCGTCTTGACTTGGGATTTGCGCAGTATCTAGCCACGCGCCGCGGTAGAATTTTATCGATTGCCATGGTGGTACGTCGTGATGCTGTGGCAGGCAACGGCGCGCCGTTAAATTTTAAAATTTTAACGTTTCGGCTGCGATATCAGGCGGCAAGACGTAAATTTATTCGCTGATTTTGCGATTTTCGAGAAGCTATCTGCGGTGTATTTTATCGCCCGTAGCGTATCGCAAAGTGCGGGCATGACGCAGAGCTCAATCAAATTTATCGGCGAGATACTAATAAAATTTTACCGAGTCGGCTTAGCGCGACAGTTAAGTTTTTTATGGACGAGCTTAGCGCGAAATTTTGCTTAAATATGCCGCGAGCTGTCCGTAGGCGATGCCGCTGTCGTTGCAAGGAACGGCGCGGTTTAGATGAAATTTTATCCCTCGCTCACGCAGCTTTTCGCACGTAAGATTTAGAAGCGTCGCGTTTTGAAAGACCCCGCCGCTTAGCACGACCTCGAGCCCGAAGCCCTCCGCAAACTCCGCGATGAAGTTTGCGATAGCGCTTATAAATTTCGTCGCAGCCAAGCGCGGCTCATCGTGCAAAGCTTGCAAAAATGCGTCTTTGTAATCGATCACATAGCATTCGCCGCCAAGGCTCCACGGCGCCTCGCCATCTGAGGAATTTGCCGCGGCGTTTGATATGGAATTCGCCGTAGAATTCGCTGTGTTTATTGATAAATCATAATTTATCTCGCCCGCGGAATTTAAACTACGAGCGTTTGTCGAATTCGGCGCGTATATAAAATTTTGTTCGGTATCGCCGATTGTGGAATTTGCCGCGGAATTTTCCGCATCGCTAGCCGAGCCGCAAACGTTCGCGGCGTTCGTGGCTGCAAATCTTTCACCGCTATTAGAATTCGTCGCGCGGCTATCGCGATTTATCGAGCCGCTAAAATTTTCCGCTATTCGCACCGCGGCATCGATAGAATTTCCTCTGCAGACGCCGCCTTTATCCTCGCGTTCTGCACTGCGGATAGGATTTTTCGCCGCGCCAAATTTCTCGGGCATGCGCACCGCAGAGTCTATAGAGCTTTTTATCTCGTCAAAAATCCCCGCTTCGCTTGCCGCGCCCGCCCTTTTTAGCGCGAACCTGTAACTCTGCTCGCAGCCATCGATATATAGGTTCTCAAGTCGCATGCCCGCTTCGCCGTCGAAGCTTACGGTTCGCAGGCCGCAAATGACCGCAGCAAACGCATCGAACAGCCGCCCTAGCGAGCTTGAGCGGATGGCACGCGGCGCGATTTTTTCTAAATTTGCGACTTCGCTTGCATTAAATTTTGCCAAAAACTCGCGCGCAGCGTCCTTTGCACTAAATTTAAATATGAGCGCGAGCGCAAGTTTGTAGATGTTTTTTATCGCATTCTCGCCGCCAATAAGCGCGATCTCGTCAAATTTTGCGACGCGACGGTAGCCGTGCGGGTCAAACACCATCACCTCGCCCCCCCAGATCGTGCCGTCCGTGCCGTAGCCGGTGCCGTCAAAGCAGAAGCCGAGGTATTTTTTGCCGCTAAAAAGCAGCTCATTTTGCGCTAGATTCGACACCAGATGCGCGAAATGGTGCTGGTAGCGGATCACGGGGTATCCGCGCCGCTCGAAAAATCGCGTGTGCGAAAACTGCGGATGCAGATCCGCGATAACGGCGTCAAACTTCAGCTCGTAGGCGCGCACGAACATATCCAAAAGCGCGAAAAATCGCTCATTCGTGGCAACATTTTTAAGATCGCCGATGTAGGGCGAGATGAAAATTTGCCCGTCTTTGTAGATCGCAAACTGATTTTTCAGCTCCGCTCCGAGCGCCAGGAAAGTGCCTTTTAGCCGGAATTTGCTAGGGAAAATTTTTGGATTCATTCCGCGAGATGTTCGCAAAAATAGCGCGCGATTTAAAATTCCGCTCGCTTGATCGTTCGCGCTTTTGAAATTTAACGCTGCGACGCCGTTTTTAAAATTTAATGTTGTGTCCTGGCTGCCTGGGGTCGCGCCTCGCTTACTATTTGAAGTCGCAAAGCGCTCGCTATCCAGGACTGCGATATTATGCATGACTTCGCTTGACGCCGCTACGTCGCTTTTTAAATTTGAAGGTGCGGCGCCAAATTTATCGCTCAATGTTGACGCGCCCTGCTCGCCTTTTGCTTTTTTGAAATTTTTCGCGTTCTCGGGGCTGCGGCGCTTCATATCAATCAATGCCATGCCGTTTTTAAAATTTAAAGATGCACCGTCGCGTTCATCGTTTGATGCCACGACGTTGTGCCCGTCATCCGAGAGCGTGTCACAACTATCTATCGCCGCATCGGCGCTTTCATCGGCTGCCGCCGCATCGCAGATGCTACCTAGTGCGGCGCTTTCTTGCTCGTTTTTTGCTTTTTTGGATAAATTCTGCGAATTTTTTAGCTCGCAAACGGCTACTTGCGAGCTTTGCGGACCTTCACTCGGATCACGCTTCGAGCCTTGCTTGGAATTTGCCCGTTTCAGATCATCGCTTTTCGAGTTTGACGTATTTTCATTCGGCTGCCGCTTTATAATCACGTTCAAATCGGACTTCGTATCGATCGAGGGAAGCGACATAGCATGCGGTGCTTCAAAATTTTGCGCCATATTCTCGCTGTGAGCCCGGGTCTCAAGCGTGTATATATTGTGCGTGCGATCGTTTGCCCTCGCGCTTGCAGCTTCTTTTTTAAATTCCTGCAAAAAGGCGATACTATCGTCACTCGGCGTTAAAATTTCGCGGTCGTTATCCAGGTAAAACGAGATGACGCTGTCCAGCTTCGCGCGCAACTCCTCGCTGCTAAAAATAATGGGCTCGCCGCTAATGTTGGCGCTTGTGGCGACGATCGGGCGATCAAAGTATTCAAAAAGCAGTAGATGCACGCCGGTATTGGCTAGGAAAATGCCGATTTTATTAAGGTTCGGCGCCACGCTTGGAGCGATAAAAATCGCACCCGCCTTAAAAATCGCCGAAAAGCTTGCGGGCAAACGCACAAAATCGCCCTCGCTATCAGAATAGGCGCCGTGCGCGTCCGCTACACACGCCTGCGCAGAGCATGAGCCTTCCGAATTTATCGTCTGTTGCGGACTCGGCTCGCACGTCGCACGCTGCAAGTCTACCCCATCCTCAGCATGTCGCAAGCTCTGAATATTTGCCAAATTTTGCGAAATAGACTCGTCCGTCGCAAGCCGAGAATCAGGCTCATTCGCCGCGCATCGCGAGTCTTGGCTATCCACTGCGGGTTGCAAATTTAAATTATTGGTTGTATGTCGCAGCTCTAGCCCGCCTTCTGCTTGCAGCGAGCTCAAATTTTTAACCGCGCACTGCAAATCAGACCCATCGTATGCGCGCTCTAGCTCGTTTTCTGCGCTCCGCGAGCCGCCCTCAACCGACGCATCGCAGGAGAAATTGCGGCGCGCCGTTTTGCTAAAAATTTGCGCACTCTGCAACCTGCCCTGCTCCGCGCAAACTCCAATATTTTGCGTGCTAAAATTTTGCGCCGCGCAATTGCGTAAATTTTGTAGCGCAGAGCCCTGCCCTTGCGCCGATTCTTCTTGCTCACCCGCAAATTTCGGCGATATAGGATTTTTGCTTTGCGCCTTTAAATTTTGCGTGCCGAAATCCGCCGCAAAGCCCGCCTCTGTGCGCCAAACAAACTCGCGCTTTTTTAAAATCACGATCGGCTTGATGTTGCAGTCTATCAGCGCCTCTTCCTCCGCGCTTAGGTTTGCTGCGCGCCCCGCCTGCGCTGCGTCGCGACACATGATCGCAAAAGGCTTGCTCGGACGCTTTTTAAGCGTTCGCAGCATCCGTACTGCGCGCTCATTCGTCGCATCGCAGACGATGTGAAAGCCGCCCATCCCCTTGATCGCGCCGATCTGTCCACGCCGCAAAAGCTCCGCCGTGCGCGCTATCGCCTCCTCGCCGCTAGATAAAATTTCGCCGCCTGTGCCGCATAAAAACAGCTGCGGGCCGCAGTGCGGGCAGGAGATCGGCTCGGCGTGATAGCGGCGCGTGAGCGGGTCCGTGTATTCGCCGCGGCAAAACTCGCACATCTCAAACTCCCTCATCGTGGTGTTTGCGCGGTCATACGGCAGCGCGGCGATGATGCTAAGGCGCGGGCCGCAATCGGTGCAGTTGATAAATGGGTAGTGAAAGCGCGGATTTTGCGGGTCGTAAAACTCTTTTTTGCACTGATCGCAGATCGCAAAATCGGGCAGGATCGGGTTAAATTTACGCCCCTCTTTGGACTGCGTGATCTTAAAATCAGTAAAATTTTGCGCAAAATCTTGTGTATTAATATCTGCGCGAATAATCCTATCGATTCGGCAAAGCGGCGGCGCTTCGCTGCGGAGGCGCTGCTCGAAAATTTTTAAAATTTCTTCTTCGCGCAGATCTTGCCCTGCGCTTTGTGGATCGTGTTTAAAGCTCTGTAAATCCCGCTTCGCGCCTTGCAAGTCGCGCTTAATATTTTGCAAGCCTTGCGACGATTCATTCTGCGACATACCGCGCTGCTGCGACGAATCTTGCACGATGAAATTTTGATCCGACGAAGCGGGCGAAATGGAGCCCTGCTCGTTTAGATCGGTCTCGAACAAGTCTGGTAATAGTTTATCGCCCGCTGCGGCCTGAAAATCTCTCGTCAAATCATGCGGCAAGCTCGTCAAATCTGAATCGGGCAGGCTTACTAAATCATTCAATAAATCGCGCGACGAGCCGGTCAAATCATTTGGCGAGTTCGGTGCGTTCTGCGACGAAAAGGAGCTCTCGTTTAAATTTGAACTTGCAAAATTTTGTGATGAGTTCGCGGCTTTGTTAGAATCCGACTCGGCAGAATTTAAAGACCGAGCAGCTGATAACGATACTTTCTGCGCTTGAATTTCGTTAGAATTCGGCTCATCTAAATTTAAAGGGGCGGAATTTTTATCAATCGAGCCTTTTTGCGGCTCGGAAAGGTCTGCACAAACGATGATTTTAACGCCCTCGCCGTCGTTATAAACCTCGCCTTTTAGCCCCAAATCCACGGCGAGCTTGTAGACGAACGGGCGAAACCCGACCCCCTGCACTGCTCCGAAAACCTCAAATTTAGCCGCTTTCATGTATGTGCTTTCATAAATTGCGCGGTGCAGGAGCTGTTTTGCAAGCAAGTTGCGCTCGCAGCGGGCGGATAAAACGTACCGAGCGGTGCAAAATATGCTCTAAATTTAATAAAATTTGTTCTTTCACGCCCGCGCCCTTTGCCGCTTTTTTTGAAATTTCGCGCAATCTCGTTTGCGCTAAGCTTACCAGCATGACGCAGCTATCGGCGCCGCAATGTCCGCGCAACTCGCTGTTTTGCGGACAAGACTTAGGAGTTTTACCAAAAATTCGCATATATGCCCGATCTAGCGAGCTTGAAGCGCGAAGCTGTCGCTAAAGCTCGCGTCAAAATTTTTGCAAAGCTTAAGCATCAAATCCGCAAATTTGCGCCCGCTAAACATCGCTCCGCCGAAGATCAAAACGTCAAAGTCCTCTTTGCACTTATCCGCCAGATCGCTTAAAAAGTAGCCCAAACTATCGAAAAATCCGAACGCAAACAGCTTTTCATTGGCTCCTGCGAGCGCATAGCTCATCGCCGAGCGCAAAATTTTATCCGCTTGCAGGCAGCCGCGCTCGTCCGTGCAAAAATCAAGCCGCACCCCTTTGCCGCCCGCAAAATCCTCCGCAGCCGCCGTCAAAAATTCCGCATCGCGCCCCCAGATAAGCTGTGCAGCCACGCTAAAGATACCGTAAAATCCCGCATTTGCGCTTTTTAGAATTTCATCGATTTTTGCGGCGTCTACGTTAAATTTGGCGCTGAAATTTTCAAGCAGTTTCGCACCCGTTTCGTCGGCGCAAATTTGCGCCTTAAGCTCGTCAAAACTGCGCGGCAGATCGAATTTAAGTAGAATTTTTTTGGAGCTTTCGCTATAAATTGCGATCTCATCATCCGCGCCCGCGCCCAAAAAGCAGCGCAAAACACGTTTTTTGGGATCATCTAAAAGCCCCTTTTCGCGGCATATAAGCGCAAAAAGAGCGGAGTTTTTGTCCTTTGAGTTTTTTAGATAGGCGCTTGCGCTCTCACTTAAAAAGTCCTCGTTTTGCACGATCAAAAAGCCATTTTGCAGCGGCGCGACCTTAAAAATTTTATCTTTCTGCGCCGCGCTTTCGCATTTTGCGCTTAAAAAATAGATCCCGTCGCTTGCCAAAGCGCGCCCCAGCGCAAACACGAATATGTCGCCCGCAAGCTTTACGTCAAAAAATTTAGGCGCGTCCTCGTGATTTTTTCTAAAGATCGCATTAGTTTTTAGGCTTATGAGCGGTTTTTCGAAGGCTGCGAGCGCGATTTTGCTCTTTTCGTCGCTCACAAAAATCCCATCCAGCGCCCCCACCCCTGCGGCTATTAGAAAATCAGCGCTAAAATCCACGTCCGCCTTGAGCGTGAAAGTTGCGCCGCCGCGTTTAATCTGCACCTGCTGAGCATGAAATAAGTTTATGCGGCAAAACTCTAGTAAGCGGGCAAAATTCTCCCTATTTACCGCTTCAAATTTTCCCTCATGAAGCACGCTAGCGCCGCTTATTATTGCGAATTCGTTTTGAGACGGCTCGGAGTGAGCGAGGTATTCCTTCATCACTCGCGGGGTAAAATTATTAAATTTAGCCGCGCTACGGGCGTTTGAAATTTCATCCTCTAAAAATTTACTTATATCGCCCGAGGAGGTATCTTCAAACGTGCCGTTAAATTTCAGCGTTTTCGCTTCGGCGCCGTCCTCGTCCACCACGCGCACGGAGGATTTTGCCAAAAATATGGAGTTTGGGATCAGCGGCATCGCCTCGTCGCTAAATTTTAAAATTTCATCCTCGCTACCGCGCACGAAAAGGCTTATTAAGCTCGCCTCTTTTTTTAGGCAAAACTCCAGCGTGCTTTTGCGAGCATAAAACAGCAAGAAGTGCGCTATTAGCGCGTTTTCATTAAGGTAATTAAACTCATATGCTACTATCATCTCGCCCCCTTTTTGCAAATCGATCCGCGATGTCTTGGGCGCTAAGATCGGCGATTTTTTCATGCGCGAAACCAAGATCGGATAGGTGCTTAAGCGCCGTTTTTTCCATGATTTTTGAGGACTCTAATATCACGGAGCTTAGCTTAAAGCTCGCTTCTTCGATGCGCCTCGGCACGACCGCTAAAATTTTAACGTGAGGCAGATCGCCGCAAAGATCCATCATCTGCAGGGTTTGAAGCATTTCGACCTCGTGCGCCGAACCGCTCCAGCTGATCTGCTTAGGCATCGCGTCGTAGTCAAAAAAATACACCTCGCCGCCCTTTGCGCCGTCCGCGTCTATGCAATCTACGAGCAAAATTTCATCAAATTCCGCCATCGTAGGCATTAAAAAGCTAGCCAGAGTCCCGCCGTCGATAAATCGGATCTGATCCGCGCTGCTGCTCGGCGCGGCTGAATTTACGGCGATGAAGTCCGCATTGATAGAGCTTTGCGCTGCGTAATTTATGACGGAATTCTGCGAAGTAAAATTTGAAGCGGAATTTTGCTCGGCGGAATTTTCTGAAGTAGAATTTCGGTCTAAATTTACTGCTGCGAAATTTTGCTCGGAGATAAAATTTTCATTCGCAGAATTTTGCAAGGGGTCGCGCTCTGTGGAATTTTGCAAGGTAGAATTTTGTATCGCAGATACTTGGGCGGAATTTTGCATAAAATTCTGCGCCGTTAAATTCTCGCCCGCCATAGAATTTCGTGCGGCGGCTTTAGGATAAAATTTATAGTTCTGCGCGAGCGCGCGGACGAAGTGCACGCCTATGCCCTCGTCCGCGTAGATGACGTTGCCGATACCCAGTACCAGCACCCTCAAGCGTGCTCTTCCTTTTTAAATTTATAGCCGCTTACGATCGCATCCATCGCGCCGTCTTTGCCCTTAACGGCATTGAAAATCGCCATATAGATGTGGATCGGTACGAAGATTATGATGATATTCATGCAAAGATGGTGAATCATTCGTACCTCGCTTAGACCGCCCATCGCAGCTTCCAGCGGGCGTAAGAGCCCGTATAGCGCACCGCCGAGCCCTTCGTGATAGACATGCACATATAATATCATACCCGTTAGGCAGATTACGAACAATACTAGATAAAAGCCCAGATAGGAGATAAACTGTAGCGGATTGTAAACGCCGCGAAGATGCGGGTGCTCGCCCAAAAAGATATAGTATTTGATCTGAGCTATCCAGATGCGCGGGCTAAAAAAATCCTTGATACTCAAAAGCTCTTTTCTGCTCTTTTTATCGAAGAAGAAAAGGTAGGTTTTAAAAATCGCCGCGCCGATCATCGCAAAGCCGAAGATCAGATGCACGAATCTAAATTTAGCCTGCATGAAAAGCACCGGCTCGGGGCTTACCTCGGGCGCGGTAAAAACAAAAGCGATATAATATCCGGTGATCACCAAAATCGTAATGCAAAGCGCACGCAGCCAGTGCGTGAGCCTAAGACCGATTGAGAACTCGTATTCCGCAAATCTTTTTTTCATCGTTTATCCTTTGCTGGGATCTACCCTATAGCAGCCAAGCTCCGCCCCTTTAGCGTCCATTACGTGCACGGCGCAGGCGATACAAGGATCGAATGAATGGATGCGGCGGATAATCTCTAGTGGCTTGGAAAGATCGGCAAGCTTAAGTCCGATCAAGCAGGATTCGTAAGCGCCCATAGCACCGTCTTTATCCTTCGGTGTGGCGTTCCAAGTAGACGGCACGACCGCCTGCCAGTTTTTGATGACGCCCTTTTCGATCCTGCACCAGTGGCTAAGTGCGCCGCGCGGCACGTGGCCGATATAGCGACCTTTGTACTCTTTGGAGTTATCGATTACATATTTTGCGCAGGTTTCGGTATCGCCGCTTTTGATGTTTGCGATCAAATTTTCTAGTGCAATCAGTCCGTTATCGGCTACGACTTTAGCTTCGATCATACGGCACGCCGTTCGTCCAAGCGTCGAAAATACCGCCTCAAGCGGCAAGCCGGTATCTTTTAGGAATTGATCCACGACCTTTACTACGCGCTCGTTTTTCTTAGCGTAATTTACCACGATATTTGCAAGCGGTCCTACTTGAAGCGGTTTGCCGTCGTAGCGCGGAGCCTTGATCCAGGTGTATTTGCCCTGGGTATCGAGCACCTTTGTATGCGCTTCTTTGCCGTGCGCGTCGATGCTCTGTCCGTCCTTAAGGCCCGTATAATTCGGCTCTTGCTCGCCGTCGTAAGGATGAAGCGCCGCATCGTTTTTATACCACGCATGCGTTGCCTCCTCGGTGATCTTGTTTTCATCAAGCTCCAAAACCTTGCTAATATCGCCGTTCATAATCATGCCGCTTTGAAATAGCCATTCGTTCTTTGAAAGCTGAAATTCTTGATGAGTCCATAAATTTGCCACGCCGATATCGTTTAGCACGCTAGGCTCGTTGCCGTAAGCCTTCGCAGCCATTACGAGATCAGGATAGTAGGCGCGATTTACGAAGTCCGCGACCTCTTTAAATTTAGACATATATTCGCCCAGTCTTGCAGGACTTAGGATATCCATCACGCAGGTTACGCCGCCTACGGTAAGACTTTGCGGATGAGGCTGCTTCGCACCGAATATCGCCATCATCTGAGCCGCCGTGCGCTGAATGCGCAAACACTCAAGATAGTGCGAAAGAGCAATCAAATTTTGCTCCGGGCTAAGCTTATATGTAGGATGGCCGAAGTAGGCATTAGCGAAAGGCCCTAAAGCGCCTTTCTTAACGAAAGCGCCCACGCGATCTTGCACCTCTTTTAGCTTATCGGCACCGCACGCATAAGGGGTGTCGCAGTATTTAAACGCCTCTTCGCTTGCTTTTTTAGGATCGGCGCTAAGCGCGCTTACTACATCTACGAAATCAAGCCCGTGGAGTTGATAAAAATGCACCGGATGATCGTGTAAAAATAGCGCATTAGCCATCAGTGTGCGCGTTAGCAAGGCATTTAGCGGCGGAGTGATACCGAGGGCGTTTTCTACCGCGACGATACCCGCTTTGTAGTGCGAGAAGGTGCATACGCCGCAAATTCTTTGCATAAAAAATCCCGCATCGCGCGGATCTCTATTTTTTACTATGGTCTCAAGCCCGCGCCATAAAGTGGAGCTACTATAGGCTTCACGTACGATGTTTTCGTCGTCCACTACGACCTCTATTCTTAAATGTCCCTCTATTCTGGTTATCGGATCTATTACGATTCTTTGCGACATGATTATTCCCCTTTATCTTTCTTAAATGACGCAATCGCCGCGTGTGCCGCTACCGCAACACCCGTGATCGCTAAAATTCCGATACCTATCTTATCTGCGGTAGCATCAGCGCCGAGCCCGCCGAAAACGCTTTCGTAAAGGCGATCCGCCAAAGGCTCCTCAAAAGGTCCCATATGATCCCAAAAATCAGGCTCCGAGCAACCTATGCAGCCGTGACCAGCCTGTACCGGCCAGCTAGTGTGGGAGTTGAAGCGCTCGCGCGAGCAGTTGTTAAATGTATAAGGACCCTTGCAACCTACTTTATAAAGGCAATATCCGTCCTTTGCGCCCGCATCGCCGAAGCTTTCTACAAACTCGCCCGCGTCGAAATGTCCGCGGCGCTCGCACAGATCGTGAATGCGCAGCCCGTAAGCCCATTTAGGTCGGTTATAAACGTCAAGGCTTGGAAGCGTGCCGAAAAGGATGAAATTTAGCACGTTGCCGACGATATTTTTTTCGCTAGGCGGACAGCCCGGGACGTTGATGACGGGTTTGTTTATGATTTTGTCCAAACCTACGGCGCCGGTCGGATTCGGAGCCGCGGCTTGAATACCGCCGAAGCTCGAACAGGTGCCGATCGCAAATATCGCCGCAGCGCCTTCGGCAGCGTGTTTGCAGTGCTGAGCTCCGCTTTTGCCCTCAGGACCCACGGTTAGAAAAAATTCATTCTCGCCGCTTGGAATTCCGCCCTCGACCATTAAGATATAGCGCCCCTTGTATTTTTCGATCGCGCCCTCTAAATTTTCCTCGGCTTGCCAGCCTGCGGCAGCCATTATCGTCTCGTGGTATTCAAGGCTGATGTAATCAAATATAAGGCTGTCGATCGTAGGCGTCTCGGTGCGTAGCAAGCTCTCGCTACAGCCCGTGCACTCTGCCATATGAAGCCAGATCACAGGCAAGCGATCCGCAAGCTCCGCAGCTCGCGCCACGCTAGGCGCAAATGCGGCCGGAAGCCCGAGCATCGCGGTCATCGCTCCGCTCCATTTCATAAAATCGCGACGTGAAAACCCTTTGCTCTTAAGCCTTTCTTGTATGCTCTCCTCTGCTTTTATTCGCGGCAAACGCTCAACGGCATCAAGTCTAGCCGAAATTTGAGCCAAATCAACCATAATGTCCTCCTGAAATTTAGGATATTTTTAAATGGCATTCTATCGAAATTTAGAATTCATGCACCTTAAATTTTGTTAGATTTAATTAAAATTTTATATTTATTCATCGTCTAGTAGGTTTTAAATTTAAAAATAAAAGGCGGATTAAAATTTAGCGCGGTGGGCTAAACTTTAAATTACGACAGAGAAAGCATTAAATTTTATGAAGCGTTAAATTTACGAAGCAGTGAAATTTTATCAAGAATTTTATAGTATCGAAAAGCAGTTCAAGATAAAGCAGGCGTAGGTTGGATGATTTTGTGAAATACTAGCGAGGCGCACTATGTGTGCGCCGCAGCGAAGTATTTTTGCAAAACCATTCGTTAAATCTTTAGAAAATTCTAAAAATTTCTCAAAAACTAGCTTACCAGTTTCGTTGCATCTTGGATATTGATATTTAGTCCAAGCTGTTCGTTGCTTAGCCCAAGAGCAAGTCCTACCAGCTGAGATAGATGAATGATCGGCTTTCTTGCCTTGGAGTTCATCGCTTCTTGGTATCGCTCCTGATAGATATCAAGCTGCATCTGACATAGCGGACAAGGGGTAACTACTACGTCCGCTCCGTGCTCGGCAGCGTCATTTACGATCTCGCTTGACATCTTTTGAACCGATTTTACCGCAGGATAGCTAGCGTGAAAGCCGCAGCAATCAAGGCGCTTTTCAAAAGGCACGATCTGAGCGCCAAGTGCGCTAACTACAGCTTCAAAGCTTTTCGGATTGGTCGAGCTTTCTTTTTTAAGCTCTCGCTCCGGTCTTAATGAGTGACAGCCGTAAAATAGAGCTACTTTTAAATTTGTTAGCGGCCTCGTGACCTTAGCTTTTAATGTGTCTAAGCTTTGATATAGCACCCAAAGCAGGCTTGTTATCTCGGTGCTTCCCTGATACTGCATACCGCCCTCTTTTAAAAAGGTATTGATATAGCTTTTGGCTCCCTTATCCAACGCAAGCTTTGCTTTAGTTAGAGTTAGCATACAGGTGGAGCAGGTAGTTAGCAGAGGCATATTCATACCCTCGGCTAGCGCGATGTTTCTAGCATTAGCTACTAAGCTTGCCATAGGATCGACGCATTGAGCTTGACTAGCCCCGCAGCAGCTCCAACCTTTTATCTCGTGAAGTTTAATACCCAACACCGGAGCGATCGCTTCAAGTGAAATTTTAGATTCCTTTGCGGCTTGACTTAAAACGCAACCCGGGAAAAATGCAAATTCGTTATTCATCCTCTCCTCCTTATTCTATCTCGCCGCTAGCTTGAGCCTTACGCGCGGCCTCTATCATCTTAACGAGCCCCGCATGTCCCTCGATCTCCTCACCGCCTAAAGCATGAAGAGGATTCATCTTGCCCGCCATCATTAAATTTGCCGCTACGTCCATCTTGCCCATATTTGCAAATACCCCTTCGCTTCTTAAAGCAAGCTTGATCTCGTTTAATCTTCCGCTTCCCTCTACGATGTCTAGTAGGAACGCCTCCGCATGTCCCGGACCGCTTCCTGCGGTAAGTCCTTTTTTCATCGCTAAGGCGCGAAGTGCGGTGATGTCGCTTTGAGCGCTTATGCCTTTAGGGCAGCGATCGGCGCACTCTTGGCAGTGTACGCATAGCCATAATCCGTTTAGCACTGCAGGCTTTAGATGAGGCATAGCGTCCTTGCTTCTTGAATCAAATGCGGCACGATTTGCATGGGTAAAAACAAAGGGCTGCATATAATCGCTCGCGTCCGCTTCTAGCTTATTGCATTCGCTAGCGCAACATCCGCAAAGGATACAATCCCACTGCTTTTTAATTCGCTCCATCTGCTCAGGGCTTTGCTTACAGCCCTTCTCTGCGCTAAATTCTTTCTTAGGAGTAATCGTAGGTTTGATCTTTCTTAAATTTTCGATACTAGGCTCCCAATCCACTACTAGATCCGAGATCACTCGAAAATTATTTAACGCAGAGATCGTAAAACTATCAGGATTTTCATACTCTGCAAGCAGAGCCTCCATCTTGGTATCGCAGGCAAGATATGAGTGTCCGTTTACCCTTACGGCACAGGCTCCGCATATCGCCATACGACACGCTGCGGTAAAATTTAAAGTGATATCTAAATTTTGCTTTATAAACTGCAAAACTCCAAGCAGGGTCCTTCCTTTGATCTGCTCTAAACTAAGCTCATAGGCTTGCTTATAATTTTTGCTTCCGTCGAAGCGGTCTATGATAAATTTCATTGAGGTTTCCTTCCGTCAAGAGAGAATTCCGTAACGACGACCTCTTTGTAGCCCAAGCTTAGCTCGCCTGCGTCATTCATCGTCACGATACTGTGCTTTAAGAAATTTTTATCGTCGCGCTTAGGATAATCCTCTCTGGTATGCGCGCCGCGGCTTTCCAGCCTCTTTTGCGCAGCCAAACACGCACAGCGCGCAAGCAGGATTAAATTTCCAAGCTCGACGTAGTCGGTAAATGCGGTATTCATAACAGGATTTACATCTGCGACATGCAGCTCGTCGTAGCGCGCTTTGATACCCTCTAAATTTTGCGAAAGCAGATCAAGCTTTTCGCCTGTTCTAAAGATACCCATATTGTCCCAAAGCTGCGCGCCTAGCTCTTCGCGCAACTCATACATCTCGTTTGCCTTGCCCGAGCCGTTTGCGATCTGCTTAAATTTAGCCTGCCATTTTTGCGCCAGCTCACTCGCTCTTTTACCGTCACCGAAGCCGCTTTGTTTTGCAGCATAATCCGCTGCGCCGAGCCCTGCGAGCTTGCCCGTTACGACGGCGTCGGTTAAAGAATTTCCGCCCAAGCGGTTTGCGCCGTGAATCGAGATACAAGACGCCTCGCCCGCGGTGTAAAGCCCCGAAATTTTAGTGCTCATATCGTCAAATTTAGACACTTCGATGCCGCCCATCGAGTAGTGTGCGGTCGGACGAATCGGGATCGGCTCCTCGATTAGATCGATACCCTCAAACAAAATTGCGGTGTGTCTGATCTTAGGAAGGGCTTTTAAAATTTTATCTTTTCCAAGGTGCCTTACGTCAAGTAGCACGTATGCGCCTAGCCCCTCGCCGTAGCCCCTGCCCTCGCGGATCTCGGTTTCGATCGCGCGAGCTACGACATCGCGCGGCGCAAGCTCCATCTTTTCGTGGTAGTTTTTCATAAAGCGCTCGCCTTTGTTATTGAGCAGATATCCGCCCTCACCGCGCGCAGCTTCGGTGATGAGCGCGCCGCCGCTTTTGATACCGGTCGGATGAAACTGCACCATCTCCGGATCGCTAAATCCAAGACCCGCGCGCAGTGCCGCTGCGATACCGTCGCCGGTAGCGATATAAGGCACCGAGGTGCGGTTGTAAAACATCCTCGTATATCCGCCCGTTGCTATTATCAAGGCTTTGCAGAGCACTGGATAAAAATCGCCGGTTTGGATATTTCGAAGCACGACGCCCTCGCATCTGCCCTCAGGTGCGCTGATCTCAAGCAGCTCGTGATCGATTAAAAATTTCACGCCATTGCTGACCGCATCGTCAAAACAGGCGTGCATCAAGATATGGCCCGTCTTATCGGCGGAGTAGTTGCATCGTTTTTTAGACGCGCCGCCCATAAAGCGCTGTGCTACGCCGCCAGGAACGCCGCTTTCTTTGCCGTCCACGCCGCCGCTAGCGTTTCTGGAAAACAGCGTGCCGATATAATCCATCTCGGCAATCGTAGGGCCCGCAAGCTCGCAAAATTTAATCGCGGCATCCTGATCTACGAGATATGCGCCGCCCTTTACGGTGTCATAGGCGTGAAGCTTGTATGAATCGCCGTTTGCGAAGCTCGTAACGCCGTTGATACCGCCTTCCGCCATACAGGTAGCGTTGCGCGAAGGCATCATCTTTGTAGCCACGACGACGCTGAGATTTGGATTACTCTTTCTTACCGCCACGGCTGCGCGCAAACCCGCGCCTCCCGATCCGATAACGAGTACGTCCACACTAGGAAGGCCGCCTTCGTTGCCGCCGTCTGCGCTTTTACTCTTGTCGGTATCCACGCAGCCGCTAAGGCTAAGCGCGCCGACGCTGATACAGGCGGATTTTAAGAAATCGCGTCTGTTGAAATTTGATTCACTCATTTTCCTCTCCATTTGAGAAATTCTTAGCTTAAGTTTAAAGTTCTAAACTAAAAGCGTAATTTTAGTTTCATTTTTAACATAAGTCAAATATTATTTAGTGTATCATTTCATAAGAATTAAATTATCAATTGGAGAGGCTAAATGAATTTGCATCGCATGGAGCTAGTATTAAAAGTAGCAGAATTCCGTAGCTTTACTAAGGCTGCCGAGGCACTTAAAATCCCGCAGCCGTCGCTATCACAGAGCATTTTATCACTGGAACGTGAGCTTGGAACGCAGCTTTTTAACCGCACGAGTAATCCCATTTCGCTTACGCACGCGGGAAAAATTTATGCTAGTAAAGCCAAAGTCATTTTTGATGCCATAAACGACCTAAAAAACGATATCTCTGAAATAAGCGGCGTAAAAAATGATAAAATTCGCATCGGTTTTTCGCAAAACGGCTATAATCTACTGCCGTCGCTACTGCCGATGTTTTGCAAGAAATTTAAGGATTCGGATCTACAAATCACGCAGTTTTCTTCTGCGCTTAGCATTCGCGAAATGCTACTTCAAGGTGATCTTGATGTCGGTATGCTGATACTGCCCATCGATATGAGCGGGCTTGACGGGGTTAAAATTCTAACGCAAAAAACCTATGTCGCTCTAAGCTCCACCCATCTGCTCTCGCTTGAGTTTAAAAACGAATCTGTTCCCAAAATTGACATTTCGCGCTTAAAAGAGGAAAGATTCATCCTGCCTAATCAAAGCCTAAGAAGCGCCGAGCAAATAGATGCATTTTTTGCCGCCGCAGGCTTTGCGCCGAAAGTGCTGTGCCGCACGGAGACCTTTGATATCGCCAATGCTATCGTCGCAAGCGGCGCAGGAGCGTGCTTTAGCATACCGCAGATGATAAAAGAGGATAAGGCGAGCAGGATAAAGCTCTTTGACGTAGGCGCGCGCGAGCTCGATAATACGCTGATAATAGCCTACAAAAAAGGCAAACGTCTAAACCATCTAGCGCAGGCATTTATCAAAACTGCACGTAAAATTTCTAATGAAATTTAAAATTCATAGCTCGCAACGATAAATGAGAGATTGAGCTTTTGCAGCACTTTGCCTCTCTACTAGCTTTTACATAAAATTTTATAGCAGATTTCGCCCGAGCTTAGGTAAAATTTCAAACTAAGCTTAAATTAGAATTTTGCCAATAAAATTTTTTATTGCTAAAATTTCACTCACAATTTACGACGGAATTTAGAGCGAAATTCTAATTTTTCACTCCATTTAAAATATCCAAATCCTTGTTATACACCTTGGTATCTACTTCAAAAATTCCAAGCAGCGTGTGAAAAAGATTATCGTGCGAAAAAGCATCATCCTTATGCGATTTAAGCGCGCCTAAATCGTATCTTTCGCGCATTTTTCCCTCACCTAGCCAAACGATCGCGCCGATATGCTTTTGCGCCTCGGGAGCGAAAAGATAGGGCATGCCGTGCAGATAAACGCCGCCCTCGCCGAGGCTCTCGCCGTGATCGCTCATATAGATCATCGCCGTTTCGTACTTCTTAGAATATGGTTTTAAAAATTCTACAACCTTGCTTAAAAAATAATCCGTGTATAAAATCGCGTTATCGTAGGCATTTGAAATTTCTTGCTGCGAGCAGTTTTCAAGCTCGTTATCGCGGCAAACGGGGCTAAATTTTTCAAATTCTTTCTTATAGCGCTTAAAATACGCAGGCCCATGATTGCCCATCTGATGCAGCACGATTAATACGTCTTTGCCCGCGTTTTCGGCGATAAATTTATCAAGCCCCGCAAGCATCCCCTCGTCCCTGCACTCTACGTCGCAGATCGGATTATTTTGCGGAATTTTAAAATCCTGATATTTTACGCGCAGCGCCACACCTTTGGAATCGGAATTGTTATCGCGCCACAAAATCGCCATGTCATCAGCGCGGTTTAGTATGTCTAATACGTTTTGCTCCTCTGCAGCCTTTTCGACGCTAAATTCATCGCGATTTAGCAGCGAAAACATGCACGGCACGCTTTGCGCCGTCGAAGTGCCGCAAGAATGGGTATTACTTAGGCTTACGACGCCCTGCTCTTTAGCTAGTAGCGGATTAGTATCTCGCTCGTAGCCGTTTAGCGAAAATCTATCCGCTCTCGCCGCTTCGCCCACGACTACGACGACGAGCTTTTTTGAGCTTGTGGAATTTTCATCGATATGCGCGTCCGTAGCGATTTGCATCAGAGGCTGCGAGCCCTGCTTTTTAGATTTTGCGACAAATTTAACGCCGCTGTAGATCCAATATCCGGGATTTGCGTAGCTGCGTAAAATTTTATGCTCTCTAAAAAACGACGCGTAGTATTTGCTAAATCCAAAAAGTAGCGCCGCGATGATTATTATGCAAATGCCCGCCGCTTTGAGCTTAGCTAAAATTTCAAATTTAAGCGGACGGTAGCTAACGCGCGCGCGAGCAATCAGCACGCAGGGTAAAATACCCAACACCAGCACATAAATCGCTAGTCTCGGGCTAAAAAGATCCGCTGACTCGGCAAAGTTCGTCTGGGCTGCGTTACGGATCATCTCCGAATCGATTACGACGTTATAGCTATCCATGAAATACGCCGTAAACGACGAAATAAAAAAGCAGATCATCAAAATCGGCTTGGTCGTATAACGCGAGCTAAAAATTGTAAAAAATAGCGTCAAAAAAGCGATCAAAGCCGCCGCGTCGCAGACAAGATAGATAAAATTTAGTCCCGAGATTCCGTAGGCGTTTATGATATTTTTAAAAAACGAGAAGTTAAAAAATGCCACAAAAGCAAGCGAGCTTAGAAAAATAAGCTTCTGCTGCGACGGATTTTTAAAAAAGCTAGGCACGAAGCGTTCCTTGAGATAAAATTTCAAGTTGAAATTTTACGGCGTTTTGGTAAATGCTCGGAAATTCCGCGCTTCGTATCTCACAAATCGCAGCAAAATTTTTGTGAAATTTTAAAATTCCGCGCGTATTCATCTTAGCTTCATCTTGGAATTTTAAAATTGCGCCATCCAAAATAAATTTGGAAATAAAATCAAAAGGATTAAAGATGAAAAATCTTAAAGCTTTAGGCGCATTCGCTGCTACATTCGCCCTTGCGGGTGCATTAAACGCAGGAAGTTTTAGCGAAAAGGATGCTAAAGTTTCATTCGATCAAGCGATAGGGATCGCGCAGCAAAACTTTGGTGACGCGACTATAAAAAGCGTAGAAATCGACGGTGAGCACGGAAGGCTTGTCTATGAGATCGAGTCGTATAAAGAAGGTAGCGAAAACGAGATCAAAATCGACGCTCAAAGCGGCGAAATTTTAAAGACTCAAACGCAAAAGAAGCTAAAGCCTAGTAAAATTGATTATTCGCAGGTCAAAATCAGTGCCGCAGACGCTCGCGCCAAAGCACTTAGCGCAAACGCCGGCTGGGATTTTCGCGAGGTCGATTTAGAAAGTAACGGTGGTAAGCCTGCATACGAAGTGAAACTGCGCCAGGGCATGAGCAAAAAAGAGGTGCTAATCGACGCTGCTACGGGCGAGCAGATCTTGCAGCGTCAAAAATAAGCAAAGGCGTGAGATGAAAAATCAAAGTTTAAAGGGTGGAACAGATAGCTCCGCTCAAACTAGCGAGGCTTTGGACGCTAGGGATTTTAGCATAAACGAAAACGCTGACTATGGCGCCCAAAATGCAGACGCAGCTAAAAATTTAGATGAAAATGCGCAGGATTTTTCGGCAAATTTAGCAAGCAAAACAAGCGAGCGGAATCTCGCGCCCTGCGAGCAAAATTCTAAAGATTTTTCCAGCGTGGAATGTTGCAAAAATCAAAAAAATTCTTCGGAAGCGAAAGATTATAAGGACGAGCGGAATTCTTTGCAGACGCAAGACTTATCAAGTGTACGAAATTTCACTAGCGAGCAAAATTTCGCCGATACAAAAAATTTTTCTGATACAAGTAATTTCGCAAGTGCGCGAGATTCTGCCAGCGCAGCAAGCTGCGCGGAGGTTTGTAATTCTTGCAAGCCAGTGCTTTGCAGCCACTGCAAACGCGAAATCGCTAAGCAAAATTTCAAGCTTGGCTGCGTAGGATTTGGGCTTTTTGCGCTAAATATCGCAGCAGGCGCACTAAATTTTTTAGGGCGGTTAGAAAGCGTAGCGGATAAAAAGGCAAGCGAGATTAGAGCTAGGCAAAAGGCGCCTGTCCAAGGCGCCGCAAAATTTATGCGTTTTTGGCTAAAATAGCGGATTAGAATTAGCAAAATTTTAAAGGAACGCTTTGAAAATTTTACTTGTCGAGGATGAAAAAGATCTAAATCAAATCATCGCAAAATGTCTGAAAAAGGACGGCTACAGCGTAGATTGCGCCTTTTGCGGCAAGGAAGCGCTAGAGTTTTTGGATGTCGCAAAATATGACGCTATCGTGCTTGATGCGATGATGCCTGTGATGGACGGCTTTGAGTTTTTGAAGGCGGCGCGGGTGCGCAAACTGGGCACGCCGGTTTTATTTTTAACTGCGCGGGACGCCAAAGAAGATATCGTCGCAGGGCTTGATCTGGGCGCAGACGATTATATGGTTAAGCCCTTTGATTTTCGTGAGCTTTTGGCGCGACTTCGCGCAATTATCAGGCGCAAAAACGCTACTGCGGATAACGAAATTATCATAGGGCAAGTGCGCCTAAATCTAAGCAAAAAATCGGTCGTCTGCGCGGGCGAGGTAGTGGAGCTAACGGGTAAGGAATATAGAATTTTAGAGCTTTTGATGCTAAATCGCGGTGCGATTTTAAGCCGCGAACAAATCGGCGAGAGCATTTGGGATTTTAGCGACGAAGCAAGCTCAAACGTCATCGATGTTTTAATCAAAAATATCCGCAAAAAGCTAGGCGAGCACGGCGATATAATAGAAACGAAGCGAGGGCTTGGCTATGTCGTGGCGAAATAGCGAGATTTGGATTAAAATTTCGGCGATTACGAAGCAGATTTTTGCCGCTACGGCGCTTTTCATATTAAAATTCGTGCGAAATTTTAAACAGAATTTTGCGCATAATTTTGCGTGTTTAAAGAAAAGCCGCAAGAAAAATCCCACGCAAAATATTAAGTTAAACCGGGCGCTAAATTCTACTCAAAGCCGGGCGTCAAATTTTAGAAATAATTCCACGCAAAATACGGCATCAAATTCCACGCCGAATTTTTCTGCTACAAGCGCAACGCCTGATCTAGCGCAAAATTCTAATAGCGTCCTCGCGCAAAGTCAAGGACAAAATTTCGCGTCTAAAATCACAATACAAAATTTTGCTCAAGCCTTATCTAGAATATTTGCAACCGCTAAGGAGAATTTTAGCTCGCACGCGCTACCTATCAGTCTACGCGTGACGCTTTATTACAGCGTATTTATTTTGGTGCTTGCAGGCGCTATTATCGGCATTTGCGGCTATATTTTAGACGAAGTATCAGGAAGCTCCGTCAGCCAAAAAAAGCTTGCCCGTCTAGTGCAAAAAGCCGCGCGCGATGACAAGCTAAAAAGCTTTGATGACGGTGTATTTTTCTACAAACATGACGGACAAGGCGGCGTGATCGCTGGGTTTGTGCCTAAAGGCTTCGAGCCTGCGTTGCCGCTCTCGCCTCAAGGCGCGCGCGAGGTGGAGCTTGATGACGACGAGTTTTTCTATTACGACGCGCAGATCAAAGGGCGCAACGCATGGATACGCGGCGTCATCGCAGTTAGCGAGTTTGAGCTTGCGATGAAGCGCGTGATGCTGATCGCTCTTATCCTATCGCCGATATTTGTGGTGCTCATCATCTACGGCGGCTACGCGATCATAAAAAGAGCGTTTAAGCCCGTGCGCACTATGTCGCGTACAGCTAGCGAGATCGGAGCTAGCGGCGATTTTACGCGACGAATAGAACTACCGCGAGGCAAGGATGAGCTAAGCGCACTCGCAGCTACGTTTAATGAAATGCTAGCATCACTGCAAAGCGCGTTTGAGCGCGAGCGGCAGCTAAGCGCCGACCTTTCGCATGAGCTGCGTACGCCCGCTGCCGTCATACTGGCTCAAAGCGACTACGCCCTAGCCTACGAGCAAGACGCGAGCGAGGCGAAGGAGAGTTTCGCGGTCATCAACAATCAAGCGCGTAAAATTTCGGCGCTAATAGAGCAGATTTTAGAGCTTGCCCGCTTACAGCGCGGCGCGCGTTTGGCACCCGTAAGCTTAAGCAGAATCGCAAGCGAGTGCGCGCAAGACTTTCAACTTTTGTGCGCACAAAAAGGACTAAGTTTTAGCTCGCAGATAGCCGAGGGCGTGCACGTAAATGGCGATGAGTTGCTTTTGATCAGGCTGATTAACAATCTTTTAAGCAATGCTTTAAAATTTGCGCGCAGCAGCGTCGCTTTAGAGCTTTGCGTGAGCGCAGACGCGTGCAAACTTAGCATAAGCGACGATGGAGAGGGCATCGAGCCCGCTTTGCAAAATAAAATTTGGGACAAGCTCTATCAAATCGAGCGCTCCAGAAATCGCGAGCAAAATAGTGGCGCGGGGCTCGGACTAGCCATCGCCTCGCAAATCGCAAAGATCCATAATGCGCAGATTTCGCTGCGTAGCGAAGTAGGACGCGGAAGCAAATTTAGCGTGGAGTTTAAGAAGGTTTAGGCAGTTTTGTGGGCTTGGCGGCGTAAAAAAATGCTGGGCGGCGAAATTCTTAAAATTTTATCGCCTATCGTTGCTTAAAATTTAACGGCTATAGCAGTATATAGGGGCGATGGTGTAATTTTAAAATTAGGCCGGCGTCACCAATAATATCGGATGATTTTTGCGATAGTCGTGCGCTTTTAAATTTAAATGGGCCAAATTTTAAAATTTAGTTTTACCGCGAAATTCCGTGGCGAATTAATAAGACAAGGCGCGGCATTTTGCCCTTGGGCGAAGTGATAAGGCAAGCACTTTATAGCTTAAGTGGGCTGGCGCGGGTAATTTAAGAATTTTGAGGTATACGGCAAAATAAGCCTTCGCTGAAATTTCACGGCGCAGTATTACAGAATAAACCTTTGCTAAAATTCTAAGACGCCACATTCGGCTCTAGAGAATTTAAATTTAGGAGTATCTAGCGACCAAGTAAAATTTAAATACGGAGCAAAAAAGACGGACTGAGATTTAAGACCGCCTACATAAGCAAAATTTTGTCTTTTTGCCCGCTTCGTCCTCGTAGCTTACGGCGATATAATCAAAGCCGTTTGCCTTACCTCCTGCTACGCAAGGCAGCCCCGCTGTTTATTAGTATGACCCTGCCCCACTCGTTGGTCTCGTATTCGTCCATTTAGTCGTCGTAGCGTGTGCTATAGCCAAATTTTACGCGGGTCTTGCACGGCGGTAGATTAAATTTCACTATATAGCGACGGGCTACTTTTTCTGCATCGAGCTTGTCGAGAAACGTCGCGCTTTAGCCGTGCGCAGTGCTATTCAAAAAGTAAAATTTCCTCGCCCGTTTTTACGCATTTGATTGCGAACTTGCGAAGTATGAGCTCGTCCTCATAAGTCCGCAGGGATGGACTTTTCTAAATTTTTTGCCCTGCCTAGGATCGTAATCGCTCTGCGCTTACATATATTTACGCACCTGTAGCAAAGCGTGCACTCATCGCCGAATTGCGCCTTTTTGCAAGCGAGCTTTATGTTACGCATCGGGCAGGGTTTGACGCAAGCCCCGCAGCCGCTGCATCGCGATGGATCGAGGCTCGGCTTGCGCTTGGCAAAGGGGCTTTTATCCCAAATTTTCATCCAAAGTCGCTGTCCTAAAAACCCTGCAATACGACAAAGCGCGCTCAGCCCCTCTTGCGGCGGACGGCCTGCGATAAGCGCCTCCGCAACGCGTCTGACTTTAGCGTCCGCCTCTTTGATTATGCGCTCGTTTTTCGCTTGCGAGTAGCCAAAAATCGCCACATCGAGGATAAACGCGGGCATTTTGATATGAGCGCCGCCCGTTATGTTTGCGCCGAATTGTTTTAAAACTCTAGCCGCGCACCCTGCCCCGTCGCCGCTGAAAATCTCCATCGTAGCGAGGATGAATACGTTTTTGCCGCTAAAGCTCGCGCCGTTTTGGTAGAGGAAGTCGCGCACGATACGCGGTAGGTCGCTAAAATAGACGGGATACGCCAAAATGACGTCGTTGTGGTGCTTTAAAAGCTCGCCGCAGGCCTCGCTCTCGATCGAGACGCAGACGCCGCCGAGATGAGCGATGAGCCTATCTGCGCAATGCTTCGTGTTGCCCGTGGCGCTAAAATAGATCGCTATCATGCCCGTCTCCTAAACTATGCGAATTTCGGTGAAATTTAACCCTTACCGAACGAATAGAATTTTACGTTTCTTTTGCATAAAATTTTAAAATTTATACGTGACGGCGAAATTTAAATATGCCGTCGCACCCTAAAAAAGCAAAATCAATTCAGATATTTTCTGCCGCCACCATTCCAAAAACCATACAATCAGCCATGCTCATAGTACCGAGCCTACTTGCGCCGTGAACGCCACCGGTGATTTCGCCCGCTGCATATAGCCCTGCGATCGGCTCGCCGCTAGCTGCGTCGATAACCTGAGCTTTGGTATTGATCTGCACGCCGCCCATGCAGTAAAGAATTTTCGGGCTTGTTTGGCACGCATAAAATGGAGCTTTTGATACATCGATACCGCCTACATCGGCTTTTGTCAAAGGCTTGCCAAACTCCGGGTCACTTCCTGCTTTGACATAGCCGTTAAAATCCGCGACGGTTTTTAAAAACGGCTCCAGCGGAATTTTATAAAATTTCGCAAGCTCTTCCAAGGTATTAAATTTTTTGATTGAGCCTGCTTCTACACCTTTTGACGTATAGACCGGATTATTTGCATCAACTGCGGCTTGATCGCAGATATTTACGGGATAGTTGTCGTTATTTTCGCTCTCCGCCATGCATTTAAAGATCGCTTCGGTTTTGATCTTGCGCCCGGCGTGCTCGTTCATAAAGCGTTTACCCGTCTTTGGATCGACAGTTAGACCATAGTCGTTAGCGCAGTGATTTGAAAATAACGCAGAAGTACCAAATCCCTTCTCGCTAGGATTAGTATAAGGATTTAGTTGAATCCAGCTGAGTTGCAAAGGATTCGCACCTAGCTTCATCGCCGCGATAAGCGCACCTGCGGTAGCACCGGGTTGGCTTACGGTTTCGATATTGTCTTTTAGATACGGCACCTGCTGCGCGCGAAACCATTTATCTGAGCTGTATCCACCCGCAGCCAGAACGACGCCATCTTTGGCTTTAAAAAATTTTACTTCGCCACTTTTGTTTTCCCTATCGTCGCTAGCAAGCTGGGGATCGAACTTATATTCTTCGCGACACTTTACGCCTACGACACGGCCGCTGTCATCTACGACAAAATCATCAAATTTAGTACGCTTCTTGATTACAGCATTTGCATTTTCCTCGATTGCCTTATGCATCGGCTGGATGTAGCCCGAGCCGCTAGCATTTTTGGCCTGTACGGCGCGCTTTAGCGAGTGTCCGCTAGCAGATATCACCTTGCCCGAAAACTCCACTCCGATGCTTTTTAGGTATTCAAAAGCATCGCCTGCACGGTCGTAGATGACGCCTAGCAAATCTACGTGATTTAAATTTAGCCCGTCTTTTAGGCAATCTGCGATGAAAGCATCCTTACTATCCGTGATGCCCGCGGCTTTTTGGAATTCGTTATTTGGCACCGCCATATTGCCGGCGTTAATGACGGAGTTACCGCCCGCACGACCCATCTTTTCGATCATAAGCATTTTTTTGCCGCGCTTAAGAGCCTGAAGTGTCGCCATCGAGCCTGCAAAACCGCTACCGATAACAACAACATCATATTCTTCGTCAAATTTTACGTCTTTGGCGTTTTGCGTTGCACTAGCACTGCTTGCAGCTAAAGCCAGAGCTCCCGCCGCGCCTATTTTTATAAAATTTCGTCTTGAAATTTCTTGCATTTTTTGCTCCTTGCGTTGAAATTTTATAGATTATACACCCACGTAGCGAAATTTAAAATTTAACGTAAAGACTTAGTGATAGAATTTTGAAAATTTAGAAAAGAAATTTTAAAAGCGCAAATTTAAAGCGAATAAATTCCGCTCTGCTAGCCGAAATTTAGGCGTAAATTTTAAAATTTACGGCGCACGGATTTGCTCGCCGCCATTGCGAAATTTTGCCGCCGCTATAAAATTTTAAAGTGCGCGGTATTCAAATTTAAAACTCGCGCCGCGGAATTTTAAGCGTTTTAAATTTTAAAATGCTTAAAATTCCGCGGCACGCTTTGCGGCTTTGCTTCTAAATTTTAAAGACCGCACATAGTATTTCGGCGCAAAGCACGCACCGCTACTTCGCGCCGAAATTTCGCAGGTGCTAAATTTAAGCTCCAATGCTCTCGCCCGCGATCATTCCGAAAACCATACAATCAAGGATCGCGTAGGTTCCGAGCCTGCTCGCGCCGTGCACGCCGCCGGTTACCTCGCCCGCAGCCCAAAGACCCGGGATCGGCTCGTGAGTAAGGCTCGAGATGACCTGAGCTTTGGTGTTGATCTCAAGTCCGCCCATCGTGTGGTGCACCTTCGGCATCGTGCGGCTTGCGTAAAACGGCGGCTTGGAAACGTCGATGCCGTCTAGCTTATCGACCACTTTACCGAATTCGGGGTCTTTGCCCGCTTTGACGTAAGAGTTATAATCCGCGACGGTCTTTAAAAACGGCTCCAGCGGCAGGTTGTAAGCCTTCGCAAGCTCCTCTAGCGTGTCAAATTTCTTCACGACGCCAGCTTCCAGCGGCCTTGATGTATAGACCGGGTTACGCGCGGCAACGGCTTGGGAATCGCAGACGTTTACCGGATAGTTGTCGTTTTTCTCGCTCTCGCCGATAACCTTAAAGCAGGCGTCCGCCTTGATCTTGCGCCCTGCGTGCTCGTCCATAAAGCGTTTGCCGGTCTTTGGATCGACGGTTAGACCGTAGGTGTTGCAGCAGTGGTTGGTGAAATTTACTGCAGCGCCGAAGCCCTTTTCGTCGGGCGAGCAATACGGAAGGAACTGAATCCACGATGTTAGAAGGGTAAAAGCGCCGATTCTATTTGCCGCAAGCATCGCTCCTGCCGAGCTTCCCGGATGGTTGGTGCTGTCTATCGTAGGTACTACGCGCGGATCTTGGATCTGGCGGTACCATAGATCGCGTCCGTATCCGCCCGAGGCTAGCAAAACGCCGTCTTTAGCTTTGTAACTCTTTTTCTCGCCGCTTTTATTTTCCAAATCGTCGCTAAAGAGCTTCGGATCAAATTTATACTCCTCGCGCGCTTCTACGGCCACGACGCGGCCGCTGTCATCCACGATGAAATCATCAAATTTCGTGCGGGTCTTGATCGTGACGTTGGAATCCCCTTGAAGCTTATTCATCATCGGTTGGATGTAGCCCGAGCCCGAGCCGTTGGTCGATTGCAAGCTTCTTGCGACGCTGTGGCCGCTTTCAAAGATCAACTTATCGCTAAACTCCGCTCCGCAGCCTACCAAAAGATCCACCGCATCGTTGCTGCGATCAAACATCACGCCTAAAAGATCGGTATGATTGAGCCCGAGCCCGTCTTTTACGGCATCGGCGATAAAAAGCTCCTTACTATCTTTGATGCCCTGCGCTACTTGAAATTTATTCATAGGAGCAGCCATATTTCCGCCGTTGATGACGGAATTTCCGCCCGCGCGACCCATCTTTTCTAAAATGAGCACTTTTTTACCGCGACCGCTAGCTTTAATCGCTGCGGCAAGCCCCGCAAAACCGGTGCCGATGATGACGATATCGTATTCCTCGTCAAATTTGACGTCCTTAGCGTTTTGCGCTGCGGCTACACTACTAGCTCCCAGCGCAAGCGCTCCCGCACCCACCGCACTGATTTTTAAAAAACTACGTCTTGATACGTCATGCTTTTGCATTACAACTCCTTTAATTGAAATGTGTTTAGAAATAATAACTCGAATTTAAAGGCAAGTCAAATAGAATGACGCTATAAATGGATAGTAAAAAGCTATGAAATTTAGGGATTAATATAAATTTTGAAATTTAGCAAGCGAGATTTAAAATTTTAAAATTTACAATGCTGCTCGTTTATAAAATATCGCTCAAAATAAAAATCTCGGCGCAAAAATCGCAATGAATGCAAAAATTCGCGCCGAGCCTTAAAATCGTTACGCCCTTAGCGAGCGACTTTAAATTTAAGCGTTTGTAGATCGTAGTTATTTACTCGCTCGTATTGCATATCCTCGATGGAGATCGCAGGAAGCGCGCACGAGCCCGACATAATCACGTTTATCGGCGTGTAGATGACGCCGGTACTATTATATCCCTCTTGCGGATCGTAGTAAAAATAGCCGCTTTTCGGGAAGTAAAGCACTCGATCATACAGATACTCCGTATGCTCGATCGCTACGCTATCTACAAAGCCCTCCGGGCGAGCCTGTGCGGCCGAGCCTAGGCGCTCATTTACCGCCTCAAAGCAGCTAGGCATCGCCTCGTCGATCGCGAAATTATATAGATAATGATTAGCTCGCCAGCTGATCTTAGAATAAATTTTCTCCCCTACTTTGAGTTTGTTTAGATCGACGATGTTGCCGCGAGCATCAAGAAACTCGCGATAAATTTCAACCTTCTTATCTCGGTCGTTATCAAACGGTCTATTTATACTAAGCGGGCTATGTTTGACCGCAGCGCTTTCATATCCGAAACCTAGCACGGTAAAGAATAGTTCGCCGTTGCCGCTCATCGGCGTAAATTCTATCGAGCCGTCTTTAATCGCGAGTTTAGTATCCAGCGGCGAATTAAAATTTTTCGTCTCGCCGTCGTATTTCAAAGCAAAGCTAATATCTTTTTTCGCGTCCTTAAAATACGCATCAAATCCGCGTATAACGCTCGCTCTCTCCTGCGTATTGTCCGCATCTTTTAGGTTGCGCACGAGCGCGATAGCCGCCTTGCTTGTGCTATCGTCTTTGATGCCCGCCTTGCCGAATGCGTAGAGCTTAAAGGCGGCGTCTCTTATGTCGCTAGCAAACGTCAAGCCCGCTCCGTCTTCGGCGTAATCATAATCCATTTGGTTTATTTTTTCACGCATGAAGTTAAACTCGGTCGTCATATTGTGCTTTTTAAGTATCGCAGCCATAGCGATGCGAGCCATCGGTGAGTTGTCATAAAGGCCGTTGTCGTAAATGAAATTTATCTCATCGTCATCCAGCTTGCCGTATTGATCTAGCACGAAATCCGCATATACTCGAAGCGTCGCTTGATCTTCGTAGTCTGATTTTAAGGCGCTAAATATCAGCGATCTTTGCTTATTGCTAAGGAATTTATAGCGCGCGTCAAGCTCTAGTAAAACGTCGCTTGCGTAAATCGAAGCGTAGTAATTAGTAACGCCGTGAGCACTCCAGTAGCCGAAACTGCCGCTAGGTTTGAGGCGAGATAAAATTCTACTTGCATACTCGTTTACGCGGTTGGTTAAGGTTTTATTGGAGTCTTTGCGTGCGACATAATCAACCGCTACCATCTTTGAAGTAAGCTGCTCGGTGCAACCGTAAGGATAGAGATATAGCTCGTCCGCTAGGCTAAAAGCATTAGGCGTAGCGCTGATGTGAGTATAAATTTCTTTATAGCTCGGATCGATTTTGAGCGTTACCGGCTTATCGCCATAGCTTACGTGAAATAGCTTCGAGCGCGGGAACTGGCTGATTATGTCAAATTCCACATCGTTGCTAAATTTTTGCCCGTTTGCGTCAAGATCAAATTTAATATTTGCATCCGCAATATCAAGTGCGCTCGCGGTGAAGTTCGTATGCTTGACCTCAAGCGGTTTGAGCGTGAAATTTGCCTCGCCGCCGCTTATAGCAACCGAAGGAGATGAGCTGATTTTTAAGACCGCCTTTTGCTCTTTATCAGTCGTATTGATGAGCGTAAGCGGCACGGAAATTTCATCGCCGCGCACCATGTAGGTTAGATCGGCAGGCTTTATGATCACGTCGTCTCGAACCTTAGCTTCGACGTTTGCCGAGCCGATCGTAGCCGCCTCTCCGATAGCCATGGCGCTTAGTCGGATCGTAGAGTTGAAATTTTTCGGCATCGCAAGCTCAAATTTCGCCTCGCCGTTTGCATCCGCTTTTGCGATCAGCATTTTGATAAATTTTTTCTGCTTTTTGTTTTCGACCGGGCTTAAATTCCGTTTAGCTTTCGCCATCACGCCGTCGCCGCCGAAGCTTAGCTCTTTAGCAGTAGTTTGATACACGCTAAGATCATCGTAAATGTCGAAGTATCGCAGCGCAAAATACGCACTAACGTCAAACGCCTTAAATGCATCAAGCTCCTCTTGTGAGACGATATCTAAAATTCCAAGATCGACCGCGTAGAGCACCACTTTGGAATTCGGCTCGCTTTTTACACTGATCTGCGCATTTTGCCCGTTTTTGTAGCTTTTCTCGGCTAGGATTTGCACGTTAGCCTTGTGCGAGCTCGCATCTAGCGCCACCGGCACGTTTGCATAGGCTCTAAGCGGCATCGCAGCGGGTGTTGCGGCGCGCGCGATTACAGCGTTGATGTGTCCTCCGACGAAATTCTCCGGCACACTAAGCTCAAATTCCGCGCTACCGCCTTTTATGGATAGAATTTTATAGTCGTAAACCTGCTCGCCTACGAGCGAGATATTTAGCACGCCGCTTTCTACCGGAGAATTGATGACGCCTTTAATTTTATCTCCGGCTTTAACCTTGTCGCTTGCGAGTTTGATTTTAGCGCTTTGAACATCTTTAGCGTTTACCCGTCCATAATATCCCCAGCCGCTTACGTCCACGCGCACGCCAGCACTCGCGCCGCTTGAGTAATCGTTTGCGACGATTAGATAATTGCCGCCGTTTTGGAATTTATACTCAAACTCGCGCGCGTCAGTGCTAACGGCACTTACGAGATTAAAGCTTTCTTGCTCGACGTATCTGTTGCCGTCATAAACGTAAGTAAAATCGTCTCGGTAAATTTCAACGTCGATCTTGCCTTTGACGTCGGTTTTAGTTTTGGAATCTAGTAGCGCAAAGCCGAATTTTACGCTATCACCGCTTGATATGAAATCCTTGCTCGCGCGAATTCCTACGATACGATCATAAGGCAGATAGCTCAGGCTGCGATATGCGTTTACGTTTTTGCCCTCTTCGGTTACGCTGAAATTTAGTAGAATATTTATGGCGTTAGAGACATTTAGATCAGCTGCTGCCGGCGAGAGTGCAAGCTCTTTTTTGCCGGCGGAGTTTAGCGTAAATTCTGCCCTGCGAAGCTGCGTAGCACCTTTTTTCTTTAAGCGATCGTTTAGAAACGAAAAACCCTCGTAGCCTTTAATTTTTAGCTCTTTTTCATAGGCGTTTGCTTCCAGCGAACCTTTCAAATCTCCGGCCGGCGCGCCTGCAAGATAGTTTGAGCTTAGCTTTAAAGTTATGATCTCATCTGCGCCGTATTCATCTTTGGCAGTGAGAATTTCATTTTTAATGCGGTTTGGGACGAAATTTTCTACGCTGAAGCTTTTAGAAGCGATGATTTTGTCCTCATAGATGAGATCTAGGCGGTAAGTGCCGCTTTTTTCACCCATGAGCTCGTCTATTTTAACGCTGCCGAACTCATCGGTGTTTTGCGCGCGCGTGATGACCACAGTGCCGCTAGGATCGTAAATTTTAAATTTAATCGGCGTATTTTTTAAAGAGCTAAAATCGCGATTTTTCATCACGATCGTGCCTAAAAGCCGCTCATTCGGGCTTATCAGCTCGCTTGCGAGATAAACGAACGGACGCTTTGCAGTAATCGTTTTCTCTACGCTTGCTACGGCGTTATTAAATAGCACGAACGCATGCTCATCGCCTTTACTAATCTCGATAGAGCGCGGATTTTTAGCTAAAATTTCCATATTTTCTAATCTTAAAATTCCATCTCCGTCCGTTTTATCCTCTACGATTAGCTCGTTTTTATCGCTGTAAATTTTAACCTTCGCTCTGCTTAGCTCCTCGCCATTACTAAGCCTAGAAGTATAAATTAGCGCGCCGCGCTCAAGCAGCACCACTTGAGCCGTAATGTCGCTAAGATAGGCTACGCGCGAAACCTCTTGCATCTTTTCGCCCACTTTGTAAAACGCCGTGATTTTATAAATTCCATCCTCGTAGCCTTTAAAATCCATCGCGATTTTATGCTCCGCGACGGCGTTTTTAGCGCCTCCTATATCAAAGCTCTTAACCGCGATCTCGCTAGCTAACCCACCTACACTATCTTCGTTGCTTTCAAAGTTTAAAAAATACCTAAAATTTTGCTCAGGAACTTTAGCAATCGAAATTTTAACCTCATTTACGTTTGAGCTTTTAAATGCCAGCGAAGCGGATTTTGGGATAAAATTTTTCTCGTCGCTAAAGGCTACAAAAGGCAGCCTGTCGCCCATTTTTACGCTTTGTTTTATCTCGTCGCGCAAGATATATGAGCTATCTCCGAAGCCCTTTAGCAGCCTAATCTCGTAGCTTTTATTCGGCATAAACTCGTCACTTACTATATCTGCATAGTAGTAGCATGAAGGATCGTCGCTTTCGCCGCCCTCTTCATCTTCGTCATAATAATAATATCGCGGCTGAGTGAGGCTAAATTTACTCACGCCTGCGATTCTTACGTATTTGGCGGACAGCTCGTCCATATAGTTAGGGAAACACACTCTAGCTGCGAGTGAGCCGTCTTTTAGAGCCGCAGGGCGGATCTGCACGCCGCTTAAATTTGAAGCGTTAATGCTATCATTAAAAGGCTCCTCGTCCGTGCGCAGCTCCACTGGATTTTGCAGCTTTGCGCCTGCTTTTGAGGTGAGGGATTCTATTTGCAATACGACGTTTTGCGCCTTAGGATCGAAGCTGAATAAAAAATTCCGATCATCGTGCGAGCTAAGCTCGTAGGATATGTCGTTTTGGGCTAAATTCTGCGCGCGATAAATTCTAGTCGCTTGCTGTAGCGCGTCCTTGCTAACCGCATCGTTAAATTTGATTGCCACTAACCCCGGACGCAGAAGCGCGATATGCTCGGTGCTAAAAGGCTCTGTCTCGAACTCAAAGCGCACCCCGCGCGCCTCGCACGAATAATTAACCCCGGCGCTAAGCATCGGCTTTGGATAAAGCCTGATTGAGCTCTCGCTCACGCTTTCGTAGGTGCCCGTGATTTTGGGAGTGCATTTTAAGATCTGCTTTTGCGTGACACTAAATCCACTGCCGTCCACCCCGCTAATCTCGTAAGCCCCGCTAGCGTATTTGATCTCTACGCCCGCGGCAAAGCTAGCCAAAGCGCAAAATAGCGCTGCGCTTAGTAGTTTTGTCTTCATAAAATTCCTTTGCAAAAATTTTACGAAATTATATACAAATTAACCTTTTATTTTCTTTCATTTACTCTAAAATTTGCTTTAGCGAAATTTGCATTTTCGTCCAAGCAGCCAAGCTCAAAATCCCCTACGCCGAGGTTAAGCGTAAAAGCCTCGCCGTTAGTGCGTGCAAAATATTCTCCCGTTTTAACTTTAGAATTTGCAGGCGCTAGGCTTTGCGTGGTGAAATCTAGTGCCGTGAAATTTTGCTGCGAGGAATTTTGATCCGCGAAATTTTTCGCTGTGAAATTTTGAGCCCCCGAATTTTGCTCTGTAGAATTTTGCAAGATAGAATTTTGCGACGCCAAATTCTGTGTGGCTGGATTTTCAGCTACGAAATTCCATTCTACAGAATTTTGCTTCGTAAGATTTTGTGATTTTAAATTCTGTGGCGCTAAATTTTGTCGCATAGAATTTTGTACCGCAGAATTCTGTTCTACAAAATTTTGCTGTGCTAAATTCTGCTTTAAATTATCTTGTTGCACCGCGCTAGAATGCTTGGAATCCAAATCCGCGGAATTCTCCCTCGTAAACGCGGTGGAATTTAGCGCTATAAACTCCCGCGAACCGCCGCTTAGCCTGATATATACGCGCTCGCCGAAAACTGCCGTGCACTGCACTTTAAGCCGCAAAAAGCCGTCCGCGCCAGTCTCGTATGTTTTGGCGTTGATGTCGTTTAGCACGGGCTTTACGGCGGCAAATTTAGCCGCGCACCTTCCTGCGCGCACCTTTTGCGGATCGACTAGGCCGTGCTTTAGCAGGTAAAAAAGCTCGCTTGTGCCGTAAATTTCGCACTCCTCGTTGGGCTCAACTCCATCGATCGTAAGATCCTCGGCGCTTTGAGCGCACTCCTTTTCGCGGTACGCGTCGGTGCATACTCGCCGCAAGCTCACGCCTGCGGGACGCGCAAACTCCGCCTCGCCCAGCATGCCCGATTTATCGAGGAAAGCAAACATATTAAACGCGACTTTTGCCGCACTCACGCCGCCGCTAAGATCTCTAGTCTTGGAGCCGTCGAAATTTCCCAGCCAGACGCCGAGGGTAAATTTCGGCGTCAGAGCGACGGTGTAGAGATCGCGCGCATCGGCGCTCGTGCCCGTTTTAAACATCAACGGCGGCGCGTTTAGGGTATTTTGCCACACCGAGCCGAGATAGGAGCGCGGCGCGTTTCTTAACATCTGCGTTACGATGTAGGCGCTCTGCGGAGTTAAAATTTTAGCATCGTCACCGATCTTTACGCCCGCTATTTCGAGCTTTCGTAGCTTTCCACCGTTTGCAAACGCGCTGTAAAGGCGAGCAAGATCCATTAGGCTCATCGAAATGCTGCCCAGCGCGATACCTGCGCCGTAATAATCCTTGCTAAACTCCGCCAGATGGACGCCGCTAAGCATCTCATATAGCCCGTCGTCACCCAGCATTAAATTTAGCTTTACCGCGGGGATATTTAGGCTAAGGCTTAGCGCGTCCGTAGCACTAACCGCGCCCAAAAACCCCTGATTGTAGTTGCGCGGCACATAGCCCGCGAAGGTTATCGGTGCGTCGATCAGCTTCTTTGATGGGGTTATGAGCCCGTGCTCAAGGGCTTTGGCGTAGATGAAGGGCTTGAGCGTCGAGCCTACGTTTTTTTGCGAGCGCACGCCGTCGTTTTGCCCCTCATTAGCGCTAAAATCGTGGCTGCCTACATAGGCGATCACCCTCATGCTTTCGTTGTCGATCAGCACCGCAGCGCCGTTTCTAACGCCCTTATCGCGCAAGGAGAGGATCTCGCTTTTCAAAAAACCCTCAAGCGCGATCTGGGTTTTAAGATCCAAGCTCGAATAAATTTTACCCTCGTTTAGACGCGCAAGCTCCTGCTCTCGCGCAGTTTGCTCCTTGGACTGCACGCCTGCTTTAGAGTTTGCGGAATTTTTCCGCATCTTGGCGTTGGGATAGGAATTTATCTGCGCCTGGGCGGCTAAAGCGAAATTTTGCGACACCTTGGCGTTGGGAGCGGAATTTGCCCGCGATTCGGCGCTTGCAGCAGAATCCGTCTGCATTTTGGCGTCTGAAGTAGAATCCGTCTGAGCATTAGCGTTCGACGAAGCGAAATCCGTCTGCGCCCTAGTGTCCGAAGCGGAATTTGTCTGCGGATCAAAATTTACGCTCGGCCGCTCGCTAGAGTTTGCATCTGCCTGCGAATTTTGCGGCAAATGCGCGGTATCTTGCCGACTATTTAAATTTAGATTTTGTGGGTTTTGCGAGTTTTGATACGGATGCGCGGTACCGACGACATTCTGTCGCTTGTTTAAATTTATATCTGCACTCGGATTTTGCGGCAGATACTCGGTTTGTCGTTTATTTGAATTTTCATCTGCGCTAAAATTCTGCAGCAAACGCTCAGCGCCTCGTTGCTCGTTTAAATTTAGGTCTTGCGAGTTTTGCGACGGATGTACGGCATCAATTAAATCTCGCCTCTCATCTAAATTTACGCTCTTTCGTTCATTTGGTTTTAAGCTTTCCGATTCATTCGGTTTTACGCCCGCCTGTGATTTTGCGCCTTCGCGTTCGTTTAAATTCAGGCTCGTTCGTTCGCTTAAATTTAAACTCTCCGTCGTCTCCGTTTTATAATCCGCTTCTTTTAAATCCGCTCCCACCTGCGCACTCACGGAGCCAGATAAATTCGGCTTACCACTTTCCGCAGTCGTAAAGCTTAATTCGGCACTCGCCGCGTCCGAAAAATTTGACTCTGCTATCGCCGCGGCTCTACGCGCAGATGGGCCTGCTTGCCCCGCCGTCGCGCCGGGCGTGCCGCCCTGCTCTAAATTTTGAGTGAAATTTACGTCATCTTTGGCGGTAAAATTTTGCATTTTATAATTGCTAAACGCCAGCAGCGCGTAATGCGGCGCGTAATTGGGCGCTGCGTAGCGTCTGGGCGAAAACGGCTCCGCAATGGCGCGCTCATACTCGCTCTGTGAGATCACGCCGCCCTCTCGCAGCTGCGAAATTAGGCGGTTTTTAAGCGCGTTGATGTTTGATCTGCGGTCTAGGCGGTTTTTGTTTGGGTTTTTTGGGATCACGCTAAGAAGCGCGATTTGAGCGTTGCTAAGCTCGCGCAGGTCCTTTTTGAAGTAAAAATACGCCGCAGTCTTGACCCCCTCGATGTTGCCGCCGTATGGGGCGAGGTTGAAATACATTCCTAAAATTTCATCCTTGCTGAAGTGCCACTCCAGCTGAAAGGCGTTAAAAATTTCGATGATTTTGTTCTTATAGCTGCGCTGTTTGGGGCGCATCATACGCGCAACCTGCATCGTAATCGTCGAGGCTCCGACGCGCTCGACGTTGCCCTCGCTTTTTTTAGTAAAATTCTGTGTAAAATTATACGTAGCCGCGCGCAGGATCGAGGCTGGATTGACACCGAAATGGTAGTAAAAATAGCGATCCTCGAAGTAGATCGCGCTTTGTTTCAGCCGCGGCGGTATCTCGTCCGCGCTCGCGTAGAAGCGCCAAATTTGATCGTCGCTGATCTGCATATTTAAAATTTCGCCGTTTCGGTCATATAAAATTCTACTCTTCTGCTTATTTAGCATATCCAAATTTAGCGGATAAAGCGCGTCTAGGATCAAAAACAGAGCGAATGCAAATGCGCAAAATAGCGTGATTTTTAATGTAAATTTTAGAAATTTCATCGCGCAATTATATCAAAGAATTTTAATGATTTTAGGCTATAATGGCGCCTTTTTGCAAAGGAATAATCTTGGACGCTCTAGCTAAGCTAAACACCGAACAATACGCCGCAGCAACCGCTCCTGCTGGGCACAATCTAATAATCGCAAGCGCAGGCACGGGCAAAACCAGCACCATCGTCGCGAGGATCGCCCATCTGCTAAATCTTGGCGCGAGCCCTAGAAAAATTTTGCTTCTTACTTTTACGAATAAGGCCGCGAGCGAGATGATAGCGAGGCTGCAGCGGCATTTTGATAAAAAAATCACCTCCGCAATCGTCGCGGGCACCTTCCACGCCGTATCCTACGCCCTACTTCGCGAGCTAGGCAAAGGCGTGATCCTAAAGCAGCCCGCCGAGCTAAAGACACTGCTAAAAAGCCTCGTAGAAAAGCGCAAATTTTATCACGTAAGCGACGCGCGCCCCTACGGCGGGGCGTATCTGTACGACGTGTATTCTCTGTATCAAAATAAGGAGATGAGCGCAGATTTTGAGACGTGGTTTAGCAAAAACTACGAGGATCAGGCGGAATTTGCCGAAATTTACGCAGATATTTTGCGCGAGTTCGAGGAGGAAAAGGCGAAATTTAACTACGCCGATTTCAACGACGTCTTGCTAAAGATGCGCCATGAGCTGCGAAAGGGCGCTCCGCTGCGGTTTGATGAAATTTTAGTGGACGAGTATCAGGACACGAACTCGCTGCAAGGAAGCCTCATCGATGCCTTTGCGACGAAAAGCCTATTTTGCGTCGGCGATTTCGATCAGAGCATTTATGCCTTTAACGGCGCAAACATCGACATCATCGGCAGCTTCGGCAAGCGCTTTGCGGATGCTAAAATTTACGCGCTGAATATCAACTACCGCTCAAGCTCGGCAATTTTAGCGCTTGCAAACCGCGTCATCGCGAACAATCCGCGCCTTTACGAAAAGAAGCTGATCGTAGGCCGCGAGGGAAAATTTAGCGCGCCTAGGCTGCATGTTTACGACGATACGGCGGCGCAATACGCCCACGTGGCCGCACAGATCGCGCAAAGCGCCACTCCGCGCGAAAAGATCGCCGTTATCTTTCGCAACAACTCCAGCGCCGACGGCGTCGAGGTCGCGCTTAAGGAGCTCGGTATCGGCGCGAAGCGAAAAGGCGGCGTGAGCTTTTTTGAAAGCCGCGAGATCAAGGCCTTTACGGACATCTTCGCGATGATAATAAATCCAAAAGATATGATGGCCTTTATGAGCACGTGCGAATACGCAAGAGGCGTCGGCAGCGCGCTAAGCAAGGAGCTTTTCGACGCGCTGATCGCGCTTGGACACGGAAGCATCCACGCAGGGCTTTTGCGTCCCGACGAGAGCGTTAAAATTTTTGAAAAAAAGAGGAAAAACTACCAGCTCGGGCTTTTTGACGATGTGGATATTATCGGCTCGGTATCGCGCTTTGAAGCTTTGGAATTTGACGAGTTTTTTCGCTCGCATCCGGTGCTAAAACACAATAAAATCACCGAGGGCGGCGCCGTATTTTTGCACGAAATTTATAAAATTTTTAAAAAAAGCGGCTCGGCTGCAAGATCCGCTACGCTCATCTCGCATATCAAAGACTCGCGCCTTTTTGCGCTTGTGGCGGACTTTATCGCGACGAAACGCGCGACGCTAAAAAACGGCAAGATAGACGATGAGCGCAAAAAGGACGAAGTCACTCGCATCTACGATAAATGCGGCATTTTAGAGCAGATCGCCGGCAAATACGCGGATCCGCAGAGCTTTTATAACTTCATAACCCTGGGCGCAAAGGAGATGAGCGAGGGCGAGGGGGTGAATCTGCTCAGCGTGCACGCAAGCAAGGGGCTTGAGTTTTGCAGCGTCTATCTCATCGATCTGGCGCAAAACCGCTTCCCAAACCTCAAGCTAATGGCGATGGGCGGCAGTCTGGAGGAGGAGCGGCGGCTCTTTTACGTGGCGGTCACCAGAGCGCGCGATGAGCTGGTGCTAAGCTACGCGAAATTTGATAAGATCAGAAAGATTAATTATGAGCCGAGTTGCTTTTTAAGGGAAGCGGGGCTGGTGAAGTAGGCGAAATTTGCTCGCTAAATTTGAAATTTAATTTAAGCGTGTTTGGCGGATCGTTTGGGTGAGAATTTTACTCCTTGCATACGCCTGGTGCGCCGCTGCCCCGGCTTCTTTATCGGATCGTTAGGGCAAGAATTTCGCCGCGCGATTTTTGTAAATTTTGCGATTTGTAAATTTTTACGGCACGGACACTGCCGCGATATTTTGCAGCTCGCTAAATTTCGCAGGCGGTAGCGGGGTTTGAAGCTACGATTGAGAGGCGTGGTTGCCTGGGACTTTTTTGCGAGCTGCGCGCGGGTTACGCTACAGCGCGATCAGGGGGCGGTTTGGAAGCGGTGATCTTTGCGGTACGGGCGGTTGCAAAATTTTACGCCGCAAATGCGGCAAAATTTTAAAATTTCACTCTCGTTCTGTTACAGGGTTTTAACGCGGCGAATTCCCCGCAAAATCTTGCGCAGACAGAATTCTACGGCAAAATTCGGCGATAGTGAAATTTCACCGCTCTATTTCATCTTTCTCTTACTTTGAAATTTACGTGTTTTATACATCGCGGAGCTA
>NZ_CALHHX010000127.1 GCF_938030685.1 uncultured Campylobacter sp. | reverse complement strand
ACGAGCGCCGAGGTTAAATTTGCGCCCGAATATTTTTACGATTTTTTAAAATTTATAATGGAGCAGGTCCCCGAACACCACTATTTTTTCAGCCCTACCGCGCGCTGGCTCCTGCTGGTTGCGATGGAGAAATACGTGGAATTTGCGGCTTTAGATTAGCGTTTTGACCCGCGAAAATTTGCGAAATTCGCCGCCTGCGCCGCGCAAGTTCGGACCGGCTGCGGCCTGCTACGGCAGGGCGAAAGAGGAGTGAAAGATCGGTTGAAATTTATCGACCGCAATGATCGTGCCGCAGCGGCGTGAAATTTAAACGGGCGCTCTGTTCGCGAACTAGCCCTTGCCTAGCTTGATACGTGCCCTAAAATCGGGCATGATCTGCGCGATGAGCGCGTAAAAATCCGCTCCATGATTTGCATGGATGAGGTGCGCGAGCTCGTGCAACACGACGTATTCGACGAAGCGCGGATCCCGCTCTATCAGGCTTAGCGAGAAGTTGAGATAGCCCTTGGCGTGGTTGCAGCTGCCCCAGCGCGTCTGCATTTTGCGCACCCGCACCCGCGCGATCTTGCGGCCTATTCGCGGCGAAAATTTCTCGATATAGCGCAGGTAAAGTTCAAACGCAAAAGCCTTTTTAAACGCCGCAAACTCGCCCTCGCTCTCGCAAAAGATCGCGCCCTCCGATACGAAAATTTTATCTTTAAATTTAGAGCTTTGGATAAAATTTTTGATCGTAAAATCGGGCTCGTCGCGCTCCGCCGCTTGCGCGCTTTGCGCCACATTTTGCGGCACGTTTTCGCTCGCGGATTTTGAAGTTCTTTTGCCCATGAGCGGAATTTCTTCGCTCGCGGCAGAGCTAAAATTTGAAATTTCTCCGCTCTCGGCGGGTTTAAATTTTGAAATTCCTTCACCCGCGACAGGTTTAAATTTTAAAATTCCATCCCTTGCGGCAGGATTAAATTCAAAATTTTCGCCGCTTAAGGCGGAGTTAAATTTGCCCGCATCACTGCTTTGTGAAACGCATCCGTCCGAGTGAAATTTTAAATTTTCGCCGCAGGATTGCTCGCCGCCGTTTTGCTCTAGCGTTTCTGTCCGGATACGGCTCGATTTGAAAAATTCCTCGCCCGTTAAATTTTGTGCGTCGCCGCGATTTAAATTTTGCCCCCGCGTTCCCAAGGCATTTGGGTTAAATTTTAAAATTTCGCCACTTTCCAGGTTTGCGTCCTCTCGTGCGAGGTTAAATTTCAAATCCGCGTCCGCTGCGCCATTTTGCGCCGCTGTATCTATAAACCCGCTGCTTTGTCGCATTTCGCTCTGTTGCGCAAGCCCTTGCGCTGCATCGTCCGGTAGGTCAAATTTGAAATCCTCGTCCGCCGCACCACTTTGCGAGGTGTGCTCGCCCGAGTGAAATTTTAAAATTTCACTTCCTGCGCCGCCGCCCGCACCGTTATTCATGCCGCCTGCGGCATTGTTTGCGTTGCCGTCCACATTGACGCCATTACCGCTTATGTCCGTGCCGCTTTGTAAATGAGCTGAATTTACGCCGCCTGTGCCACTACTCGCATCGCCATTCGCCCAGTTCACGCAGCCCCGCACGCTACTATCGCCTAAACTTTCATCTGCGTCGCAGTTTGTGCCCAGCTCGACCTCGCGGCTAAATTTCAGCTTGTAAATTTTGCCTAAAATTCTAACCTGATCGCTCGCTAGTAGCTTGCTTTGCAGCCGCTCTAGCGTTTGGAGGATCCAGCTTTCGTGCTTTAGGATGAAATTTTCTGCCTGCGCCGCGGTGTAGGAGCGCGGCACGCTGACGCTGATCTCGCAGTCCTTGCTAATGCGGATGCGCGCGTATTTCATCCGCTTAAAACGCAGACTGATCGGCAGGCCCAGTAAATTTAGACTAACTTTTTGCTCTGCCATTTTTTGCTTATCCATCGCGCCGTATTCGCGCTGCCGCGCAGCCACTCGTCGCAGAAAAACCCGATCCAAACGCCCAAAATTCCATACCCTAGATGGATGCCCAAAAGCCAGCCCACGGGGATCGAGACGCCCCACATAAAGATCACGCCCATTGCAAAGGGAAACCTCGCGTCGCCGCTTGCGCGCAGGGCGTTTACGAACACGATATTAAGCGTCCGTCCGAACTCAAGCCCCAGCGTGAGGTAAAAAAGCGGCCGCATGACCTGCTTGTGCGCCTCGTTTAGGCTCAACATCTCCATGATCTGCTCGCGCGCTAAAAACACGATCGCGACGAAAAGCGCCGTCGCCCCGAGCCCGAAGCGCAGCGCGGTAAATGTGTGCCTATATGCTTCCTGCGGCTTGGCGGCGCCTACGAGGCGGCCTACGATCACTTCGTTTGCCATACTGATCGCGCTTCCGCCGAAGAAGATGAATGATGAAATTTGAAAATAGATCGTCTGCACGGTAAGGCTCGCCTCGCCCATGCTCGCGACGAAGGCGAAGGCGACTAGATACTGCACGATCCACAGCATGTTTTCGCCTGCGCTAGGAAGCCCTACGGATAGAATTTTGCGCAGCGTGGCGAGCTTGATCTTTAAAAACATCGTGAGGTAAAATTTTATCTTTAGCACCTTCGTGATGATAAGAAAGAATAAACATACGCCGATCATGCGCCCCGCGATCGTGCTCACGCCGATGCCCTCAAGCCCGTAGCACGGCAGTCCGAACGGCCTAAAGAGCACGACGTAGTTGCCCGCGAGCGTTACTAGGTTCATCACCACGGAGACTGCGATGATGAAATTTGCGTATCCGTAAACGCGCACGATGGCGCTAAGCACGATCGCGACGGCGTCTATCGCAAAGACGATGCTGATGACCTTAAGATAGATCGCACTTTCGCTTAAAAGCTCGGCGGGCACTTGCAGCGCGCGGAGTAAAAACGGCGCGCAGCTAAAGACGAAAACGCCGCTGCAAAGCCCCACTAGCGCGTTGAATGCGATGCTCGTGTGGATCGCGCGCATGGCTAGGACTTTGTTTTTCGCTCCAAGCGCCTGCGCTACGAGCACCGAGCAGCCCACGGCCAGAAAGCCAAAAACCGTGATGAAGAGCAGAAATATCTCGTTGCCCGCCCCCAGCGCGCCTACTAGCGAGACGTCCACGCGCGAGATCATGTAGGTGTTGATAAACGTGGTTACTAGGCGCAAAAACATATCGACGTAGATTGCGAGCGAGAGCCTTAGTAGCGAGATTTCTTTCATATTTTGCCTTTATTTGGGGG
>NZ_CALHHX010000126.1 GCF_938030685.1 uncultured Campylobacter sp. | reverse complement strand
TTTGCTCCTCGTCTAAAGCTTCCGTATCTAAAATTTCAGAATTTAGATCTTTTACCGAGGCGGACACAACGCAGTTTGCGTTTAAATTTACGCTCAAATCGTTGCGCTGCTTTTTGCAGAATTCCGCGGCTTCATAAAATTCTACGCCGCCGCTCTTGCTCGCGTAAATTTTATTTTCACAAATTTCTTCGCCGCGAGTTTTGCCGCTAAAATTTTTACATTCACACGCGGCGGTGCCGTGTTTTTCGGAGCTCAAAGCAAAGACGCCCACGCACTTTGCACCGCTTTCATGCGCGATACGCGCGATTTCGCGCGCTGTTTCTACGCTAACGCGGCGCTTGGAGCTTGATACGAATATCACGCCTAAAAACTCCACGCGCACACCCGAGCCGTCGCCCAGATTTCGCGAACCGCCATCGAAATTTTTATCGCAATCACAATTCTGCTCGCACGTAAAATTTGCGTGATCTTGCATGCGGCATGCGGAATTCTCGCCGCTCTGATTAAAATTTGGCGCAAAATTCTTGCTGCCGGAATTGAAATTTCGCGTAGCATTCTCGGCATCCGAATTAAAATTCCGCCCAGAATTTTCGTCGCAAAAATTAGACTTTTTTATCGAGCTCTCACCGCCTGGTTGCGGTAAATTTTTAGCATCGTCCGCGCACTCTAAATTTGCGCATAAAGCCGAGCTGCACGCCAGCACAGTGCGGGCTTCGGCGGCACTTTTGATGCCGCAAATTTTGATCTTACTTCTGTACGACATATAAAAATTCCGTCACGTAAAGCTCGCGCGCGCTTAAATTTCTGCTCGCGCGGTAGGTAGGATAGCGGATCTCTATCGTGCGCACGGAGCCGATTTGCGCGAGGTTTTTTAAAAATTCCGCCTTTGAGATGAAGCCCTCGGAATTAAAAGAGATTATTAAAAATTTCGCCGGAAATTCCGCCAGCAGCGCGAAAAATTCCTCCGCAGCACTTGATTTTTTGTTGTAAGCCGAGCGGTTCCAGTCTGCGGGGATCCCAGAAACCCTGCTAAGCCCCACAGCATTTGGGCGCTTGCCCTCGTTTATAAAATCCGTGATCAAATTTAGCATAAAATAGTTCGAGCCGTAGGGGTGCTGATTGTAAGGGGGATCAAAATACGCGACGTCAAGCTGCAAAAAGCGCTCGCGTGCACTCTGTGCAAAGCGCGCGGCATCTTCTTGAAAGACCGCGCTTTCGCAGGCGAAATTTGAAAGCACGGGCAGGCGCAAAGAAATCTCGCCCATTATGCGAGCTAGCGCGTTTTCGCCGCTGCCGCCGAACTTACCTATGCCCGCTTTATCCTTGTAAAAGCCCTTAAAAACGCCGCCCGTGTTTGAGTGGATGCTCGACTCGCTAAGTAGCGGCGCGGTGAAAAAATCGCGAAATTTTTGCGGGATTTTACCGATCTGCTCGCAAAGCCCGCCCAAAATCAGGGCGTTTCGGCGCGTGTAAAAAGCGCGCTCGCCCGCCTTGATATTCTCATCGTCCTTCGGCGCGTACAGCTCGCTAAAAAAGCTCTCCTTCGGCGCGAAATTTCTTAAAATTTCAGCGTGTAGCTCGCTCAAATCCCGCCACAGCCCGTCGCTAAAATTTGAAAGATAGCAGGAGTTTATCGCGCGCGAGTAGCCCTCCAGATCGTTTGCGATCACGAGGTTTGAGTGCGCTTTAGCCAGGCGCGCGACGATGCCGCTGCCGCTAAAGACATCTGCGAAGCTGATCTTGTCCCGCCCAAGCTCCGCCTTAATCTCGCAGATCGCCCGCCCTATCGGCGCTAGCAGCGAGCGCTTGTTGCCCAGATAGCTGATGAGCTGCTCGCTTAAAAACTCCCTCTTTTCGCCGCTAGCCATCTAAGCTCTCGCCCTCACGTAGTTTTCGTAAAATTCCCACGTTTTGCCCGATCTGATCGCCTCTAAAATTAGCGGCTTAGCCTCCGCAGGGCTTGATACGACATCGGCGCAGTATAGCGCAAACATCGCATTTAGCACTACGATATCAAATTTTGGTCCGCTAAGCTCACCTTTTAAAATTTGCTTTAAAATCTTGGCATTAGCTTCGCCGTCGCCGCCTTCGATATCGCTGTGAAATGCCCGAGCGAAGCCGAACTGCTCAGGATTTACGCGGTATTCTAAAATTTTGCCGTCCTTGACCTCGTGGATTAGCGTCTCGTCGCACAGACTGATCTCGTCCATGCCGTCCATGCCGTGCACCACCAGAGCGTGCTTGCGCCCCAAAATCATCAGCGTTTCGGCGATGAGCCCGTTTACTTCCTCCAGATAATTGCCCACGATCTGATTGCTTAGGCTTAAATTTGGATTTAGCAGCGGCCCCATTATATTAAAAACGGTGCCGATTTTTAGGCGGTTGCGAACCTCTTTGACCTCGGCAGTGATTTTGTGAAAAAACGGCGCGTGAAAAAACGCTAGCCCGGTGCGATCTAGCAGCGCCCTAATCTGCGCCAGATCGCTAAGTAGCGGCACGCCCAGAGCATCGAGCGTATCGGAGCTGCCCGATCTACTGGTGATCGCGCGGTTGCCGTGCTTGGCGACGCGCACGCCGAAGCTTGCCGCGATAAAGGCCACGGTCGTGGAGATATTGATCGTCTTTAGCCTATCGCCGCCTGTGCCTACGATGTCAAACATCGGGCTCGGATCGTCGTAGGTGATCGAGTATTTTAAGATACTGCGCACGAGCGCCGTGAGGCTGCTTGGATAGAGCGACTTTTCGCTGATCAGCACGAGCAGCCCCGCAAGCTGCACGATGTCGTAATCCTGCTCGTAAAGCGCCTTGCAAATGACCGCATAATCGTCGCTATCTAGCGGGAAGCCCTTTTGTAGCTTCAACATAAACGGGGCGAAATTTACCACGAGTTTCTCCTTTAAAATTATCTTTTTGCCGTAATTGATGAAATTTTCGATGATCTTTTTGCCGTATTGAGTAAAAAAGCTCTCGGGATGAAATTGAATGCCGAAAACAGGCTTGCTTCGGTGCTTCATCGCCATTATAATGCCGTCATTTTCGCTCTTTGCTAAAATTTCAAACTCGCGCGGCAACGTCGCTTCGTCCACATAAAGCGAGTGGTAGCGCATCACTTCAAATTTACACGGCAGCCCGCTAAAAAGCACGCCATCTGCGTAAATTTCGATCGTCGAGCTCTTGCCGTGTAGCGGCACCTCCAGCTGCTTTATCTCCGCACCAGCCGCATATCCGATCGCCTGATGCCCAAGGCACACGCCCAAAATCGGCACGTCCAAATCCGCGCGCAAAATCTCTAAGCAAACGCTGCTGTCTTTTGGGTGATTTGGCCCGGGGCTTAGGATTATGTGCGAAGGGGCAAGCTCGCGCACCTGCTGCAGCGTTATCTCATCGTTGCGGAAGTAGCGCACCTCCTCGTCGCTTAGCTCCAAAATGTATTGATAAATATTGAAAACGAAGCTGTCGTAATTATCTATCATTAAAATCAAAATTTTATCCTTTTTTCGGGCGCTTGCACCTCTTTAAAATTCTAAATAGTTTAAATTTAACCGCTTTGCAGCGGCTAAATTTAGCGCCGTTTTAGTGCCGCTGCGGGCTAAATTTAATTCTGCCCGCGTGCGGCATTACTGCGTCGCGAGCTTGCGCGGCGTTGCAGCCGATAAATATCTCGGCTTTGCGGCGCCGAATGAAGCTCGCCGTTAAATTTAAACGTCCTAGCAGCGACACGCTTTTAAATTTAGCGGAATCAAACTCGCACCGAAAAGCGGCGCGTCAGGCTAGCTAAATTTAAAGGATCTAAACTTCCTCGCATAGCTCCTCGATCGCCTTGAGCGGGCTTTTGCGCTTTTTGCAGATCTCTGCGTATTCGCTCTTTGGCGAGCTGTCGTAAACGATACCCGCGCCCGCGCCGATAAATACGAGGTTACTTAGCCCTTCGCAGCCGAAATTCTCCGCGTTAAATTTGGCAGTCTCAAACCGCATCGCGCGGCTAAAGCTCGGCTTGCTCTCTAAATTTAGCGCTCCGCCGCCTGCGCGAGCTTTTAAATTTAACGTCGCGTCGCGCCCGCCTGCGCGAGCCAGTAAATTTTGCGCCCCGCCGCTGCCCTTTTGCGCCGCAGCTCCGCAAAGCTCTGTCGTCTCGGGATTTTCAGCGTCGCAAAGCCCCATCGCTTCGTAATTTGTCTCGCCGCAAGTAGCGTCTAAATTTAAACCGGAATTTCGTTTAAAATTCTCGTCCGAGCAGGAATTTTGCGCGTCGCGATTTACGAAGATCGCCGAGCGTATCAAGATCGCCTGCATCACGTCGCCGCTAAAGCGCCAAAACCCGATTCCGCCGCCGTATATGCCGCGCTCGTAGCGCTCCAGCTCGTTTATGATCTGCATCGCGCGGATCTTCGGGCTACCGCTTAGCGTGCCCGCAGGAAAGATAGTACCGAGCACCTCAAACGCGCTTACCCCGCGCGGTTTGGTGCCGTAGACCTCGCTTACGATGTGCATCACGCTTTCGTAGCGCACGATGCGCATCGCGTTTTGCACCCGCACCGAGGCTGGCGCGGCGAATTTGCCTATGTCGTTGCGAGCTAGATCGATCAGCATCCGATGCTCCGCAAGCTCCTTTTCGTCGCTTAAAAGCTCGCACTCAAGCGTCGCGTCGGCTTCTGCATTCGCGCCTCTGCTGCGGGTGCCCGCGATGGGAGCGACGAAAATTTCGTCTTTTTTGATCTCCATGATCAGCTCGGGGCTGGAGCCCGCGACGCAGCCGTACGGCGTCGGGAAGTGAAACATATAGGGGCTCGGATTGTTCTTTTTGAGTCGCTCGTAAAAGTCCAAGCTGCCGAGATTCGTACCGATTTTTAAAATTTCGCCCAGCACGACCTGAAACACGTCGCCGCTTTTTATCTTTTCTTTTGCAGCCTCGACCATTGCGCTAAAATGCGACTCCTCGGCGCCCAGATCGGTTAAAATTTTAAATTTAAGCTCTTTTTTCTGAGGCTCCGGCTCAGACGCGCTTTGCGATTTCGATCCGCCTTTTATCGCGGCGTCCGCTTTTGCGGCACTCTGCGGCGTGCCTTCCGCTTCGGCGGCGGCTTGCTGCGAAGCCTGTGGGCTAAGCCCGCGCAGGCTTTCGTAAATTCCAGTGTCTTTGCCGTAAAAATCGTAAATTTTGCTGATTTTATCGTAGTGCAGGTAGTTTGCGGCGTCGGCGTAAAAAAACGGCGGGAAGTCATACAGCGCCTGCTTCGGCGCGCCGATATTTTCAAATGCGCGCACGATGCCATAGCCCAAAACGCCGAAAAGCCCTGCAAAGCTCGCGTTTTTAAACTCGCTCGCGCCTTCTTTTGCGCCCTTTACCTCATCAAATTTAAGCCTCAAAGCCTCAAAACTCATCTTAAATCCGTCAAAATAATCGCAATCGATGCCGATGATGACCTGAGCGTTGTCCTCTGCGAGGTAGCTTTGCGGATGCGTCTTTAAAATTTCGCGGTAGTAAAACAGCGGCTCTTCTAAAAGCATTTTCGTCCTTACAATTTTTAGCGCCATTATACGCTGTTTAGCTTAAATTTGAGCGGGCGGCGCGAGCTCAGGCTGGCTTAGTCCAAGCAAAATTTTAATAAAATTAGCAAATTTCAAGGAGAGTGTATGAAAATTTTATTTTCCCCAAGCGAGATGAAAAGCGAGTTGGGCGGCAGCACGCGCATTTGCAAGCGAAATTTCATCTTTGCAGATCTTTACGAAAAGCGCCTGCAGATGCTGCGCGCTTATGCGGATTTCGTGGATAAAGCAAGCGAGGCGGAGCTTTGCAAGCTTTTCGGGCTAAAAAAATGGGACGCGGCTCTGCGCGAAAATATCTTTGAAAAAGGCTGCGCGAAGGCGCTTTTGCGCTACACGGGCACCGCGTATCGCGCCCTGGGCTACGCGTCGCTAAGCCCCGGCGCGCGGGAGTTTGCGGAGCGAAATACGATAATTTTTTCAAACCTTTTCGGCCCCGTGCTGGGCGGCGATGCGCTGCCGAACTACAAGCTCAAGCAGGGCGAAAAATTTGGCGGCATAGACGCGGCGAAATTTTATCGCGATAGCTTCTCCGCCGCGCTGGATCGGTATCTGGCGGATGAATGCGTCGTGGATCTGCGTGCGGGGTTTTACGAAAAATTTTATGAGATGAAGCGCGAATATCTAAGTTTTAGTTTCATAAAAGGCGGCAAGGTACTGAGCCACTACGCCAAAGCCTGGCGCGGTAAGGTGCTGCGCGAAATCGCTCTTGCGGGCGCTTGCAGCGAGACGGAAGTGCTTGCGCTCCGCTTGAACGGCGCTTTCGTGCTCGAGATCAAACAGATCGGGCTAAAAAAGGAGATCGTGCTGGAAATTTCATAAGGCGCGAAAACCGCTCGGAGAAATTTACGATAAATTTTGCAGGTCCAATGCGAATTTTTGCGTAAAATTTAGCCCGGAAAATTCGCTGCGAGTTCAAATCCCGTCCCATCTAAAGCAATTCTGCTTGGAGAAATTTGCGGGCGGAATTTCATCGTGAGGATTTTGCGGCGGCTTTTTGATCTTTGAGCGGGTTTTGGGCTGCCTTAAACGAGCTTTTGGCGGCGAAATTTCGCTGCAATGATTTCGCGGAGAAATTTGCACTCTTTGCGTTTGCGTGCACTTTACGTAAAATTTTACTGCGATCTTGTTGTGACTCGCCGCGATTTTGAGCTGGTTTTGCAATGGTTTTTAGAATACAAAACGCGGAAATTTGCCGCAGAATTTTGTCTAAAATTTTACTGCGCGGAATTTTGCCGTATGAAATTTCGTCGCGATAGAATTCCATAGAAATTTAATCGAGGCAAAAATACAGTGTCGCGATCTAAACGTAAAATTTTATCTCAAATTTACGCTGAGCCGCCGCAGTCTAGACGCAGAATTCCGATCCAAAATTCTACCGCCAGACTGCAATGCGAACAAACACAGATGGGCTAATTTGCATAAAATTTCAAGCCGAAATTCCACACCTTAAAATCCCGTAAATTTTAAAATTTTGCAAATCTCGCGCTTGAAATTTTGAGGCAAAATTTTGCGTATAAATTTTAAGTGAAACCAAATCTAGATAAAATTCCAAACCAAAATTCCGCGCCTAGAAATTCCGCAAACCCCACGATCGAAATTCCGCAAATCCCCGCTACCAACTCCAAAATTCCGCAAATTTATCAAGCTTTAAATTTTAAAGCTATAAACTTCGTCTCAAATTTCAAGGATCAAAATGTTAGAACTCCCCTTTGTCGGCGTCGTCGTGGGCTTCATATCGGGCTTTTTCGGTAT
>NZ_CALHHX010000125.1 GCF_938030685.1 uncultured Campylobacter sp. | reverse complement strand
CAGATCGCCGAAAAGAGCTTGCGCCATTTTGCGTCGCTCATAAAGCCGAAGCGAAACTCGGCTAGTTTTTTACCCAGCCGCGCTTTGTATTTTTCGTAGTGCTGCGGCGAGGCGAAAAGCCCATCGAGGCGCGGTGCCATGTTATTTTACGATCTCGTTTTTCTCGTTTACCTGTACGATTTTTGGCTCAAAATCTTTCGCTTTTTTGGCGCTCATTTGTGCGTAAGCTACGATGATGACGATGTCGCCGACGCAGACTTTGCGCGCGGCCGCGCCGTTTAGGCAGATCTCGCCCTTTTTCTCGCCGCGGATCACGTAGGTAGCGAAGCGCTCGCCGTTATTGACGTTTAGGATCTCGACTTTTTGGTATTCGCAAAGCCCCGCAGCCTCGATGAGCTCGGGTCCGATCGTGACCGAGCCCACGTAGTTGAGGTTGGCGTCCGTCACACACGCGCGGTGGATTTTGCTTGATAAAATTTCGATTTTCATCGGCTGTCCTTTAAATTTAGTCTAAATTTGACCCGCCTCGCGCCGCGACGAGCTCACTCACGACCTGCTTGTCGCTGAAGGGGTGCTTCACGCCCTTGATCTCCTGGTAGGTCTCGTCGCCCTTGCCTAAAATAGCGATCATCTCGCCGTTTTTGGCAAGATCTAGCGCGCGCGCGATCGCCTCTTTGCGATCCGCGATCTTTAAAATTTTATCTTTTCGGCGCATGCCGGCGCAAATTTGTTCGATGATCTCGTCTGGATCCTCGCTGCGCGGGTTATCGCTCGTAACGATACAGATTTTAGCAAAGTGCTCCGCGATGGCGCCCATTTTCGGACGCTTGCCGTGGTCGCGATCGCCTCCCGCGCCAAAAACCGCGATGATCTCGCCGCTTGCGCGCAGCGCGTTTAGCACCTTTTCGATACCGTCTGGGGTATGAGCGAAATCGACGATCACAAGCGGGTTTTTATTTACGATCTGCACGCGACCCTCGACGCCGCCGAAGTTTGCCAGGGCTTTTGCGATCTTTTTATTCGGCAGCTTGGTCAGAATTTTAACCGCCGCAAACGCCGCGGTAAGGTTGTAGAGATTAAACTCGCCGATCAGATCGCTTTGCAGCTGCGCATTATCGCCGTTTGGAGTACGCAGGAGCGCGTCGATGCCGCCCTTTAGCCCGTATCCGCTTACGCCGAAGCTCGCGGCGTTTTTGATGCCGTAGGTAAGGGCGTTTGCAGGGTTAAATTTAATATGCCCATCGTCGGCGTTTATGAGCTTTGGCGCGTCGTCTGCGAAAAACGAACTCTTGACTGCCGCGTATTCTTGCATGCTGCCGTGATAATCGAGATGATCTTGGCTCAAATTCGTAAAAATTTTAAGCGCAAAATTTAGCCCCTGGATGCGGTTCTGTGCGATTGCGTGCGAGCTTACCTCCATAACGAAATACTCGCAGCCCTGCTTGCTGGCTTCATAAAGATAGCTCATCGTCTTTAAAACTGAGCTCGTCGTAAGCCCCTTTTCGTCGATCCTGCGCTCATTTATAAAGGCGCCGCGCGTACCGCTTAAGCCGCAGCTAAAGCCCAGATCCAGCAGCGTCGAATAGATCGCCGCCGCGGTCGTGGTCTTGCCGTTCGTGCCGGTGATGCCTACGATTTTGATGTGCGGATTAATATTTAAAAGTTCCTTTGCTTGCGCGATAGAGATGATCTGCGCACCTTTTTGCGCCGCTTCGGCTTGGAATTTAGCGTTCGCGTCCGTGCGCATAAAAAAGCAGCCCACCTCGCACTCGGCGGAGTTATCGGTGATAAAGCTATTTTCGAGTCGTATTTTCATGATTTTTGATTTTTTGCATCAACGCTTCGAAGCGCTCATCGCCTGCGTACGCAGCAGCCGAGCTCTCGACGTAATTAAGCCCCATTTCGTAGTAGCCGTTTTCTATCAAATTTTCTAAAAATTCTATCATCTCACTTTTGTCCGAAATAGCGATTTTGGAGGAAAAAATGATCGATTCGAAGGCGTCTTTAAAGCCCTTTTGACCTACCGCTCGCATAAAATCGGCATAGGCGATAACGGCGATCTCATCCTCGGCGCCGGGTTCTGAGGCTGCTTCGTTCGCGATTTTTTCGTTGATGGAATTTAAAATTTTAAAAAGCTCCGCGGTTTGAGTTTTGGGGCTAAGGTTGTAAAAATCAAAGAGCATAAGCGCTTCTTCGCGGTCTGCCAGCGCGGTCTGGCAAAGCTCAAGCAAAAATAGAATTTCCTCCTCGCCGCTTTTTTCGTAGGCGAGCGAAAAATACAGCTTCGCAAGCTCAAATTCTCCGCGCGAAAAGGCTTTTAGCCCCAGCTTTTTATAATTCAAACTCTTCGCCTTCGGGGACGCTTACGACGCTAAGCTCGGGGTGGATATCCATGCGAAGCTGGCGCTCGACGCCGTATTTTAGGGTCTGCGCACTTGCAGCGCAGCCGTGGCAATGCCCGGTAAGGCGGACATAGACGACGCCATTTTTTATGCCTAAAAGCTTCATATCGCCGCCGTCGTTTTGCAGCATCGGTCGGATTAGCTCCAAGCTATCCTGTACCGGGGCTAGAAGCTCTTCGTCTGTAAATGGTATCATTAAAATTCCTTGTTTTGATTTTGGCGCATTATATCCAAAAGCGATAAAAAAAGGCTTATCGGGGATGAAATTTAATCTGAAATTTTGCGCGAGGACGCGGATTTTGCGTAATGGCTCGCAAAGAATTTTATACGCCGCGAACGGCGAGCCGCGATTTTAAAATTTTATCGATTCGGTAAGGACGAAGCCCGCGAATTATCAGGCCTGCATATATTTAAATTTAGACTATTTGCGCTATAAATTTGGGATGAAATTTTAGCCCGGTCGGGGGCTAAATTTGGGATGAAATTTTGCTTGAGCGGGAAAGAAATTTAAAGCAAACTGCCTAAATTTAATTAGAACAGGCGCCGATACGATTAAATTTTTAGAAAAACAATCCTGCTTTTAATCGCAAATTTTGCAACTACGAAAGTCTGGGCGGTGGATATTATTTTAAAGCTCGTAGATGAAATTTACGCTATGTTTATATCGATTGCGGCTGTGAAATTTTAGCGCAGGCGCGTGCAATCACGGCAAAATTTCTATCGGCGTGCCGATTTTTACGTGCTCAAAAAGCTCGTCCATATCGTCATTGACGAGCGCTATGCAGCCCTCCGTCCAGTCGCCGAACGCCGCGATACTCTGCCCTAGGTAGCTAAATTTGTTCGGTAGCCCGTGGATTTTGATATCGCCGCCTGCGCTCTTGCCGAGGGATTTTGCGTGCGCTACGTCAGCTTTGTTCGGATAAGAGATGCCTAAATTTAGATGATACGCTGAGTTTGGATTTTTGCCGTTTATGGTGTAGTTGCCCTCCGGGGTTTTGCCGTCGCCTTGAATTTCTTTATGTCCTTCAGGCTCGCGTCCGAGGGCGATTTTGTAGCTTTTCGCGACGCCTTTTGAGGTCAAAATTTCAAGAATTCGTTTGGATTTATAGACGCGGATTTTAGAAATTTGCTCGCCGTCCAATGCCTGCTTTAGCGGAATTTCGGAGTTGATCGTTTCGATATTTTTATAGCTGAGATAATTGTCCAATGCCCACGCTAGGCCCGCAGCGACGATAACAAGCGGAAGTAAAATTTTAAATTTCATAGAAGAAATTTCGGGAGTGATCCCGAAATTTTATTTGCTGATTAGCTCGATGTAAGCCATCTCTGCGGCGTCGCCCTTGCGAAGGCGAGTTTTGATGATGCGAGTGTAGCCGCCGTTTACGCCCGCGTATTTTGGAGCGATCTCGGTGACTAGCTTATTTGTCGCAGCTTTATCCTGAAGCGCCGCGAAAACAAATCTATGCGCCTCGCTGTCGCCCTTGCGCGCGCGAGTGATCAGCTTCTCGGCATAGCTTCTTAGCTCTTTGGCTTTAGGAAGCGTGGTTTCGATCTTGCCGCTAGTAACTAAAGCGATGGTTAAATTTTTAAGCAGGGCGGCACGGTGAGACGAAGTGCGCCCTAGCTTCCTATATCCGTGGTTATGTCTCATTTATTGTCCTTCATTCTTTTGTCTTTGAGCCTTCAGCTCATCAAGCTTGCGTTTTAGCTGCTCTTTTTTATCGCCGAGCTCTTGGTTGCCGATAGGATAACCGATCTCCTCCATAACAGCCTTGATCTCCTCGAGCGATTTTTTGCCTAAATTTTTAAGGTCTTTAAGCTCGCTCTCCTCCATGATCGCAAGCTCGCCGATAAATCTAATATCTGCGCGATCCAGGCAGTTGAAGCTTCGTGCGCTTAAGCTTAGATTGCTAACGCTCTCAAAAAGCTTTGCAAACTCGGAATTTGCAGGGATAGCTCTACCGAAAGTATCGGCAGCGCTGATATTTACGATACCTTTGAAAACCGCCAGCTGCTGATACATCGCCTCAAGCGCGTTTTTAAACGCATCTATCGCGCTGATCTGACCGTCGGTAGTAATCGTAAAGACCACCTTCTCGTAGTCGGGATTATCCTCTACAAATACGTTTTCGATATCGTAAACGGCCTTGGTTACCGGGGTAAAAAATGCATCCAGCGCGATAAAATCAGCGTCTAAATTTTCTCTGATCTCTTCGCTTGGGACGTAGCCGATACCCTTTTCGATGATGAGCGTAAATTTAAGATCGGCATCCTCGTTTATCGTAGCCAGATAGGCGCTTGGATTTACGATCTCTACGGCGTCGTTATTTAGGTCGCTGCCGTAAATTTCTTTAGGTCCTTTAAAGCTGTATTCTACGACTTCGCGTAGGGAATCGCCCTTGATTTTAAACCTTAAGCCCTTTAAATTTATGATAAAAGCCGCCATATCCTCGAGCATACCGCGCATGCTGTCGAATTCGTGGCTTACGCCTTCGATTTTAACCGCAGTCGGCGCGAAACCGACCGTGCTCGTATAAAGTAACCTTCGTAAAGGATGAGCTAGAGTGACGGCATATCCCGTTTCAAAGGGATATGCTATGATTTTAGCAACATTTTCGCTGACATTCTCAACCTTTATTTCAGTTGGCATATGAGCTGATGTTGTGATTTTTCTCATATTAGCACCTACTATTTCGAGTAAAGCTCTACGATAAATCTTTCCTCTACAGGAATAACAACTTCTTCTCTCTCCGGAACTCTAGAAAAAATTCCGTATCTTTTCTCTTTTTCTACGTCGACCCACGCTACGATGCCGGTCTGTGCAGTAAGATCCAGCGCTCTTGAAATTTGCGGGTTATTTTTGCTCTTTTCGATCACTTCGATCTTTTGTCCTGCGCGGACGCTGTATGAAGGGATATCGACGCGCTTGCCGTCCACTAAAATGTGTCCGTGCGTAACTAGCTGGCGCGCAAAGCGTCTAGTCGTAGCAAATCCCATGCGATAAACGACGTTATCTAGCCTTTGCTCTAAAAGCTGAACCAAGATCGCTCCGGTGTTACCCTCTCTACGAGCCGCTTCGGCAAATAGTCTGCGGAACTGCTTCTCGCTTACGCCGTACATAAATTTAGCCTTTTGTTTCTCGCGAAGCTGTGAGCCGTATTCGCTTAGTTTAGCGCGTCTTTGTCCGTGCTGACCCGGAGCGTAAGGGCGTTTTAAAAGCGCGCTCTTGCCCGCAAGTCTTCTCTCACCTTTCATAAATAGATCGACGCCGAGCCTTCTTTCTAATTTTTCAACCGGTCCTGTATATCTAGCCATAAATTTCTCCTTTTATAATTACACGCGACGTCGTTTAGGCGGTCTGCAACCGTTGTGCGCAAGAGGAGTGATATCTTTGAAATATGTAACTTTAATCCCTTCTACGCTACCTACGCTTTTAACGGCGGTCTCGCGTCCGCTTCCCGGACCCTGAACCTTGACGCCTACCTCTTTGATGCCGTGCTCTTTGGCTTTGCTTAGCGCGTCCTCGACGGCTTGCTGCGCCGCATAAGGGGTGGATTTTTTGCTGCCTTTAAAATTTAAAGCGCCCGCACTGCTCCACGCGATCGCGTTGCCCATCTCGTCTGTTACGGTAATCATAGTGTTGTTAAACGTAGCGGAGATGTAAACTATGCCTTTGGCGATATTTTTTCTGACGGTTTTTTTCTTAACTACTTTTTTTTGTGCCATATCTCAATCCTTATTTAGCTGCCGCGCCAACGGTTTTACGTTTGCCTTTTCTAGTTCTAGCGTTCGTTTTTGTTTTTTGACCGCGAACAGGAAGGCCCTTTCTGTGTCTTAAGCCGCGATAGCCGCCCAAGTCCATAAGCGCTTTTATATCCATAGCCACTTGTTTGCGAAGATCACCTTCGACCATATAGTGTTCTTGGATCTCTTTTCTGATAGCGGCGGCTTCATCTTCGCTCAGATCGGCGACTCTTTTATCGTAAGAAATTCCTGCCGCATCGAGAATTTTTCTCGACGTAAATAAACCTATACCGTAGATATAAGTTAGTCCGTATTCAATCCTTTTTTTCTTTGGTAGATCTACACCTGCGATACGAGCCATAACTTATCCTTGTCTTTGTTTATGTTTTGGATTTTCACAAATAACGTGAACAACACCTTTGCGCTTGACAATTTTACATTTGTCGCACATTTTCTTAACGGATGGACGAACTTTCATTCCACTCTCCTAAAATTTTCTCCACTTTAAATGCAAACTGCACCTAGGTTTAATGAAATTTCAAAAGCGAAAGTATCAAACCAACTGTTTTCAAAATAGTGGGGATTTTGAAAACACTTCTTCCTACAGTTTAGTCGCAAAATAGCGAGTATATCTAAATTTAACTTTATCCTTACTTATAGCGGTAGGTGATCCTGCCTTTATCGAGGCTATAAGGGGTCAACTCGACTTTTACGCGATCGCCGGGCATTATCTTGATGTAGTGCATCCGCATCTTGCCGGCGATATGACATAAAATCACGTGTTTGTTATCGAGCTCGACCTTAAAAGTCGCGTTCGGCAGCGCTTCTATGACGTTACCGTCGATCTCTATGACGTCGTCTTTTGCCACAAATTCTCCTTTCTTTTAAATTTAAAAAGGGCGATTATATAGAATTTAAAATTTTAAACAGCTTAAAAGAAATTTAAAATAAGCAAAATTTCAGATTTATTTCGCTACGCACGCACTGTTTTTACAAAAGCAAGGCGGCGCTCTTTTTAAAATTTTAGTATAATGGCTCAAAAATTTTAAAGGAAAAATATGAAATGGCAAGACGGCAGACGAAGCTCAAACGTGGAGGATGACCGCGCAAGCAGCATGCGCACGAGCTCCGGCTCGCTTGGGATGCTGAT
>NZ_CALHHX010000124.1 GCF_938030685.1 uncultured Campylobacter sp. | reverse complement strand
AGCCGCGTTTAGGCTCGCTGCGAGCGCAACTGAAGTTAAAATAGCTTTTTTCATTTTTTTCCTTTGCAAAAAATTCTGCGCATTGTAGTGCAAAATTTTAAATTTTTACTTTTTCAAATAGCGTTTATTGTCGATCGTCACGATATTTCCCATTTTATCTAGGTACTCGAGGTAGCAGATTACGAATTTCCTGCTAAGCCCCAGCTCCTCTTTGGCGTTCGTGACGTTTACGAAGCCCTCTTTTTCGATGATCGCGTAGAGGCGCTTGATCGCCAGGGCTAAATTTTCAGTCTCGACGAAGAGATTGTGCGCGAGACGGACGACTTTTTTGGCGTAGGTTAGCTTCTTTAGCGCGTCATCGCCGCTACTGCGGTCGATCTCCAGCTCGTCATATACGTTATAGGGCGCGAGAGGCGCTATGCCGCCTTTTTTAATGAGATCAAAAATTTTACTCTCCAGGCTCTGTTTGAGTGCGTCAAAATCTACCCCCGATTTTACGTAAACTCCGCCCTTTTTGGAGACGATGCTGCCTCGCTCAAGCTCGCTAAGCGCGCGCGCGGCGAGCTCTTCGCTAGCCCACGAGAGCTTTAGAGCGATCGAGGCGGGCGAAAAGATCGCGTAGTCGTTTTTTGAGACGATAAATTTTATGAGATTTTTTACGTCCTCGATCGCACTTAGATCGTAAACGCATAAATTTGCCTCGTCAAAATACGTCCCTTCTAAGCCGCGCGCGATCTTTACCGCTTCGTCGTACTCCATCCCGAAGCGCTGATACGCCGAAAATAGCCCGAATCCATGCTTGTGAAAGCCGCTTAGAATTTTAAACGCCTCGGTGAAATTTCGCTTCAAAAGCGCGGTTAGAAGCACGGCTTTGCTCTGCTTTTTTAGCGGCTCGACCACGGCGTTTAGCACGCGCCCGCCGCCGATTACGCGCGAGTTTGCCAAGCATACGAAGGGCTCATTGAATTTCAAAAACATCGTTTTGTCAAATTTAAAGCTTACGAGCTTCTCGCCGCTTGGAAGTTCCTTTAAAATGAGCGCTTTTGCCGCGCTTTGCTTACTTCCGACGCAAAATAGCATGTCTTGATTATGCGAAATTTCGCCGCTAAAGGTGCAGTCGGCTTCGTTAAAGCCGCGGAAAAACCCCTTTTTGCTTAGGATTTGCCCCTTTTGCAGCTCGCTCGTTTTGGCGTCCAAGCTCAGCGCGACGCGGTTTGGAGCCTGCGCTAGCGGCGTGTCCTCGTCGTGGATCTGCACGCTTTTGACGTTAAAAATTTTACCCAGATCGCAATTATAAAGCTTCTCGCCCTTTGAAATCGCGCCGTTAATGAGGCTGCCCGTTACGATGGTGCCGAGTCCTTTTAGCGAAAAGACGCGGTCGATGTAGTAGTGCACCACGCCGCCTCCTTGGCGCTGCGCGGGCTTGATATTAAAGAGATAATTTTTCAGCTCGGCGATGCTTGCGGGATCCTTGATGCTGATAAAAAAGGTGTTTAAAATTTGCAAATCCTTAAATTTACTGATGTATTCCTTGCACTGCGCCGCGACCTCCGCCTTGCGCGCGTCGTCAGCAAGATCGCACTTGCTGATACACAAAATCACGCTTTTTACCCCGAGCAGCGATAAAATTTGAATATGCTCGCGGCTTTGCGGCATCAGCCCGTCGTCCGCAGCGACTACCAGCATCGCAGCGTCGAAGGCATACGCGCCGCTAATCATCGTCTTTACTAGATTTTCATGCCCCGGAACGTCGATGAAAGCGACGTTGGTATCCCCCGAGCGCAGATGCGAAAAGCTAAGATCGATCGTGATGCCGCGCTGCTTTTCGCTCGGCATCCGGTCCCCTTCAAAGCCGTTTAGCGCCTTGATTAACGCAGTCTTTCCGTGATCGATATGGCCTGCGGTGCCGATGATTACGCTATTCATAAATTTCTCCGATCTTTTTTATTAAATCTTGCAAGTCGCTTTTTAAAATCGATCTGAAATCGAGCAAAAATTTATCATCCTCGATCCGCCCGATTATACCCGCAGCGCGAAATTTTGCCTGCGTGCTCTGTGGATCTGCGCCGTCAAGTATCGCAAGCGCGACGCTAGGGTATGAGGCGCCGGGCATCGTGCCGCCGCCTACGAAGGTGGTAGTAGGCACGATCTGCGATTTTACGCCGATGCGCGATCGCACTAGCTCCGCTCGCTCACGCAGCTCGTCCAGGCTTAGATGGATCTGATCTATCGTCGTGATGAGGTGAAATTCTTTATTTATATACGCCTTGATCGTCTCGGCAAGCAGGCTTAGCGTGATCTTGTCCACGCGCAGCATTCGCAGTAGCTGGTTTTTGCGCAGGCGCGTGATAAGCTTGCGATCCCCTAGGATGATGCCGCACTGCACGGAGCCGAAGAGCTTGTCGCCGCTAAAGCTAAGCAGCCGCACGCCGCTTTTTAAAAGCTCAAAAATAGATGGCTCGCTTTTGCTTAGCCCAAATCCCAGCTCGCTTACGTAGCCGCTTCCAAGATCGTAATAATCGATGATCTCGTTAAAGTTTTCTGCTTTTTTCATGCTAAATTTTGCGGGGTAAATTTTAGAAATTTCGCTCTCGCCGCCTTCATAAAAACGCTCGCTATTTACGGACGGCTCGCCGCTATTTAAATTTAGAGCATTCGCAGAGCCTGCCGCTAAGCTTAAACCATTCGGCGCAGAATTTAAAATTTCGCCGTCCGTGTCCGAAGAGCCGCCGCAAAGATCTGCTAAATTTTTAAAGCTTGCCGCTCTAAGTGCTAAAAATTCTCTTTTTGCCTGTGAGGCGCGACGTGCGAGAGCCGCAACTTCCGCAGCGCTTACGCTCGAGCTAAAGCCCGAAATTTTAAAATTTGAGCGGTGCACCTTCATCAAGATCGCCGTATTTTCATTGATCGCTTCTTCGTAATCGTCCGGCTTGGTTTTGTTCGTAGTGCCGATCTCTGTGAGCTTTGCGCCAGAGTTTGCCATCACTTCGCTTACTCGAAAGCTCCCGCCGATCTCTACTAGCTCGCCGCGGCTTACCACGACTTCGCGTCCGCGCGCGAAGGTATTTAGCACCAAAAAGACCGCCGCAGCGTTATTGTTGACCACGAGTGCGTCCTGCGCGCCGAAGAGCTCGCTACACAAAAGCGCTATGTAGTCGTATCTATTGCCGCGCGCGCCTTCTGATAGGTCGTATTCTAAATTTGAATACGAGGTGATGATCTTTTGCGCGCGGGCTAAAATTTCGGCGCCAATGACGCTGCGGCCGAGGTTTGTGTGTAGCACGACGCCGGTTGCGTTGATAAGCGGCTTAAGGCTTAAGTTTTGAAATTTTTCGTAGCGCGATTTGATGCGCGCGATGATCTCGCTTTCGCTTGCGAGCTCGCCTCCTTGCAGCGCCTTTTCGCGCTCCTGCCCGATGAGCTCTTGCGCGATTTTGATGATTTGCGGGCGGAGGCAGTTTTGAAACTCCTGCGCGTTTGCGATTTTGTCGATTTTGGGTAGTTTGATTCGTTGCATTGCGACCCCGATGCCTTAAAATTTAGGCGATTTTATCATTTAAAGCTTTGATTTTGCTTTATCTATAGAATTATTAATTTAAATTCGATTTACTTTAAGTGCAGAATTTAAAAGCTGTTTAGAAAATAAGAGTAAAACCCGCCTAATTATCAATTTAGGATAGATTATGAAAGAACATGGATTTTACGCCGCGGGGCTAAAGGATGTCGTCTTAAGCGACGATATCGAAATTCGCGGCGATGAAGAGGAGGCGAAAAATGAGGAATTTATCGTTGCCAATTCGCCGAAACTAAAAGCGCAAATTTATGCGCCCGAGATAAATTTTTATATAGAAAATTCCGCAGATGAGCCGCTACAAATCGCTAAAAACGTAGATATTTTGTATCGCGCCAAAGATATCGCCTTCGACGGTGCGCTAGATAGCGACTATCAAAAGCCCGTCGGCAAAAACGTGATTCTTGCCTGTGATGAGCCACGAGAGGAGCTTGTGGAGCTACTTAGGCAGCACGGATTTAAGGTGATCGTGTTAAGCAGGGCTGAGATAAAGTTCGTCTATGGCGAGATTGGCGATCTTGCGGTTACGATTTTAAGCGAGCGGGATGAGGTTGAGACTGAGGCGGATTTTTTCTTGATTAGCGGCGCGGCGCCCTATCAATTGCGACAAAGCGGCTGCTACGAGATTTCGGGGCTAAAAGACGATGAAATTTTAGAAATTTTAAATTCCAAAAGCCCGGTTTATCATTATAAGAATTCCACGATCTTCGATCCTGCGATTTGCCAGTATCAAGGTAGGCGAAATGAGCTGCGAGCGCCATGCGCGGAGATTTGCCCCACAGTGGCGATTTTGAAAAACGACGAAAAGCGCGAGTTAGTATTTTCGCATATCGACTGCATCGGTTGCGGCGCGTGCGTGAGCGTCTGTCCTAGCGGCGCGCTGAAATTTGCCAAGCTGCCCCAAAGAGTATTTGGCGAGATCGCAAAGCTCTATGCAGGCAAAATTCCGCTTCTCATCGCAGAGAGCGAAATCGCATCCGCACCTGCAGTGCAGCTTCCGTGCGGCGTGTTACCGTTTGGAATTTTTGGAAGCAAGCAAATAGATGAGGCAAATTTGCTAAGCGCGATGCAGGAAAGCGGCTCGAGCGTGATCGTTTACGGCGCAGACGTGGGCGAGAGCACGCGCGAAGCGGTGGAGCTTATCAATGGAATTTCGCGCGCGATCTACGGCAAGGACGCGGTATTTTTAGCGCGAAATTTAATCGAGCTACAAGAGGCGCTAAAGCAGGCGCAAAGTTCTCAGCTGTGGGCGTTTAGCCTAAACGAGCAGGGCCTTAGCAAGAAAGAAATTTTTTCCAAACGCGTAAGCGCAATGGTTGGCGAGGGCAGCTTCGGCGCCGTAAAAAGTGGAGAGTTGCTAAAATTTGGCAAAGTAAACATAAACGAAGCAAGCTGCACGCTATGCCTTAGCTGCGTGGGTGCCTGTAATACCGGCGCGCTGTATGCCGATAACAGCGACAATTCGATTAAGCTCAACGCTTCGCTTTGCACGACATGCAACTACTGCGTGTTAAGCTGCGCCGAAAAGGATACGATCGAGCTTCAGCCTTGCGGCGTGGAGCTTGAGCCTGGATTTTTTAATTACAAAATGCTAGCAAAAGACGAGCTTTTTAAATGCATCGAGTGCGGTAAGGAATTTGCGACGAGCAAAGCCGTGATGAAGATCGCGGATATGATGGGTGCGCATTTTGCAAACGAGCCTGAAAAGATGAAGACTCTTTTTTGCTGCGGCGATTGCAAGGCGAAAATAATGATAAAAAAGCAGATAGAAGATGCTAGAAAAGGGGCAATGTAATGGATGCGAATCTACTTCAAGCAAGAAGCTACTACTACGAATTTTTTGCAATTCCGTTTTTTTTCTATGAAACGGATGCGAAATTTAAGCGTTGGAAGGAGCAGCTGGAGTTTTTACGCAGCTCGCCCATTGTGCCTAGCGATGAGGCGGAATTTCAAAATTTGGCGAAATTCGATTTTGCAGCGTTTAAAAGCGAGCAAAATTCCGTACTTTTTGATTTTTCATACGCCAATGTGCCGATGAGTGCGAGCTTCTACGACGAAGGACGCGACGATGGGCGTATGCGTGTCGCGGTAATCGACGTGCTAAAAAAGAGTAAATTTCGCCGCAATATGGAGCTTTGCAAAGAGTGCGAGGACTATGTGGGATTTATTTTTTACCTGCATTCGACTCTGCTGCGCGACGCGGCTGCAAAACACAGCGCGGTTTTAAACGGACAAAATTCCGTGGCAAATGAGCAAAATTTTACGAATAGCGCGAGCTTGACGGCGCAAGACGGAAAAAATTCTGCAGGTTTGCATGGCAGTAAAAATTTTACGGACTCGCAGAATGGCAAAAATGCTGCGAACTCGCAATGCGCTAAAAATTTCGTCGGCGCGCAAGACGGTGAAGCGCTGGCGTTAGAGCTTTTTACGAATGTCACCAATAGCTTTGTGGATGAGTTTAGCGAGCTTTTGTGCGGGCATGTGCGGGCGGATTTTTTCAAATCATTAGGCGCACTAATGAGAAGCTTTTTTGCGCTTGAGCGCTCGCTTTTAGCGCTTGCCGCTCCGCAAAAGAAAGATCGCAGCGTCGTTAAAGAAGCGATCAAAAAAGGTGGCTATCAAAATAAATTTACCAATCCGGAAGATATTTTTGATCTGGATTGATAAATAAAATTTTTAACCGAAATCTTAACGCAAAAGCAGAATTTCGGTTAAATTTTAAACTCGCAAACTCTAGTTTTGCGAGTAGTTTTTTAGTTAGAACTTTATATTTTGAATTTTAAATAAAATTTAAAAAGTAACTTAAAATTTAATTTCCATCTCACTGCCTTTTCGTTATAATTCACTAGACTTAAATCCTGTAACAGGCGTTACTACAATAAAAGATTTAAAGCGATTTCTTCACAAAGGAAAATCATGGAGAACAAACGCAGGGATTTTCTTAAAAAATCTCTAAAAATCGGCGCAGTAGGTGCCGTGGGCATTGCCGCATCTCAGGCTCTAGCAAAAAATGAGCAGGATTACGGCGATACCGTTCGTGGCAAATCGCCGAAAAAAGAGGTGCTTTACTGGGAGAGTGAAGCGTGGAAAAAATACTATAAAGTAGCTTACTAGGAGAATTTTCATGAGTGAGAATGCGATCGGAAGGAGATCGTTTTTGAAACTCGCCGCTTTAGGAGCGAGCAGCGTAGCTGCGTTTGGCGAAAATAATACGCTAAGAGCCGCTACTGAGCAAGAGATCAAAAACCCATTTCCAGGTTCCGTTATGAAGCGAACGATATGTTCGATCTGTTCCGTAGGCTGCGGTATCGAGGCTCAAGTGGATGAGAGCACCAATACCTGGATTCGCCAAGATATGGCAGTAGATCACCCGATCTCGCAGGGCAGTCACTGCTGTAAGGGAATCGATCAAATCGATCTAACCAAATCTAAAATGCGTCTTAAATACCCGCTCAAAAAGGTTGGTGGCAAGTGGGAGCGCATAAGTTGGGAGCAAGCCGTTAACGAAATCGGCGATAAAATGCTTCAAGTCCGCAAAGAGGACGGTCCAGATAGTGTGGTATTTCTGGGTTCGGCTAAATTTTGCAACGAGCAGGCATATTATTTTAGAAAATTTGCAGCCTTTTGGGGTACGAACAGCAACGACCACGTAGCTAGAATTTGACATAGCGCAACAGTCGCCGGTGTGGCGAATACTTGGGGTTATGGAGCTATGACAAATCACGTAGGTGATATGGCGAAAAATTCTAAAATGATCCTTTTCATAGGTGCGAATTCCGCGGTTGCAAATCCCGTGGGGGCTATGAAGCATGCTCTTCAAGCTCGCGATAGAAATGGCGCAAAAATCGTCGTCGTCGATCCAAATTTTACTAGAACTGCGGCTAAGGCCGATATGTATATTAGAATTCGTCCGGGAACTGATATAGCGTTTGTGTACGGAATGCTGCATCTAATCTTTAAAAACGGCTGGGAAGATAAGGAGCTAATAAAAACCAGAACCTACGCTGTAGAGGAGATTAGAGCCGAAGCTGAGAAGTGGGATCCTAAAGAGGTAGCCAATGTCACCGGCTGCAAAGAAGAGGAGCTAATAGAATTTACGAGGATGTTCGCTACCACAAAGCCCGCTACTTTATGCTGGGCGCTCGGTATCACGCAGCACTCGATCGGTAGCTCAAATACTAGAATTTTGGCTCTTTTGCAGCTCATACTAGGCAATATGGGCAAGCCGGGCGGCGGCTGCAACATCCTTAGAGGCCATGATAATGTTCAGGGCGCTACCGATATGTGCAATCTCTCCGATAGCTTGCCTGCATATTATGGGTTAGCCGATAACGCCTGGAAGCACTTCTGCAAGGGCTGGGGCGTAGATTACGAGCAGTTTATTAAAAGATTTGCCGTCTCTACTAAGCAGCCGCACGAAAAGCAGGGTGAAAAAGTGCCTGGTACGAATTTTACCGAGTATTTTCACTACGATCCGAGCATCGAGCAAGACGTGATAAACTGGCGCAACGAAAAGGGCTTTTCGCTATCTAAATGGTGGCAGGGCGTTTTGAAGAACGAGCCCGTTTTAAGTAGTGGCAATGTCCGCGTTCTTTGGGTGCAAGGCACAGGAATTACTTCTATGGCTCATGTTCGCGAGACTCAAGAAGCATTAGGTAAGATCGATATGCTGGTAGTCGCCGAGCCGTTCTTAAACGAAGTAGCGATTCTAAACGATAGACCGGATGGAATTTATGTTTTGCCGGTAGCTACGCAGTTTGAAAGCGAAGGTCATCTAAGCGCTACAAACCGTAGCGGTCAGTGGAGAACTCAGATCGTTAAGCCGCTATTTGAGAGCAAAGAGGATCAAGAAGTAATGTTTTTATTCGCGAAAAAATTCGGCTTTTACGACGAATACGTTCGCGGCATGAAGATGGGCATCGTTGATGGCGAGCTTAAGCAGGTTAAAGACGATTTTGTTTGGCCTGACGACGCTACCGATGAGATTGCACGCAATACTCAAAGTATTGGAAATAACGGACGCACCGCAGCTAGATTTCGCAGACAGCAGAAGAACTGGCATCTATTTGATCCCGATACTTTGCGCGGCATAGGTGGCGAGGTCGAGGGCGAATATTACGGGCTTCCATGGCCTTGCTGGGATACGCAACACCCGGGCACGCCGATTCTTTACGACGTAACTAAGCCTTATGCCGACGGCGGTATGGGATTTAGAAACCGCTTCGGCTTAGAACACGACGGCGTTTCGCAGCTAGCCGACGAGAGCATTACTCTTCCGGGATCAAAAATTCAAGGCGGTCATGCAGAGATTACCAAGGCAAATATCGAGCAGGTTTTAGGCATCACGCTAAACGAGGAAGAGAAAGCCAAGATGGGGCCTACGTGGAGCACAGATTATAGCGGCATTATCGCCAAAAAATGTCGCGAGTTTGGAATTTGTCCTTGCGGAAACGCAAGAGCCAGAGCCAAGGTTTGGCAGTTTGCGGATCAAATTCCAAAGCATCGCGAACCGATTCACTCGCCTAGATGGGATTTGGTAGAGAAATATCCGACCTTTGCGGATCAAAAACGAAATTTCCGCGTCTTTACGAGATTTATCTCCGAGCAGAAAAAGCAGGATTGGAGCAAGGACTTCCCTACTATCGTAAGCTCGTTAAGGCTTGTAAATTTAAGCGGTGCGGGCATGATTGAGCGCACGAGCAAGTATCTTTCAGCGATTACTCCGGAGATGTTTGCGCACGTAAATCCTAAGCTTGCCGCTGATAAAGGTATCAAAGATGGTGAGATGATGTGGATTCATTCGCCGCAAGGCACGAAGATCAAAGTCAAGTGCATCTATTCGCACGCCGTTACGCCTGATCGTATTGTTATGCCGTATAACTTCGCGGGAATTTTTCAGGGCGAGGATCTAAGCGAGCGCTATCCTGAGGGTACTAAGCCATATATCAGAGGCGAGAGCTCAAATACGATTACCAACTACGGCTTTGACATAAATACGCAAATTTCGGAATTTAACGCCGGTCTTTGCAGACTAGAAAGAGCATAAGGAGATAAAATGCCGGCAAGATTAAAATTTTACGTCGATGTCGAGCGTTGCATCGCTTGCTATGGTTGCCAGGTAGCCTGCAGCTCGGCGCACGAGGTTCCCGTGCAGATCAATAGGCGCAAGGTCATCACTTTAAACGAGGGCATAGAGGGGCAGGAGGTTTCAAGCTCTATCGCTTGCCAACACTGCACCGATGCGCCTTGCGCGCAGGTTTGTCCGGTTCAATGCTTCTATATCAGAACCGACGGCGTCGTTTTACACGACAAAGATAAATGTATCGGCTGTGGATATTGCCTCTACGCGTGTCCGTTCGGCGCTCCGCAATTCCCTAGAGACGGAGCTTTCGGTATTAAAGGTGCGATGGATAAGTGTACTATGTGCGCGGGTGGACCGGAGCCTACGTTTTCGCACGAAGAGCTACATAAATACGGCCAAAACCGCATCGCAGAGGGCAAGGTTCCGATTTGTGCGGCGATCTGTTGCACGAACGCTCTAATCGTGGGCGACGCGAGCAGAGTTTCGGAGGTTTATCGCAAGCGCGTACTTACGCGCGGCGTGAGCCTATAAGATTGTGGAATTTTAAACTCCTCCGGTTTTAAAATTCCGTCTCTTTTCGCAGAAATTTCAACCGAGCGACGGCTTTAAATTTAGCGGTCGCTCGGCGCGAAATTTTATTTGAAAATCTCCGCTCCTGCGTATCGATCGTTATATTATTTCAAAAAATCACTCCTTACTGACATTAAAATTTTAAATTTATGCTACAATCACTCAAATTTAGGATTTGAAATCTTAAGCGAAAGGATCCGTCTTGAAAAATAAAATTTCACTTTTTTTGGTCATTTCGGCGTTTTTGATTTTTACAGGTTGCTCTAAAAACGTGCCCGTAAATAGCGGTATTGTGCGCACTTCCGAGCCGCTTCACATTATGGAATTTCCGCAGGATAAGCTCATAAGCGTAAATTTCACCAATACCTCTACGACGGATTCAAATTTAACCCAAGTAATGATCCAGCATCTGCGCATGGACGGATTTAAGGTCGTAAATAAAAGCGCGGCGAACGTCCAAATCGGCGGCAATCTCAACTACTTCCGCAAGGCGGATTTTTCGCGTAGATCGTGGGATAATCCGAGATTTAGCTTCGGTATGGGATTTGGCAGATATTACAGATATACGGGCGTGGGCGTGGGCTGGGGGATGCCGTTTGGTTATGATCCTTGGGACGACGACGATTATTACAGAGATTATTTCTACGACTCGCAGATTAGCCTCTACATAAGCGTTAAAAACAAAGGCGCTTGGAAGGATTACGTAACTAATCTCAATTACCAAAGTATCAAAAATCCAGGCTCTAAAGACTCGGTAATGGATGCGCTAAATTTTAAAATTTACGAATATATTAGACAACTGATTAAGCAGGGAAGATGATAGTAAAAGAGAATAAAAAGCCCGTAGCGATGACGCTGGCGGGGTCGGCGATTTTGGCGCTTGCTAGCGGATATTGCTACCACGCGGGCTTTGGCGGCGCGGCGCTTTTTGCTTCCGTAGTGGCGGCATTTTGCGCGTTTTTTTGCGCGCTCAGACTTGGCGCTAAAAATTATTTGCAGATCGGCGAGGATGCTTTTACGATCGTGCGCGGCGCAAATTCCGAGAGCTTCGAATACAAAGATATCGCAAATTTAGGCACCAAAACCTTCGTCGCAGGCAGAAACAAAACGGAGCTTTTAAATTTTGTATTCAAAAAAATGCCGCAGGCGCAGGACCGCTTTAATTTTTTACGATTTTACAGCGACACGGAGGCCACGCTGCCGGGCTCGTTTGAAATTTCAATCTACGAGCTGAGCAAAATTTTACGCGAAAAAGCGGGTCTTTCGCAAAGCTCTGAGGAAGAGCAAGCCGCTCCAAAGACTCGCAAGGGCGCTAAGAGTTCTAAAAAAAGCGCGAGTAGCGCTAAAAATTTTGAAGCTAAAAACCTCCGCGATGAGAATTCCGCTTCGCAAAATTCCAGCGGCGCACAAAATTTAGATGAAAATTTAGGCGCGCAGAATTTCGGCGTGGCGCAGGATTTCGCCGCGCAAAATTCTAATGGCGCCGCCGATTCAAACGGCGCGCAGAATTTGAAGGGCGCTTCAAATTTAAACAAACAAAGCTCCGCCGCGCCGAATAATACAGTTTCTTCAAATAATGCCGCTGCGGGTGAAAATTTCACAGGCGCCGAGAATCCCGCGCCTAAAATTTCCGCGGGCGATAATGAGCCTGGCGCTGCGCCCGAAAGTACGGCGGTAGCTGACTCCGATACCGCCGATGCCGCGATGCAAAGCTCCGCCTGCGAAAGTAAAAATAAGTAGGCAGGCGCGGTCTTGAACTCCTTGCCGATCGGAATTTTCTTGCAAGGAGCCGCGCTGATGCTCTCGCTCATCGTCGCGATTGGCGCGCAAAATATCTTCGTCATCTCCCAAGGTCTTGCAAAAAACCACGTCGCGGCGGTTTGCACGGTCTGCGCGCTAAGCGATGCCGTATTTACGGCCGTAGGGATATTTTTAATTGGCGGCACCCTTAAGCAGGGCTCGTTTCTTACCCAAATTTTAAGCATAGGCGGGATCATATTTCTGCTCTGCTACGCGCTAAGCTCGTTTTTTAGCGCCTACAAGGGCTCGCATTTTGCCAAGATCCAAAACTCGGCAAATAGCCCGCTAGCGCCCGTCGTAGCCAAAGCCCTTGCGGTTACGCTTTTAAATCCGCATGTGTATTTAGACACCGTCGTGGTCGTGGGTTCGCTCGGCGCTACGATCGCAGATGCACAAAAGCCGTGGTTTTACGTGGGAGTTATGTTCGTATCGTTTGCGTGGTTTTTCGGCTTGGGCTACGGCTCGCGGGCGCTTTCGAAGCTTTTTGCAAGCAGCAGAGCATGGCGCATAATCGACGCGCTCGTGGGAGTTTTGATGCTGTATATGGCGTATCTGATCGCGAAGTTTGTCTTTAAAATTTAAAATTTCACGCTAAAATTCCGCATTCTTGATAAAGGATCTATGATGAAAATTGAAATTGAAAGCGGGCTCGAACTAAAAGAGGCCTTGTGGCGCGTAGAGAAAGCTCTGCGACTAGTGACCGACAAGGATGGCAAAATCACATCGAGCGCGACGCTTTACGTGGGCAAACATTCGCTTTTAAATTTACTCGATACCAACCAGATCGAAAATATCCAAAACGCCTATGCGCGCGCCAGGACGGAATTTCGCGCGGAGATGCTGGGCGTGCTGGAGGGCTTTTTATCTCAAGAGGATGCCGAGAAAGATCCGGAATACGCGCTATTTAATCAGCTCTACCAGATGGCGATGACCGCGGGCAGAAAGAGCGATATCTTTATCCACGTCCAAGGCATCAGCGAAAACGAGGTCGTGCTGCGCGTCTATCAGCGCTTCGAGCTGGAGAGCGGCGAGACAATCTATTACGCAGGCGGTGAGTTTAGCTACAATCTGGATGAAAATTTCGGCAAGATTTATCGCTACGAAATCTGATTTTAGCGGTGCGGCGTGAGATCAGGTGCCTCTTCGATCGTAAATATTACGTCCGCATTATGCTTCTTTGCTGCAAGGTGCATAAATCTAAACGCTAAAAATACGCGGCGGGCTAAATTTAGACAAACTTTCTGCTACGATAGAATTCTGCTCGGTTAAAATTTATCGTAATTCCAAATTTAAAGCTGCGTGTAAATTTTATCCTTCGATACGCAAATTTTATCCTACTGCCCACCGGCGTTCGAGTCTGACTTGTTTACGCTTGCTAAAATTTTAAGTCGAGCTCGCATAAAATTTTATTTCTTAGGCACATAAATTTTGTTGGATCGCACTTTTATGCAAAAGAAAAGATAATTAAACGAAGCCGAATTTAACCAAGGCGCGTATATAGGAAGGCGAGCTCAAAGATGATACGCTAGGTGGCGGTTTGCTGCCATTGCTTACTTTAAAAATTTTAAGCATTAATACGTGCAAAATGTAAAAACAAAGAAAGGAAAACGCAATGCTAAGTAAGAAAACTAGGATAATAAGAGCGCTGATCGGACTAGCGATAATGATCGCCGGAGCCGTGTTTAGCAGCTGGTGGGGGCTGATCGGACTAGTGCCCTTTATCGTGGGCGTCACGGGATTTTGTCCCGCTTGCTACTTTTTAAACCGCTGTTCGCTAAAGCGTTAAATTTAGCCGCAGTATGTGGTTTTGCTGTGCGCCGAGAAAATAAGCGCGATAAATTTTAGCGGCGAAGCGAGGGGCTTTAAATTTTAATTATCCGCGCTTCGCTGCGGGATGTTAAATTTAAACTAGCCCTTTAAAGCTTAAAATTTTATCGTGCAATACAAGGCGGTAAATTTAATGTGGTAAATTTAATCTCGTGCCGCCGTCAATCGGCATGCTGCTATCCGCGTAAAATTTTAGTGCGTGCCGCGCCCGGCTACAACCAAACTCTATGATTAATTACACCTAGCCTCTTAAAATTCATCTTAAATTTGCTAAAATTGCAGCAAAATTTAAAATTTAAAGGAGCCCAAATGTCAAATATCTTAATCATAGGCGCGGGCGGCGTGAGCCAAGTCGCGACCGTAAAATGCGCGATGAACGCGGACGTTTTTAGCAAGATCACCCTTGCAAGCCGCACCAAAAGCAAGTGCGACGCGATCGCTAAATTTATAAAAGACCGCCTTGGCGTGCAAATAAACACCGCGCAGATCGACGCGGACGACACCGACGCGGTCGTAAATTTAATCAAAAAAACGGGTGCGCAGCTACTGCTAAACGTCGCGCTGCCGTATCAAGACCTAGCGCTCATGGATGCGTGCTCTCGCGCCGGCATCCCATACATCGACACCGCAAACTACGAGCACCCGGGCGCCGCCAAATTTGAATACAAACTACAATGGGCGAAGGACGGCGAGTTTAAAGCCGCAAACACGATGGCGCTGCTGGGAAGCGGCTTTGATCCGGGCGTGACGAACGTATTTTGCGCCTACGCGCAGCAAAATCTCTTTGACGAGATCCATGAGATCGACATCCTAGACTGCAACGCGGGCGATCACGGCTATCCGTTTGCGACGAATTTCAACCCCGAAATCAACCTGCGCGAAGTGAGCGCAAAGGGCCGCTACTGGGAGCGCGGCGAGTGGAAAGAGACCGAGCCGATGGAAATAATGTTCAAATGGGACTACCCAAAAGTGGGCGTCAAAGATAGTTACCTGCTCTATCACGAGGAGCTCGAAAGCCTTGTTAAAAACATCAAGGGGCTAAAGCGAATCCGCTTTTTCATGACATTTGGGCAGAGCTACCTAACCCATATGAAATGCCTAGAAAACGTCGGCATGCTGCGCATCGACGAGGTAGAACACAACGGCGTCAAGATCGTGCCGATACAGTTTCTAAAAACTCTACTGCCTGATCCTGCGTCGCTAGGCCCTCGTACGAAGGGTAAAACAAACATCGGCTGCGTGATCCGCGGGCTCAAAGACGGCAAAGAGCGCCAAGTATATATCTACAACGTCTGCGACCACGAGGCTTGCTACGCAGAGACGGGCGCGCAGGCCGTTAGCTACACCACAGGCGTGCCTGCGATGATCGGCTCGATGATGGTCGCAAAAGGCATCTGGAGCGGAAAAGGCGTATTTAATATGGAAAATTTCGACGCCAAGCCTTTCATGGACGAGCTAAATAAGCAGGGCTTGCCGTGGGAGAT
>NZ_CALHHX010000123.1 GCF_938030685.1 uncultured Campylobacter sp. | reverse complement strand
GAGTAATTTTAATAAATCTGGATTTAAAAAGATATGAATTTAAAGGCGAAATCCCTGCCGCGTGAAATTTCAACGGCCGAATTTAAAGCTCTATCGTCCGCTCGAATATGTCCTCAAGCCCCGTTTGATGCACGATCGCTAGCATTCCTAGCCTTGGTAGAGCCGCGCGCAGACCAAGTAGCAGCTCGCGCGCCGAGGCAGGATCGAGTGCGGACGTGATCTCGTCTGCGAAAACAAAGCTCGGCTTGTGGTAATGAATACGTGCAAAACTAAGCCGCTGCGCCTCTCCGCCGCTTAAAATTTTAACGTAATCGGCGCGTGAGTTTAGCATGCGGGCAAATTTCTCAAGTCCTACGCGGCGTAAAATTTCTAAAAATTCCGCGTCGTCTGCGCGCGGCGGCTGCGGATATGAAATGAGTTTTTTTAGGCTAAGCGGCGCTAGATAGGGCTTTTGCGGGATAAACATCACGCCCGTGCGCGGCAGACTGATCTCGCCGCGGCCGTATCGCCAAAGCCCCGCCGCGTAGCGCAGAGCCGTGCTTTTGCCCGCGCCGCTCTTGCCTCGCAGCATTATAAACTGCGCGGGCGCAAGCTCAAAGCGTAGATCCTCGATCAGCGGCTCGCCTGCAGGCGTGAAGACCGACAAGCCCTCGCAGCAAGCGGAATTTTCGTCGCTTTGTTTGACACAAGTACGCAGATTTGCGCTCTCGCCATCCATGCGCGCGATGAACTCATAGATCCTCTGCACGCTCGCCGCCCACTCCATGATCTGCTTGTAATAGTCCATAAACCACGCAAATCCGTCCTGCACGCTGTAAAATGCCGAGCGCGCCTGCATCATGTCGCCAAAGCTCATCGCGCGCGACAAATACAGCGGCAAGCAGGCAAAGATCGGGATTAAATTCGTGATTTTTAGGTAGCTTGCCGAAAAGCATTCGAGGCGAAATTCCGTATTCATAATGCTGCGCCAGTTTCTCATGATCTCGCCGAAGCTCGCGCGAAAGCGGCCGCGCTCGGCATCCTCTCCGCGCATAAATGCTACGGCTTCTGCGTTTTCGCGCACTAGCAACAGATCCGAGCGGTAGTCGGCTTCGGCGCGCTGCTTAGCAAAATTTAACCCCCTAAGCCTGCGCCCGATGAGATGCGTGATCAGCGAGCAAAGCAGCGTATAAAGGAGCGCGACGTAGAGCAAAAAGCCTTCGATCTCAAAGCGCATGCCAAAAATTTCAAATTTCAGCACCTTCGAGACCTGCCACAAGATCGCAACGAAGGCGATGAGCTTGGCGAGATTATAGACGAGCGATTTTACGAGATCGACGCTTTTTTGCACGAGCAGCAAGCTGTCCTCGGCGATACGCTGATCAGGGTTGTCTAGCTTTGCAATCGTTTTTGAAATTTCACGATCTGCGCGAGTTTTGGATGAAATTTCATTCTCGCTTGCGCCGCTTTGCCCTGCTACATTTTGCTCCGCTGTGCTCGGTAAAATTTCAAACCTCTTTGCGTCTTTATGTAAAGCCGCGCTGTCCGCCTCGGCTGCGGAATACTCTGCGCGATCGTTTAAATTTTCATCTAAATTTACGTCGCCAGGTTTTTCTAAATTTGATCCGCCCCTGGCGCTGAAATTCCCCTCAAGGCTCGTGCGATAGAAGTTTGCGTTATGTAGCCATTTGCGCTCCATCATCGCGCTTAGCCGCTCGCGCCAGACGATTACGAGCAGTTTGCGAAGCCAGCTGCCGCAGACGATGAAAAGTACGATGAGTGCCGTGTAGAGCAAAAACTCGCCCACGAGCGCGGGGATCAGCTCGCCTTTAAGTTCGCTTAGCGCGTCGTAAAAGCGCTTATCCCACGCGTTCATCAGCACGCTGATTTTGATGATAGCGAGGCTAAAACCAAGCGCGAGCAGCAGCAGCGCCCACAGCTTCGCCGCGCCCTTGCCGAACCAGTGCGGACGTAGAATTTCAAAAAATTGCTTTAG
>NZ_CALHHX010000122.1 GCF_938030685.1 uncultured Campylobacter sp. | reverse complement strand
TAATCATAGCAATATAAAACAAAATACTTTTCCTACCGGCATAAGGCATTAGTCTTTTTAGTATTGATTTTTTCTTATTCTTCAATGAATAACCCCTCCTTTTTCTTATATCTAACCAGGTGTATAAATATCCTGTTTAGACTAATGATAAGAGATATCTTTTAAATCCTTATCAATAAAGGCTCATTTTTTCGCTTGTTTTCACCTTTTATTTATTATATAATATACTAGTAGTTCAATCAATTAGATATATCCAACTATGTCTATTAGGAATATTGTCTATTTGGGATAAAATTATAAGTGGAGGTATATATGAGCGATTTTTACAACTTTGTTAAAAACTATTTTTCTACAAATGAATGTACTGATAATACAAAATACTCTTCTACAGGACATACATTCTGTTTTAATACAGATGATGCAGAAGGTATATATTGGTTTTATGAAGGCGAAAATTTTACAATTGATATTCATGATGTCTTCATAAAAAAAGAAATTATCCACACAAGTTTTTCCGGTTTGGATAATTTCTATTCCTTTTATTCATCTTATTTAGTTACAGCAAATGGAGAAAGTTTTAACCCTTACCAAAATCTTTCTTCAAATTCACTCTATGTTATAAATACTAAAAACGCTAAAAACTATAGGTTTATACTACACAAAAACTCTCCCTATCTAGGGATAGGTATAAATTTCAAACAATCTATGATAGACGAATGTCTATCCTCTTATAAAAATAAGGTTTCTGACTATGAAAATTTATTTTTCAATACTAGTACGATTATAAACAAACCCTTGGAAAGAATTGCAAAAGATATACTAAATTGTAAAATGACGTCCCCTGCTGCTGAAATTTTTTTTGAGTCAAAGGCAAAAGAATGGCTGAGTATAACTATAGACTCATTTTTAAATAAGTATAGCAATCCTATATCCATTGCTGATGATGAAGCTCTAGAAATAGTTGCTAATTATATAGATGATCATTATGCAACCTTGATTTCACAAAAAACTTTGGAAAAAATATCCACTATGAGTGGTACTAAACTTAAAAAATTATTTAAACAAAAATATCAATGCACAATTACTGAATATACTCAAAGACGTCGAATGAATATGGCAGAGATACTTTTATTGAACTCCTCACTTAAAATTCAAGATATAGCTGAAGCTGTGGGCTATTCTTCTCATAGCAAATTCAGCACGTGTTTCAAAAAATACAAAGGAATGTATCCAAAGGATATAAAAAAATATAATTCTAAAAATCCCGCCTCGCAAAATTCTGGCGGCAAAGATTAGAGTTCCGAAAATTTTAATGCCAAAAATTATGATACCAAAAATTCTAGCGCACAGAATTCCGATGCCTAAAATTTAGCTCGCATTATGAAAAATAAAGCTACGTTAAAATTTAAAAATTTCACCGCCTGCCCGCGCTCTTTTTGGATCCGCACAAAGCTCGCGCGAGCAGGTGCGGCTCTTTACTACGCACATCCCGCCGAAGCCGTTTGCCTCGAAATATCAAGCGCCGATGCGACGCCGAGCGGAGTGGGTAAAAATTTTAAAAGCCAAAATTTTAAAAACCAAAACGCTACGAGTACAAATTGCTAGGCGGGTGACTATATAGACTTTAGTGCAGATTACGACGCGGGTTATGACATACGCCCTAGTGCAGATCGCGACATAATTTCTAACGCAGATTATGATATAAATTCCAATAGGGATCGCGCCGCAAATTTTAAAATTTCAAACGCAAATTTAAAAACGAATTTAGCAGTTTTAAAAGCAGATTTAAGGACGGATTTCAGATTATGAAATTTTTAAATTTAAAAGTTGCCGCCGCCGTGTTTGCGTTGCTGCTCGCAGGCTGCGACGGATGGAAGCACCATCTAAGCAGCGACGGCATCTCGCTTGCCTCTAAGTTCGACCCCTCCGAGCGCACGCTAAAGATCGAGGGCAATGATAAGCCACTCGTGCTGTTTTTCTACACCAGTAGCCGAATTTAGAAATTCTAAAATTTTAAAATTTATACAAAATTCTACGATTTGGAATTTTGATAAAATTTCTGTGGCTACCAGCTTCCGCTAGCACCGCCTCCTCCGAAGCTTCCGCCGCCCCCACTGAAGCCGCCTCCGCTAAAACCGCCACTTCCTTTAAATCCGCCAAAATCCCCGGATGAGCCGCCTCTCATGCGCGATGAGCGCGCGATTTCGCTTATGATGTCTGCGCTCGAGATTATATCCTCGTCGCTTCTTCTGAGGCGCGTCACGCGGCGGCTTAGTATCGCAAAAAGCAAGACTGCAAAAAGCACCATAAAGATCGCAAAGTCCTTGTTGCTCGGATCCTGCTGCGCGTTGGCGTTAAGCGGATCAAATTTTATATCGCCGCCTTCGATCGTGCTAATGATCGCTGAAATTCCGCTAATGACGCCACTTTCGTAATCTCCCTGCCTAAAATAGGGCAGAATTTTATTGTTGATGATGCGTTTGGCGCGCATATCGGTTAGCACGCCCTCTAGCCCGTATCCGACCTCAATACGCACTTTATGCTCGTGCGGAGCGACGAGCAGCAGTACGCCGTTGTCGCGCCCTTTTTGCCCGATACCAAGAGCGCGCGCCTGCTCTACGCCGATTTCCTCGATAGAGTAGCCACTGAGCGATTTTAGGCTTACGAGCATGATCTGGTTTGTGGAATTTTTATCGAAAGTCGTTAAAATTTCATTCAGACTCTCTCTCGCGGCTGGGCGTAAAATACCAGCCTCATCGATTACAGCGGTGCCGTTTGGGCGGGCTAGATACTCGCTGGGCGCGGCAGTGCTTATCACAAATAGCGCCATAAGGGCAAAAGCAAATCTCCAAGCCACTCTCATTGCAGCTCCACCAAGGTCTCTTCTATATCGTTATTTTCGCTATTTTTAGGCACTCGCATAGCTAGCTCGCACAGCGCGTCCATCGCCTTTAAAACGGCAGGCTCAAGGCCTTGCGTGCTAGGGTTAAATTTCGTCGTGATACGTTCAAACTCGCCCTTAGAGATAAACTCCGCCGCCCGCGCGCCGCAGATGATATGAGCGCAGCGTTCGCGGACGCAGACACAAAACATTATCGCTTCTTTTACGCTGCCGTAGCGCTCATAAAATTTTAGCATTGTAAACTCGCCCGAGAGCCGAAGCCTGCGAGATTTAGGCGTGATTAGAGTTAAAAGCGCAGGGCATTTAGCTAGCAGAGCTTTAATCGCAATGAAGCTAAGCGCTACGATCTGCAGTAGCTCAGCTTTGCTTATTTGCGGCACGAAGCACAGAATGATGCCAATCACAAACACCGTCGCTGCCGCCGCGCTATAGCTAGCTTCGCAGTCCTCGCTTGCTTCGCGCGCGACCACGCAGACGATCTGCGCACCGCTTGCGGTTTCGGCTTTCGTGATTAGCTCGTGGATTTTTTGCTTGCACTGCTCGCTTAGCATTTGTCTCTCTTAGCGTTATTTAAATGAGACGCTAGGGGCTTTTTGGCTTGAGCTATCAGCGCTAAAGCTAGGTTTGGCGCCACCTAGTCCTACTATGCGCGCGATGATGTTTGTAGGGAAGGTTCTAATTAGCTTGTTGTATTCCTGCACCGAGGCAATGTAGTCCTTGCGCGCTACGGCGATGCGGTTTTCCGTGCCTTCGAGCTGATTTTGCAGGTCGGCGAAATTCTGATTTGCCTTAAGATCCGGATAACGCTCGACTACCAGCATCAAGCGCGATAGGGCTGAGCTAAGCTCACCTTGGGCGCCGTTAAATTTTGCAAATGCCTCCGGATCTTGCGCTAAACTTTCTGCATTGATATTGACAGCGGTTGCCTTAGCGCGGGCATTTATGACGCCTTCTAAGGTATCTTTTTCATGGCTTGCGTAGCCCTTGACGGTTTCTACGAAATTTGGAATCAAGTCGGCGCGGCGCTGATATTGGTTTTGTACCTGGCTCCACGCAGCCTTAACTTCTTCATCTTTGCTTACGAGTTTATTGTAAACCGGCACTGCAAATATCGCAAACGCAATCGCCGCAATCACTAAGACGATTAGAGCTTTGATTAAGATATGAAGCCCTCCTTTTTGGCGCAGATACTCTCCTCCGCCAAAGCTCTCGCCTCGCGCGGATAAGCCTTTATCGTCGTAACCTATACGCTCGTTATTTTCTCCTTGCAGCTCTTTCATTGAAATCTCCTTGGGATGTTGGAATTTAATTTGACTAAAATTTCATATTCGATCGTGCCGAAGTGTTTTGCCCAAATCCGCGCGTCGTCCAGCACGCAAACTCGCTCTCCGCCAAATTCCGCGCAGAAACTATCCATCGACATTTTTCCGAGCATTTTTTGCCCGCTTGCAAGCGCTAGCTCGCCCTCGCCGTCGTAGCGAAATAGCCCATCTGCGTAGCCCAGATCGTATGTGCCGATCCTCATATCGCGCGGCGCTTCAAATTTTGCGCCATAGCCCACGCGCTCGCCTTTTTTTAGCACGCGTGAGCTGATCAGATCGGCATAGAGCTTTAGCACAGGGCGTAAATTTAGGCTCTCGTCAAACTGAGGATAGCCAAACTGTGCCATGCCTACGCGCACATATTCGTCCTCAAAACCCGCACTTCGCTCGATAGCTGCGGAGTTGCTCGAATGAAATTTTAAATTTCCAAAGCCTGCGGCGGCGGCTTTGTGCCCCGCGAGACGCTTAAATTCTATAAAATTTTGCCTCTGCGCGAAAAAATCGCCGCTTAGCTCGTCGCTTGCGCGAAAGTGTGTGAAAAAGCCACGAAGCTTAAATCCGCCCTGCTTGCATAGCCTAAGCGCCTCATCTAGCTCGCTCGCAGCGATGCCGTTGCGGTGCATAGCAGTATCTGCAGCGATATAAATTTTAAGCCCTCGTTTAAGACGCGCGAAGTAGCTCAGATCATTTACTGCGTAGCAAAACCGCTCGTCCTCGTTCCCGCGCGGAATGTGCGAGAGCACTAAAATTTCATCAAATAAATCCGCTATCTGCGCAGCTTCCGCAGTACTTCGCGTTACGGCGCGTACGAAGCCTAGTTTCGCCGCTTCCTCGCAGCAAAGCCTGCAGCCATGGCCGTAAGAATTATCCTTGGCTACTAAAAATACTCGCTCCGCTCCACCTACTTTGGCGGCGATTTGCGCTAGATTGTGCGCATAAGCGGCGCGATCTAAGATAATCTCAGACATCGAAGTCTAGCCCGTAAGTGCGGTATAAATATGGCAGCAGCTTGCGCGCAGCGTAGTCGTAGCCGTAAAATTTCGCGTAAACCTCCTTCAGGCTAGCCGCACCTGCACGCTCGAAATCAAATACGTCGGTACCCGCGATTTTTGGCACGCGCTCATCTAAGAATTTAAAAAATTCCGCTCTCGCAGCCAAAAGCTCTTTTATATTTTTCTCAACCTCTTGCTTTTCAGATTCGTTCATCTCTGGTCCTTTAAATTTTCTAGTTTGCCTAAAAATACGCGCTGCATTTCGTCGCGAAACTCGGGGCTGCTGGCCTCGAAGCGGGTTACGATCACGGGCGTGGTGTTGCTTGCCCGTACGAGCGCCCAGCCGTCATCAAACCGCACTCTGATGCCGTCGATTTCGATAATATCGCGGATAGGCGGCAGCTCCGCGATACCCGCGTGGATTTGAGCTTTAAGAGCCTCGATGATCTTAAATTTTGCTTCTTCGCTCGTATTAAATTTAATCTCGTCGGTGCTAAAAACTCGCGGTAGCTTGTCTAGCTCGGCGTCTAAATCATACCCTTTAGCTACGAGCTCAAGCACGCGCATCATCGCATATACGCCGTCATCAAAGCCGAAATATCGCTCTTTAAAATAAATATGCCCGCTAACCTCGGCGGCAAGGTCGATGCCAAGCTCCTTCATCGCCTTTTTGATATTGCTGTGGCCGGTCTTGCCCATGAAGCTTTTGCCGATCTTATCGATAGTATCATACATCGCTTGAGAGCATTTGACTTCGCCTAGGATGCGCGGGCGGTGCATATTTAAGGCAAGCAGGCAGGCTAATTCGTCGCCTTTGATGTTGCGGCGCGGCGTAAGCACGGCGATTCTATCGGCATCCCCGTCAAAGCCGAAGCCCAAGCTCACGCCGTCGCGGCTCATCGCAGCTTTAAGATCTGCTAAATTTTTCTCCTCGCTGGGATCAGGGTGGTGGTTTGGGAAATTGCCGTCCGGCTGCGGGAATAAAACTTTAGCGTTTAGTCCTAGCCTTTCGACGATTTTAGTAACGGTAACGCCCGCAGCTCCGTTTGCGCAGTCAATGATAAAAGGCGTGGCAAAGCCCTTAAGAGCCGCAAATTCCTTCTCAAAATATGCTAGATACTCGCTTAAGATGTCGTACCTCTGGGTGCTTGTATCGGTCGGAATTTCAAAATTTGAACTCATTAGCTCACGCACCTGCGCGCCGAGGCGTTTCAAATCCGCGCCAAAGAAGCTATCCGTGCCGATCGTTATTTTAAAGCCGTTGTAATTTTTGGGATTGTGCGAGCCGGTGATCATTACGTTTGCGTCAAATTTATGCGTAAATACGCTAAAATAGCCCACTGGCGTCGGCAGCAAGCCGATATTATAAACCCGCAACCCGGCGAAATTTAGTCCGCTTACGAAATAGCCGAAAAGCTCATCCGCGCTAAGACGGGCGTCGTATCCCACGCTAACGCGCTCAAGCCCTAAATTTGCGATATGTTTGCCAAGAGCAAAGCCGATCGCTTTTACGCTGCGCTCGTTTAACTCCTCGCCCACGATGCCGCGTATGTCGTATTCTCTAAAGATATCTTCGATCATAAAATTCCTTTAAATTTAAATCGCGGTATTTTATAAAAACTTGCTTAATATTTATATTATAAATGATAAAATCGCCGCTAAAATTCCAAAGGATTATTATGAAAAAATTTATTCTAGCAGCGATTTTAGCGGCTTTTGCTTTTGCGGGCGATTACGAGCTCGTAGGTAGCGTAAATACTTCGTTCAGAATTTTTGGCAAAGACGATCGCATCGAAGTTATCGCGGTTAAAGATCCTAAGGTTGATGGAGTGACTTGCTACGTCTCTTACGCCAAAAAAGGCGGTGCCAAAGAGATCATCGGCATGGAGGAGGACCGCTCCGAAGCTTCTGTTTCGTGCGTGCAGACAGCGCCTAAAATCATCATCAAAGAGGAGCTGAAAAAAGAGGATATTTTTGAAAAACGCAGCTCGTTAATTTTCAAAAAGACCCACGTAGTTAGGCTTTACGACGCGGTGCAGGGCTCGCTAATCTATTTGGTTTATTCGGATAAAGTAATCGACGGCTCGCCTAATAACTCGATCTCGGCGATCCCGTGCCACCAAGCCGTGGGCGACGTGTGCGAGCTCGCATATACCCAAGGCAAAAAATAATAAGAAGGAATTCCGCAAAGATAGAATTTTATCGCAGCGGAATTTTAAATTTAGAAATTACGCGATGAGATGACGCACGAAATTTAATAGAATTTCGCCAAATTCCGCAGCATTTTATAAAATTTTATCCGCGTCGTTAAATTCCTGCGCGAATGCCTAAGATGAGAATTTGACCGCTTTATCAAAGCATCTTAACGCATATTTGAGCTACGCTAGCGGACGATGCGCTTGCAGGTTGTAAGTCGTAAAATGAAAAATTAAGCAATTTTTGCTAAAATCTCGCGATTTTGAAAACCCTCGTAAATCTAAAGGAAATCAATGAAGACATTTTTTAGTATGGAGTGCGCGTCAGTGATGCTACTGATTTTGGCGCTAGCCTGTGCGATTGCCACTTTCATAGAGACCGCTTACGGCACGGAAGTAGCTTGGGCGATGGTTTATTCGACTGCGTGGTTTGGCGCGCTGATGGTGCTTTTGGGAATAAATTTAACCTACAATATCTATCGCTACCGCATGATTAAGCTTCGCACACTGCCTGCGCTAATCTTTCACGCAAGCTTTTTGTTTATGCTTGTTGGAGCGATTTTGACTAGATATTTCGGCTTTGAGGGCAATATCCATATAAGAGAGGGCGGCGAGAGCTCGATCGTAACGACTAAAGACGAGGTCGTTCAGCTTCTTACTTTAGGCAGCGACGGCGAGTTTATATCTGCTGACGAGAGCAAATTTTTAAACGGCGCAGGACGGATGAACTTCGATCTCAATCTAGACATAGAGGGCAGGATCGCAAATTTAAAATTTAAAGAGCTAATAGAACACGGCGAGCTAAAATGGGTGCAAGATCCGACCGGACAGGCTCCTGCGCGCGTGGAGTTATTATTTTCAAACAATGTCGGCAGCCAAAACGTCTCCTTGCAATCAGGCGAAAGCATGGAGATAGGCGAGCTTAGTATCACTTTTAACGCAGAGCCTAAGAGTAAGAATTTCATCTACATAAAATCCAAAGACGGCAAATTTTATCTAAACTCAAGCCTTGATATAAACGCCACTAAAATGGCTGATATGAGCACTGTGCCGCTTAAGAGGAACGAGGATAATCCTCTAGGCAATCTCTTGCTTTACAGCTTCGACGGGATAAATTTCGCTCCCGTTAGCCTACTTAGCTCCGCGGTCGAGAAATTCGTCCCGGTCGATGCGAATTTACCGGGTGAGCCCGGCGTAGTAGCTACGCTAAGCTTTGCGGGGCAGAGTCGCGAAATCTACGTGCCTAGGGATTCGCATGGCGCTAGCTACAAGGTGGGAGATAAGAATTTCATCGTAGCCTTGGCACCAAAGATGCTTCATCTGCCTTTTAAAATCGCGCTTCGCGACTTTGTGATGGATCGCTATCCAGGCACCAATTCGCCCTCCGGATATAAAAGTGAAATTACGCTAAAAGACGGCAATACGAGCTTTGATTATGATATTTTTATGAATCACGTGCTCGATTACGGCGGATACCGATTTTTCCAAAGCTCATACGACACGGATGAGCGTGGCACCGTGCTTTCGGTCAATAAAGACCCCGGTAAAGTTCCAACTTACATCGGCTATTTTTTGCTTTGCGTAGGGATGTTTTTTAACTTTTTCAACCGGGGCTCGCGCTTTTTCAAGCTCTCGCGCTTAATCAGCGAAAATACGCATCTTGCTCGAGAAAAAGATGTAAATTCTAAAAATTCCGCGTCTGGCTCGGTGCCCGTAAGCTCTGCAGAAAGCTCTGCATCAAAACGCGCCAAAAAATCGCGACGCGGTACTAAAGGCGCAGCATTGGCATTAGTAGGCGCGTTGGCTTTGAGCTTGAGCACATTGTATCCTAGCACAGCAAATGCCGAACAAAACTCTACGACTCAAAATTCTACTTCGCAAAGTTCCGCCTCAAATGCAGCCGCAGAAAATTCCGCGCCGCAAAGCCCGGCTAGCGTGCAAAATTCTACTTCGCAAAATTTTGTGCAAAATTCCGCGCAGAATTCCGCCGTTGAAAATTCCAATCAAAGCTCCGCTTCGCAAGAATCTGCGGCGGAGCAAGACTCCGTCCCGCCGCATAATTTTTCTACTATGGGAGGCGAACTAGCCGTGCCGAAATTTGATCCTAAATTTAGTGAAGATCTAGCAAGCCTCGTGATTCAGGGATTTGATGGGCGAATGGAGCCTTTTGATACCGTTTCCAGGGAGCTTTTAAATAAAATTTACCGCGCCGACGACTATAAGGCGCCAAATGGCGAAATTTTAAACCATAACGCCGCCGCGCTTTCGTTTATGTTAAATCAAAGCTACTGGAGGCGTGCGCCGATCATCAAGGTTAGCGAGCCCGAGCTTAAAAAAATTCTAGGTATGAATGAAAAGCAAAGCCACGCCAGTATGATGGATTTTTTTGAATTTAAAGGCGGCGAGAGCTACTACAAGCTCGATAAAATGGTCGAGGAGATCAACCGAAAGCCTTTGGGCAATCGCGGTGTACTAGATAAAGAGATCATCAAGGTAAATGAGCGCGTAAACGTCTTTTACTCGGCGTTTATGGGGGATTATTTTAGAATTATTCCGGTTAAGAATGCTAAAAATAACGAGTGGCTTTCGCCGCTATATCTAGGCGATGAGCTGGATCAAAACGAATCTGCTGAAGTTAAAAAGATGATGGGAATATTCGTTTCGTCCGTGGTCTATGCCCAAGAAAGCGGGGATTGGAGTGGCGCGGAAAAGATGCTAAGCTACGTCAAAAAATACCAAGCGCAAAACGGAGCGAATTTAATGCCTAGCGAGAGCGCGATAAAATATGAAATTTTATTTAATAAGGCTAAAATTTTTTCTCGCCTTTTTCCGATCTACACTATCTCGGGATTTTTGCTTCTGATCTTTATCTTTTTGCGAATGATGAAGCCCGCTCTTCGCTTAGGCGGCGCATTTAAGCTCGTTTATGTCGTAAATATCGTCGCTTTTATCGCGCATACTGCAGGTCTTGCGCTACGAGGCTATGTTTCGGGGCACGCGCCGTGGAGCAACTCCTACGAATCGCTCATCTATATCGCGTGGGCGCTGTCTCTAAGCGGAATATTCTTTTCTAAAAAATCCGCCATCTCGCTGGCGCTTACCTCGATAATGGCGGGCATAACGCTGATGGTGGCGCATCTTAGCGACATCGATCCGCAGATCACTAATCTCCAGCCGGTTCTAAAATCGCACTGGCTTACGATCCACGTCTCGGTAATCACCGCGAGCTATGGATTTTTGGGGCTTTGCATGCTGCTTGGGATTTTCACCCTCGTGATGTTTTTATTCGACAAGAAAAACCCCGAGATCGCTCGCAATATCGCAGAAGCCACGCATATCAACGAAATGTCGATGATCCTGGGCCTTTGCTTGCTGACGGTGGGCAACTTCCTAGGCGGCGTGTGGGCGAATGAAAGCTGGGGGCGCTACTGGGGCTGGGATCCGAAGGAGACCTGGGCGCTCATTACGATTTTTATCTATGCGGTGGTCGTGCATTTTAGATTTATGCCGAAGCTCAATAATCAATTCGCCTTCGCCGTAGCCTCGATGTTTGCGTATTTTAGCGTCATAATGACCTATTTTGGTGTAAATTTCTACCTAAGCGGCATGCACTCATACGCTAGCGGCGAGCGTATCCCCGTGCCGGGCTGGGCGTACGCGATGGTTGCCTCGATGATAGCTCTTGCGATCGCGGCGTATTTCCGCTCGGGCAAATCGGCTAGACTTTAGATAGGTGGGGCTCAAATTTTAGAATAATAATTTTGAAATTTTGCCCTGATTTTGCAGTTTGCCGAGGCTTTAGGGATTTATGGAATTTATCTTTAAATTTCGGCTAGGCTTTAGGATCCCGTAGAATTTTATAGAATTTTACGGCTCGCGATTGCGCTAAATTTTAAAATTTTGCATCGCGACAGAATTTTTGATGCTTGAGATTTTAAGACGTCGTAAAATTTTAATGATTTGGAATTTGCACCGCTATGGGATTTTAATGTTTTAAATTTTACTTCTAGTGGAATTTTTTCATACGACGGAAGCGCGACGTAATTTAGAATTTTAAAATTTCAGCTAGCGCGCTAGCGTAAAATTCTGCCCTACTGCCGCCATGACCGAGCAGTGAAATTTTAAAATTTGATTTTATAAATTCTATGCTCATTTTTAAATTTAAAATTTAAAATCTCGCGCTTTATGAAATTTTATTTATGATGTCGAAATTTTAAAATTTTGCACGCCATTGTAGCAGTAACTTTTGCGCGATAAAATTTTAAAATTTTAAATTCCGCGCCATGATAGAATATAATAGAATTTGAATTTATAAAATTTTAAACTGCGAAAACGCCTCGCTAGGCATTAAAATTATCTTAAAATATAATTTAGCTTGCAAGGTTAAGCTAAATTTCTGCTTATAATCATATTGATTTAATCTTTATTTGGCTAAAATTGATGCTTGTCAATTTCTTAATTTGAAAGGATAAAGATGTCTGATCTAAAACAGGATAGACGAGGCTTTATCGGGCTTACTTTCGGCGCGGTTGCCGCTGTGGGTGGCGTTTTCGCACTCGTGGGGATGAAGAAATCGTGGGATCCGTTACCTAGCGTGCGCGCCGCCGGCGTCACTACGGTAGATTTAAGTCCGATCAAAGAGGGCGAGCTGTATCAAACGCAGTGGCGTAAAAAGCCGATTTTCGTGCTTAAAAAGACTGCCGATATGCCTAAAAACGATGCCCGTGACGTCGTCGTAGGGGATGCTAGATATACGCTTTGCATCGGGCTTTGTACGCATTTGGGCTGTATTCCCAGCTATAAGCCATCGACGCAACAATTCATCTGTGCATGTCACGGCGGAATTTTCGATGCTAATGGCGTAAACGTGTTCGGTCCGCCGCCGCGTCCTATGGATATACCGCCCTTTAAAATAGACGGAACGAAACTCGTTTTAGGCGAAGAGGGCCCCGAATACCAAGCCCTAAAGCAGAAAGCATAGGAGGCGCAGATGGCACATATAAGAAAAGCTACGGGAGTTTGGGATTGGTTCGACCAAAGGCTCGCCGTAACGAAATTTTTCAAGGTGATGGTAAGCGAGTATTGGATTCCTAAAAATATCAGCTTCCTTTGGGCGATGGGCGTTATTTTGATGACGCTATTTATAGTTTTGTTCGTTAGTGGACTAATGCTCGTGATGTATTACAAACCGGATGTAAATTTAGCATTTGATAGCGTAAATTTCACGATTATGAAAGAGGTCGAATACGGCTGGCTATGGCGACATATCCACGCAGTATCGGCATCAGTCGTATTTTTGATCTTATACATTCATACTTTAGTAGCTATTTATTACCGCTCGTATAAGCAAGGACGAGAGATGATTTGGGTAAGCGGAATGCTACTTTTCATCATCTTTTCGGCTGAGGCTTTCAGCGGATATATGCTTCCTTGGGGGCAGATGAGTTACTGGGCGGCGATGGTTATTACGAATTTATTCGGCGGAATTCCAGTAGTCGGCGATGCGATAGTCGAATGGATTCGCGGCGATTACGCCGTAAGCGATCCGACGCTGACGCGATTTTTTATGCTTCACGTCTGTTTACTGCCTCTCGTGGTGGTTGCGGTGCTGGCGGTGCATTTTTATTCGCTTAGATTTCCGCATGTAAATAACCTAGACGGCGAGGAGATTGACTTTGAGCTCGAAGGCGAGAAGTATTTGGAAGGAAAAACTAGCGAAAGCAAGGTAATTCCGTTTTGGCCGGGCTTTTTGGCGAAGGATTTTTTCTACGTCAGTATCTTTATGATATTTTTCTTTTATCTGGTGGGCTTTCACTTCGATTTTGCGATGGATCCGATAAATTTCGAGCCGGCAAACAGCCTCAAAACCCCAACGCATATCTATCCGGAGTGGTATTTCCTCTGGGAGTATGAAATTCTGCGTGGATTTTACTTCGACGTAGGACCGCTTAAGGCCGCCGACATCGGGCTTATTGCATTTGCATTCGCTGGAGTTTCGCTATTTTTCATACCGCTATTTGATCGCAGCAGCGTAGTAGCACCCGCGCATAAAAACAAGGCGTTTTTCATCTGGTTCTGGGTTTTGGTAATCGACATGATTCTGCTTAGCCTATTCGGAAAGCTCCCCGCAGACGGTATGGAGCTCGGTATCGAAAATAAATACTGGGGCTTTGCCCTATCGATCATCTATATCGGATTGCTTGTCGTAGTGCTTCCGTTGATCACAATCGCAGAAAGAAAGAGGGTATAGCCATGAAAGAGATAAGAACCCTAATCTTGGTGCTTTTTTGTGTGGGAATTTTATACTGGTTTATCGAGCCTTATGCTCATACTAAGCTCAGTCCGCACACCGATCCGGTAAATTACGATTTTGCAGCAGGCGATACGGCTTTAGCCGCGCATAACGTAGCCGCAGCAGAAAGCGCTTTGGCCGCAGCTGAAAAAGGCGGGGATGAGACGATGATAAAAAATTCTAAAAAAGCCCTAGCTAGCGCGAAAGAGCAACAAGACAAAACGGTGCTTTTTTGGGATGAGATAAATAAAATCGATCTTAGCAAAGGCGATGCTGTGCGCGGCGCCGAGACCTTTACAAATGCAAGCTGCACCGCATGTCATGGAGTAAAAAGTGCAAATATCCCCGCTCCTATGGACGCGGCAAGCGCTAGTGCCGCATACGGCGTCAATCCTCCGGATCTTAGCAGCGCAGGCTATCTATACACTGATAAATTCTTAGCTGCGCTCATCAAAGATCCGATCATGGCTCTTAAGCTAGATCAGAAATTTGGCGATGAAAAGCCTTTTCCGATGCCCGGGTTTTTCGGTGCAGGCGGTGATTTAAATCAAGAGATCGCCGATATCGTAGCCTATCTAAAGTCGCTCGCTCCTAGCGAGGATAAGCTAATTGTCTCTGAGGCTGCTGCTAGCGGCATCAAGCAAGGCACCAAACTAGACGAAGCGCAGAAAAAATTCCTTTTAAGCAAGGCGGTTTTTGAGGATGCTTGTCTAAGATGCCACGACGTCAAATATGATAAGCTCTTTGCATCCAGCGATAAGGCTAGCTTGGCTGCATATATGGGCTCGACGCCTCCTGATCTTTCGATGATGATCCGTTCTAAGGGCGCCAACTATCTACACGAGTTTATCAATGATACGCAAAAGAAGCTTCCAGGCACTTCGATGCCGCGCGTAGGCTTGAACGAAAACGCTGAAGCCAAGGTCGTGGAGTATCTAGCTGACGTAGGCGATAGCAAAAAAGCCGAGCGTGAAGCTACAACCATAAATATTATGATTTATTTCTTGATCCTTTCTGTTTTTGCAGGTCTTTGGAAAAGCAAAATTTGGTCGAAACTTCATTAAAATTTTAGCGGTCGGAGTAAAATCCGACTGCCATTTAAAATTCCGCCATATCCTAAATTCTATTAAATTCCATCTATCAAAAAGCTCTTGCAATTGAGAATTTAGCCGCTTTCGTGCTTTATGATAACCGCTTTTTTTATTACTTTTTAAGATTTTTCTACATATAATTGCTACTTAATTTTGAAATTTAATGTATAAATTTAACTTAAGAAGGTTCAGATGAAATTTTTTAAATTTGCGATTTTGGCTCTTATTTTTCCATTTTGCATGTTGCTGGCGCAGACCGATTATCGCGCCGAAGCGGCGGCGATTAAAGAAAAATTTGCCCAGGCGGTTAAATTTTATGTAGACGGCAATAACTCGGAGGCCAGAAAGATAACCCAAGAGGCGTATTTCGGGCATTTTGAAAATCTAGAAGCCGGCATTCGCATAAATTTAAGTCAGAAAAAATCCTACGATATGGAGAAGCAATTCGGCGATATCCGTAAAGCGATCAAAGCTGAAAAGCCTCTAAATGAGATCCAAGCAATGATCGATAATCTAAATCGCGAGATTGACGAGGTTCTGCCTGTGATTGAATCTGGTCATCGTCTCGTAGCCGAGTATCAAGACGGAGGCGATGGCAGCACTTCTGCGCCAGCCTCAGGCGGGAATTCCGCAGCATCCGGTACAACTTCGCCGTGGATGAGCGTCTATACGGAATTTAAAGCTGAGCTGGATAACGCTAAAGCTGCGTTTGATAAGAAAGACACTGCTGCGCTAAAAGCTGCGCTAAATCGCGCTAAATTTGATATCTACCGCAACGAACGCCTAGAAGAGGCGGTACGAAAATATGTCTCGTCTCAGACCGATCAATCAATCCAGCAGATCATTGGAAATCTCTTGCGTGAGGATGCGGATACAGACAAATCAAAATTTGACGAAGCGATAAACGCCCTAGATAATCTAGCATTAAAAGCCGTAAATGATTTGCCGCAAGAAAGCTACTCCATAGCGCCGCAGACTGCGTTAGCACAAAGCGATACTAGTGAGGATGAGGGCAAGGATTTTACGCCGATTGTGCAAAATATCAAAGACAAAATGGCTAAGGTTTTGGCGCTTTATGAGAGCGGCAAGGTTGATGATGCGATCGACGAGAGCGGTAATATCTACTTTGATGAATACGAAGAGAGCGGCATGGAGAATATCGTCGGTGCTAAAAATACTCAGCTTAAGCTAGACACCGAAGCAAGCTTTAATAAAATTTCGGCTCTTATGCGCGCGGGTGCTTCCAAAGAGCAGATCGTAGCGGCGCAAAATAAGCTATTTGATCAGCTTACCCAAAGCCTAGAGCTAACGAAGAAATCAAGCAACTGGGATCTATTCTTATACGCGTTTATCATCATCTTGCGTGAAGGATTTGAAGCGCTCATCATCGTAGCCGCGGTCATCGCTCTACTTATAAAATCCGGCAACTCAAAGCACCTAAATATCGTTTACAGCGCTCTTGGCGTAGCGGTTGTGCTAAGTATCGCTACGGCTTACGGGTTGAATTATATCTTCGGTAGTGAAAATGCAGGACAAACGCGCGAAGTGATGGAGGGCGCGGTGATGTTAATCGCCGTAGTTCTGCTATTTTACGTGGGCTTTTGGCTTCTTTCAAATGCAAGCTCCAAAAAGTGGAGCGCCTATATCCAAGGTCAAATTTCAAACAGCCTAAGCTCGGGCGATAGCAAGATGCTTTGGTGGACGGTGTTTTTAGCGGTTTATCGCGAGGGCGCAGAGACGGTACTATTTTATCTGGCACTACTTTTCGATGCCAAAAGTCCGGCAGCTACCAGCATGGTAGCAGCAGGCTTCGTAGCGGGTCTGGCGGCTCTTATCATAGTTTATATCGTCATCAAAAAATTCTCGCTTAAAATCGCTATCAAGCCATTTTTCATCGCTACATCGGTCATCATATTTTATATGTCCGTCGTATTTGTGGGCAAGGGCGTGATGGAACTAGTCGAGGGCAAGGTATTCGTGCCTACCGTTATTGATGGGCTTCCTACGATTACGTGGATCGGATTTTATCCTTACGTCCAGAGCCTCGTGCCGCAAGCGGTGATGATCGTGCTTCTAATCGTAGGAATTTTGATCTTAAAAAATAAGCAAAAAAACAAATCTTAATAAGGAGAGAAAAGATGAAAAAGATTTTTTCAGGTATGTTGGTACTAAGCCTAGCCTCTGTTATAGCAATGGCGGGAGAGCATCCGATCGGCGAGCCGATTGAGCAAAATGGAATGGAGATCGCTGCTGTGTATCTTCAGCCTATCGATATGGAGCCTAAAGGCATCGATCTAGCTCCTAGCAAGGCGGACATCCACCTTGAGGCGGATATCCACGCTATCAAAGGCAACGCAAACGGATTTGGAGAGGGCGAGTGGATCCCTTATCTAAAGGTCGCTTATGTACTTAAAAACCTAGATACAGGCAAGATCCAAAAGGGAAATTTCATGCCGATGGTAGCTAGCGACGGCCCTCACTATGGCGCCAATATCAAAATGGTAAACGGCGTGGGCAATTACGAGCTAACCTATAATATCGAAAATCCAAGCACCAACGGATTCGGCCGCCACGCGGACAAAGCGACAGGCGTAGGCAAATGGTGGGAGCCGTTCTCGGTTAAATACACCTTCCAATACACTGGCGCTCCTAAAGAGTAAATCATAGCAAGCTCCGCTGAATCCGTTTTTGGCGGAGTCCTAGCGGTATTAGGTTTAGCCGCACGCTTTAAATTTAAGGCGGTTAAATTTAGCTAGTTTAAATTTAACCGCTACGCCGCAGCCAAAGCGTATCGTTTTTGCTTTAATGCGTTTAAGCTTACGAATCTTTTTAGCTGCGGCAAAATTTTAAAATTTCAAGAGGCTTGAAATTTTAAAATTTTAAATTTAGCGCAGCGCGAGGGCGAGACAAAACCAAAGCAATAGCGAGGCGAAATTTCTCTTTGCGGGCGGCTCTATTGCTGCGAACTTTTTGCGGGCTGATTTGAAATTTTAAAATTTACAAAATGGCGTAGGTTTTAAAATTTTAAAATTTAAGCAATTATAGGCGATTTACGCGCATTAGGCTCGATGAGGATTTTTAATGACGATATTTTTTTATCACGTTAGCTTGGCTCTTTTTCCGCTTGCATTTTTAAGCGCGTATCTGGGCGGCAGGCGCTTTATCAGCGCATCGTTTTTGCCCGCGCTTTTAGGAGTTGTATTTGGGGCGCTGTGCTTTAGCGCATTTGCGCGTTCGGCAAACGCTGATGTAGGCAAGATCGTATTTGATGCGCTCGCACTTTTAGCACTGCTCGCGCTACTGCTTTCGTTTAAGTTTAAGCGATTCTATCTTACCGCTATAGTTATTTTTGCTCTTGGTTGCGCGTATGGATTTGAATACCGCTTCATAGGAATGAATTTTAAAATTTTCTCCGGCGAGCTACTGGACAGCTTTAGCCTAACCAACCTCTTTATGGCGGTTTTAGGTGCGCTGGCGCTCATTTTATTCTATTTTATTTATCGCTCAGCTCTAGCGCGCGCGAGCAGAGGCGCAAAGCTAGTGTCGTTCGCTCTTGCGTGGGCGTTTGCTTTTATTGCTAAAATCGGCTTTTTAGGCCTTGATCTGCGCCAGGCAGACGCGCCCAAAGCACTAGCTGCGAAGGGCTTTGAAGGGCTTTCAAACGCGATCGGCTCGTCCGAGTTTCTAAGCGTCATCGCCAAAATCATCCACTACAACAACTCCTATCTGACGCTAGCTCTTTGCCTTATAGCCGCGCTAATTGCGCTACTTACGGCATTTCGTGCGCCAAGGCGTGTGCCTCGCGAAGCGGACATTATAAAATTTAGAGAGGTTAAAGCGGGCAGATTTGCCATTTTTAGAGATTTTAGCCTGATCTTGTCGCTTGGGGTTTTAATCAGCTTTTTGGGGCTTTATTATATCTTGGTCGCTTCAAAACCGCCTACGATCGATGAGCCTAAGATCATCGAGCCGCAAGGCGCGGAATTCATAATCGATGCAAACATCGTAAAGGACGGCAAGCTGCACCGCTTTGCCTACGTCACCGACGACGGGCATAAGGTCAGATTTTTTCTACTAAACCGCTTCACTGACAAATTTGCTCCGGTCGCGGTTTTTGACGCGTGCTCGATCTGCGGCGATATGGGCTATATCAAAAAAGGTGATGAGCTCATCTGCATCGCTTGCAACGTACGGATATTTTTACCGAGCGTCGGCAAGCTGGGCGGCTGCAATCCGATCCCGCTGGATTATAAGCTAGAGGGGCAAAATATCGTTATCGCGCTTAAGACGATCGAAGATGGCGCGTCCTATTTCTCGGAGATTGTGGATAAAAAGGTAATCGATCCGGTCAGTAGAAAAGAAATTTTAAACACCTCTAAATTTAGCTATCTTTACTACGGACGCACCTACTTTTTCGAAAGCGAAGCGAATGCAAACGCCTTCACCGCGCACCCCGAGCGCTATGTAGATGAAAACGGCACGCTAAAGGAGCTTAAATAATGTTTTTACGCATCATCAAATCCTCCATTTTAAACTCCAGGGATAGCAAAATTCTAGCGTTTTTGACCATATTTTTATCGGTCTCGCTGATCGCTTGCATGCTAAATATCACGCTAAAAATCGGCGACGAGGTCGCTAAGGAGCTGCGCAGCTACGGCTCAAATATCGTAGTGCTACCGCGCTCGCAAAGCCTAAGTATCGAGATCGGTGGGCGCGAATACTCTCCGCTTAAAAACGATGATTTTTTAAAAGAGAGCGAGCTGCATAAAATCAAAGAAATTTTTTGGCGCAACAATATCACCGCCTTTGCGCCTTTTTTAACTACCCGCGCAGGAGATTACGACGTCGTGGGAACCTACTTTGAAAAGGACGTGGGCGTTAGCGACGAGCCTGATTTCAGATCGGGCGTGCGCTCGCTCTATCCGTTTTGGAGCGTAGAGGGGCAGTGGGTAAAAGACGGCGCCGAGAATGAGGTGCTTGCAGGAGACGGGCTGGGGCTTAAGATCGGCGATGCGGTTAAGCTTGGAGATTATGAGGTTAAAGTCGTTGGGATTTTACACGGCGCGGAGGATGAAGCCAAAAAGCTGATCGCAAATTTATCACTGGTGCAAAAGCTAACACACAAAGAGGGCCTCATCGCCAAAGCAGAAGTTAGCGCCATGACTATCCCGGAAGACGATCTGTCCGTAAAGGCAAGAAGGAGTCTCGATAATCTAGACGCCACAGAATACGACACCTGGTACTGCTCGGCATACGTAAGCTCCATCGCATATCAAATCACCGAGGAGTATCCAAACGCGACCGCTAAGGCGGTGCTTAGCGTCAGCGAAGCTCAAAGCGGCATTACGAAAAAAATTCAAAATTTAATGGGCGTCGTAAGCATTCTATCGCTGCTAATCTCAAGCATCTGCATCACGAGCCTGCTAAGCAGCGAAATTTACAAGCGCAAAAAAGAGATCGGCTTGCTTAAGGCGCTAGGAGCGAGTAACTTTATGATCTATATCCAGTTCGCCGCTGAAATTTTCGTCATCTGCGTAGCAAGCTCACTCGTGGGCGCAGTCGTGGGCTACGCGCTTAGCTGGGCGATCGCGTATCAAATTTTTGGCTCCTTTATCGGCGTATCGCTGATGGTCTTTCCGCTTAGCATCGTCTTTGGACTTCTTATTTGCATTATCGGCTCGATTCTGCCACTACGCGGAGTAATCAAACTACTGCCTGCGGAGGTGCTTTATGGTAGGAAATAACGGCGCGTTTTTTAGAGGCGCGATCTTTAAAAGTATCATCAACAGCGGCATCCGCAGCTTCGTGATTTTCGTCGCGATCATGCTAGGCAGCGCGGTTTGCGCGGCGTTCGTAAATATCTACGCCGACATCGATAAAAAGGTCGCCAGCGAGCTAAACAGCTACGGCGCAAATTTAATCGTGAGCCCCGCAAATTTAGAAAATTCCCATATGGACGAAGCGGCGCTCGATGCGAAATTTGCTAAAATTCCAGCTCTAAAAAGCGCGAATAAATACCTTTTCGGCAGCGCAAATTTGGGCGTAAACTCAGGCATCATCATGGGGGTAAATTTCTCCTCTCTGCGCGATACTATGCCGTTTTTGGATCTTAAAGAGGGCTCGTTTATCGGTGTAGATTTCGACGATAAAAACGCGCTCATCGGGCAGGATCTCGCCAAACTTTTGGGCGCGAAGCTCGGCGATAGTATCGAGATTACGCCGATCGGCTCAAACGAAACGAGCAAGGTAAAGATAAAAGGCATCGTCTATGACGGGCAGAAAGAGGACGGCATGCTGCTAATCTCGTTGCCGCTGGCGCAAAAAATTTTAAATCAACCTGCGCAGGTAAATTACGCCGAAGCGATCGTAAGCGGCGATTTTAAGCAGCTAAGCGAAATTTCAAAAAGCCTGAGCGACGCGCAGATGAGCTTCGCGCCGATCGGCAAGGTATCCAAGACCCAGGGCATCATCTTAAATAAAATCAAGCTTTTGATGCTTCTTATCGGCATTACGATCCTTCTGATCACCTCGGTCTGCATCAACACGAGCCTTAGCTCGATCCTGCTTTCGCGCATCAAAGAGTTCGCGCTCATCCGCGCAATCGGCGCGAGCAAACAAAATTTGCTCCACCTGATCCTGAGCGAAATTTTAACCGTCTGCGTCGCAGGCTCGCTAACGGGGGTATTCGTGGGATACCTGCTCGCGATCTTGCTGGGGCATCTGATATTTTCAAGCAGCGTGGATTTTAGGCTAATTAGCCTCTTTGCTGCGGTCGCGCTGAGCCTGATTTTTGCGCTCGCGGCAAGCTACTATCCGATCAAAAAGGCGCTGAATCCGAATTTAGCGAATCTATTAAGGGAATGACATGGAAATTTTAAAATTTGAAGGCATCTGCAAATACTTCGGCGAGGTCAAGGCTCTCGATAATATCAGCTTCGACGTTTTAAGCGGCGAGTGGGTTAGCATAATGGGCCCAAGCGGCAGCGGCAAGAGCACACTCGTAAATATCTTAAGCTTGATGGACACCCCGACCGCGGGCAGATATATCCTAGGCGGAGCCGACGCGAGTGCGCTAAACGACGAGCAAATTTTAGAATTTCGCCGCAAAAAGATCGGTCTCGTGTTTCAGCAGTTTCACCTTATCCCCTATCTAACGGCCGTCGAAAACGTCATGTTAAATCAATACTACCACAGCTGCGTGGACGAGGACAGCGCCAAGGCAGCACTTGAGAAAGTGGGGCTCGGGCACCGCATCACGCACCGCCCTAGCGAGCTTAGCGGCGGCGAGCAGCAGCGTGTCTGCATCGCGCGCGCACTCATCAACGACCCCGATATTATCATCGCGGATGAACCTACGGGCAACCTCGACGAGGCCAACGAGCGCGTGGTTTTGCAGCTCTTTCAGACGCTTCGTAGCGAGGGCAAGACGCTGCTTTTGGTCACACACAACGAGGAGCTCGGTAAATTTGCCGACAAAGTGGTGCGCCTAAGACACGGCAAACTCGATCGAATAGAGCTTTTGGATCAAAGCACGATGAAGCATAATCTCGGCTCGCAGGATAAAATTTCAGATCGCGATCCAAACAAAAGCGTTTCACAAAGTTCTAGCGCCGAAGCTGCGAGCGAACAAAATCCCGCCTCGCAAAGCTCTGGCGGCGAAGATCGGGATGCTAAAAATTTAAGCGACCAAAATTCCGATACCGAAAATTCGGACGCGCAGAATTCCGATGTGTAAAATTTAACTCGCATGACGAAAAATAAAGCTACGTTAAAATTTAAAAATTTCACCGCCTGCGCCGCGCGCTCTTTTTGGATCCACCTAAGGCTCGCGCGAGCAGGTGCGGCTCTTTGCTACGCACGTCCCGCCGAAGCTATTTGCCTCGAAAGATCAAGCGCCGATGCGAAGCCGAGCGGAGTGGGTAAAAATTTTAAAAGCCGAAACGCTACGGGCACAGATTACGACGCGGATCGCAACATACGCCTAGGCGCGGGTCACGATATAAATTTCCGCCCAGATCGCGCCGTAAATTTTAAAATTTCAAACGCAAATTTAAAAGCGGATTTAGCGCGCCCGAAGGCGGATTTTAGATGATGAAATTTTTAAATTTAAAAGTTGCCGCCGCCATACTTGCTCTACTGCTCGCAGGCTGCGACGGATGGAAGCACCATCTAAGCAGCGACGGCACCTCGCTCGCCTCCAAGTTCGACCCCTCCGAGCGCACACTAAAGATCGAGGGCAACGACAAGCCGTTCGTGCTGTTTTTTTACACCAGCAGCTGCGGTGCGTGCAAAGCCCAAGTACCCGTGCTAAATGAGCTACAAGCTAGCGGCGACGCGCTGATCATCGGCGTTTTGGGCGACGGCAAGGGGCTAGAAGCAGATGCCGCGGTCGCTCGCGAAAAGGGGATAAAATTCCCAAGCGTCAGCGGCGCGAGCTCGGTGAAATACTTTGAAACCATCGTAGGCGGCATTTTCGGCACCCCTACGTCGGTGATCTACGATAAAAACGGCAAAGCGGTCAAAAAGCTCATCGGCCTCTACCCCAAATCCGCCTTCGAAACGCAGCTCAAGCTTATGAATTAACGAGCGGAATTTAATGCAGCCGGGATTTACGGCGGCGGATCGCAAATGCCCACTAAAATAACACTTCGAGTTTAAAATTCCTTTCAACTTGCAGATGCCTTTGCGTTTAAATTTCAAAATTTAGGCGCGCAGCGGATTTAAGTATTCGCTGAGTTTTGCTAAAATTAGCTTTGTCACTAAGCTGCTTAAAGGGCTAAAAAGCGGCAATATTAAAATATAAAGGATACTTCAATGAGTAAGAAATCCCTTGCTTTAGGCGCTACCGCGATGCTTTGCGGCGCGCTAAGCCTAAATGCCGAGGCTGCGGCGCAGAGCGCGCAAATAGATCTGAAATTTAACGCCGCAAATTTCACGCAAGAAAGCGTGATCGTAGGTGGCAAAAAGATAAAATTTCGCGCCTACAAAAACATAATCTACGTCGCAAAACCCGCAAGCGCGCACTATCAGAGCATGAACATCTTCATCCCGCAGCAATATTTCGAGGGGCGCAAGAGCGGCAAATTTGACGCCGCGAGCGCGCCTATATTTTTGCCAAACGGCGTGGGCGGCTACATGCCGGGCGAAGCGGGCGATGTCAAAATAGACGCAAGCGGCAAACCAAACGCGATCGCTACGGCACTTTCGCGCGGTTACGTCGTAGCCGCTCCCGCAGCGCGCGGACGCACGCTAAAAGGCGCAAATGGCGATTATATCGGCAAGGCGCCCGCAGCGATCGTCGATCTAAAGGCGGCCGTGCGGTATCTGAAATTTAACGACGCGGCAATGCCTGGGGACGCAAACAAGATCGTCTCAAACGGCACGAGCGCGGGCGGAGCGCTCTCGGCACTTTTGGGCACGAGCGGAGACGAGGCTGCGTACGAACCGTATCTGCAAGAGCTGGGCGCTGCGAAGGCGAGCGATAAAATTTACGCGGCGTCCGTATACTGCCCGATCACAAATCTAAAGCACGCGGACGCGGCGTATGAGTGGATGTTCGGCGCGCAGAGCGAATATGAAAAGATGGATTTTAGCGGCTTTGATGCAGCGGGATTTAACGAGCGCGACGAAAATTCTAGCGGCGCTGAAAAAAATTCTAAAAAAGACGCAAATCAAAGCACCGCAAAGCCCGCGCGCAAGATGCTAAGCGGCAAATTAAGCGCAGCGCAGATTAAAATTTCAGACGAGCTAAAGGCGCAATTCCCCGCCTATCTGAACTCGCTAAGCTTAAAGGACGGAGACGGCCGCGCGCTAAGCCTGGATAAAAACGGCGACGGCAGCTTCAAAGATTACATAAACGGGCTTATATCGGCCTCGTTTGCTGATTTTGCGGCGAAAAATCCGCGCGCGAAGGCGCCCCTATATCTCGCTGTAAAGATCAAGGATGACGCATCGCAATCGCATATGCTTTTTTGGGGCTACGCGACCTCCGAGCCGCGCGCCAAGACCCCGCCCGCATTTGACGGCTTCGCGCTTGAAAATCCCGAAAACGAGCTGTTCGGCGACGCGAAATTTAACGCGGCGCATTTTACGGATTTTAGCGCGATGAATGACCCCGCCAAAGGGGTGCTAATCGCAAGTGCACAGCTCGTGGAGATGATGGATGCGATGAGCTTCGTGCGCAACGAAAACGGCGCGAAGCATTACCGCATCCGACACGGCGCGAGCGATCGCGATACGGCGCTTGCGGTCCCCGCTATTTTGGCACTTAGCTTGCAAAACGTGGGCAAGAATGTCGATTTTGCAGTACCTTGGGGGCAAGGACACGGCGGAGATTACGATCTAGAGGAGCTTTTTGACTGGATCGACAAAGTAGTCGCACAGTAAATTTAATGGGCGAAATTTCATCTTAGAATTTTGCCCGCAGCTCTGCCGTAAAATTTTATCGCCCAAACACTCTCTAGCGGATATGCCAAGCGGCGTAAAATTTCGCTGCGAAATTCTATCGCGTCAAAATTTTAGCGTCGCTGCGAGACGCATAACGATTTGAAATTTTACAGCTAGCACTGGGAAAATTCCATAGAATTCTATCGCGGCGAAACGGCGCGAATTAAAATTTTAGCGGTCGCGACAGTTTATGGCTCGAACTTTAGCGCGATCTACGCCAAAACTTCGGCACAATCAAATTCTGCGGGCTAAATTTTAAATTTAAAGACCGAAGTATGCGATAAAATTTTGCGGCGTTTATACTATCCGATCGCAGCTCTTTGAACGCGCAGGTATCGCGTAATGGGCGCATCAGCGCGCGGACGATAAAATCCACAAAAATGAACAAAAAAACCCAAACAAGCGCGGTAAGCAGGCTAAATTTAAAGGCGTGCATTCGTGATCTCCTGCAGGTCCAAGCCCGCTCTTGCTATCCATTAGGCCTACTTCAATAATCTATCGGTACCCAAAAGCGCCGTTTGGGGTCTGTATCTTTGCGACGTGTGTATAAATTTCATAATTTAACGGCGCTTTTAAGCACCGCTTAGCCTATTAAAGACCAACGCACGCCGCGGCAGCATCGTTTCCTAAAACCGTGCGTGCTAGCATCTTTGCGGCGGCGGCGCAACTAGGCGCTAAATTTAACGCTAGCTAGCATTGCGCTGCCTTTAGCTCGCGCGGTAGGCGCTCTA
>NZ_CALHHX010000121.1 GCF_938030685.1 uncultured Campylobacter sp. | reverse complement strand
GAGGGATCATCTAAGGCTAAAGGTAAGAGAGGCAAGAAGGGTAAGGGAGAGTAATAAGAAAGAATATATAAAATAAGGGGAGGAGTGTAAGGTGGACTTCTCCTTTTATAAGGTTTTATGAACTTTATAGTTTTATATAGTTGTATTCTTTTCTAATCATTGCTATTGTAAATTTACAAATTTTATAGCTCTTATTTTTTTCTATCTCTTTTTTTATTATAAATTTTGCAGACTTTGAAATTTTAACTTTTGTACTTTTTTCTCGGCTTTGCCTTCATCTTATTTCGTGTTTGATTTATTTGGCTTTAAATTTATAGGTTACTTCGGGGGTAAAATTTAAACAAGTTCGCGCGAGCAAACGAATGTAGTACAAATTTTATTATTCTGCGCAGTTTACTGCATGCACTGCATAAATTTCACTTTGCAGTCTCTGCCTGTATTCCATGAGTTTTACGCGTTCGCCTTTAACGCTTAATTAAGACTATTTTTTAGAACGATTATACTCAGAATTAACATAAAAATAACCAGAATTTAAGGCAAGCACCATCATAACAACAAAGAGAAACAAAAAGAGCGATTAAAAGATAAAATAGATTAAGTGGTGGTTAGAGGCAGAATCGAACTGCCGACACGCAGATTTTCAGTCTGCTGCTCTACCGACTGAGCTATCCAACCACCGAAAAAGAAAAGTAATTTTATCCATGCAATACTTAAATCTCGGTTAAAATTCTCGATTTTCGCTAGATTTTTGCACGTTGCGCTCGGAAACAGCCAAATTTACTCAGTTAAAATTTTATAAATTTCAGTAGCGAAAAATATTGCTTATGCGGCAATTTGCAATAATCAAAAAGGGCTATCGATCTAAAAAGCAAAGAGGTATAAAATTTTACTATTTAGCCGACTTTGCAAATTATTCGCTTGGTTTTAGGCTGTGCAAATTGGATAAATTGGTGCTAGAAGATAGCATTGTTTTAAATTTACGCGTATAACGGACAGCTGGGAGCGATTGGTTAAATTTAGCATCGAAAATTGGCTTTAATTTGGACTTGACGAAGCATCTTTATAAACATTGTGCTCGGGCTAATAGTGTGACATAGGGATGTTTGCTTCGGGATTGAATTTATTTAGATATCCGCACAGCAAAAGCGTTGAAATTTTAAAATACGATTGCAAATGTATTAATAAAGGCTCGACCTGATCCATCTAAACTTGATATGCTTATCTATCCGAGTTGTGCGACTTGTTTTTTAAATAGCTCGCCGCGTTCAGCGTAGCTTTTAAATTGATCCAAACTGGCACATGCAGGGCTTAACAGCGCTATTTCGCTCACAGAATGCATGGAATTTTTAAAATTTTCGAAATTTTTAGAATTCTGCGAATTCCGAGTTTCACCGTCGTTTGTACGGCGTTTCGGCGAAGAGGCGTCGTCGCTTGCGGCAGATGAGCCGCCGTCATCGCCTTTTTGCAGTGTATTTTCGCCGATCTTTGCGCTTTTTTTCGCCTTGCCGCCGTTGCATCCGCCATTCGCGCTTAAATTTTGTACTTCCAATTTGTTTGCGACGCTTTTTGCAAAATCTGCGCCTCGGTAACGCTTCGAAATTTCGCTCACCGCCGTTTGTAAAATTTCGCAGCGCACGCAAGGAAGTCCGTATTCGTCACACAAACGCACGATTTTATCGGTATTTGAGCCGATCGCGTAAATTCGCAGATCGTATTTTTTAAACTCCGCAAAAAGCGGGTGCAGATCCACACCTTTGTCGTCACCGCCGAGGATCAGATGTATTTTGCGCCCGGCATATCGTTTAAGGGCTTGTGCACACGCATCGATATTGGTGGCCTTCGTGTCATTGACCCAGACCCTGCCGCGCGCGTCGGTAAGCTCCTCTAGCTTATTGCCTTCGATCACGAAGTCGTTCAGTCGCGCGACGTCGCATCTGTCGAATAAAATTTTCTCCACGCACAGCGCCAAAAGCGCGTCTATCAAAAACGGAGTGCGGAATTTTATCTCGCCTAAATCGATGCCGAATTTTTGCGCTAGATCCGCTTCGTCTTCGTAGCAGATCACGCGGGCTAGGCTATTTTGCGCGGCGGCGGAGCTTTCGTAGGCGCGCGGAATTAGCGCCACGGAGCCTTCGCGCATCGCTAGCAGGGGCGAGAGTTTGGCGCGCTCATACTCCGCGAAATCGCCGTGCCAGCTGAGATGATCGGGCGTGATCGCAAGCAGCACGTAGATATCGGGGCGCGCATGCTTGGTGTAGTGCAGCGTAAACGAGCTCGTCTCCAGCACCCAAATTTTGGCGCTTTTATCAAGCTTTGCGAGTGGAACGCCCACGTTGCCGCCCATTTGCGAGCCGTATCGCTCGAGCAGGTGCTGCATCATCTTCGTCGTCGTCGTCTTGCCGTTCGTGCCGCTGATCCAAATTTTAAGGCCTTCGTAATCGCCAAAATAATCGTATTCGCTGATTAAATTCCGTGCCTTTCGCACCAGCTCGTGATGCGGCGGAAAGCCAGGACTTGGGATTTCAAGCTTGCTTGCGGCGGGATCGAACTCGCTCGGGTTTAAAAGCGCGTTGCCGAACTCGTCTAGCTTCGGCGCGCCCGAAGAAATTTCAAATTTATCGTCGTAGATATCCCAGACGCCTTCGTCGCGGCAGTGCTCGGTGATCGCTCTGGTCGTAAGCCCGTAGCCAAATAGCGATTTTTTCATTTTTTTCCCTTTTTGCCCCATAAAATTTGAGTTATCTCGCCCGCGCTAAGCTCGGCCGTTTCGCCGTATATTTCACGCGCCGTTTCGAAGTCGGGCTTGATCTGCGCTCGCATTTTATCTCAGTTTCAGCGACGTCAGCGCTATGATATTTGCGATCAGCGCGATGATCCAAAATCGGATGATGATTTTATTTTCGACCCAGCCTTTAAGCTCGAAATGGTGATGTATCGGCGCCATAAGGAAAATTCTGCGCTTGAAAATTTTAAAGCTGCCCACTTGCAAGATCACGCTGAGCGTTTCGATGACGAAGACGAAGCCGATCATTATAAGTAAAATTTCATTCTTCGTGATGACCGCGCAGTATCCTAAAAACGCGCCCACGCTGAGGCTGCCGCTATCGCCCATAAAGACTTCTGCGGGGTAGCAGTTAAACCACAAAAACCCAAGCAGCGCGCCGATGAGCGCCGAGACGATGATGCAGACCTCGCCCGCGCCCGCGACGCGCGGTAGCAAGAGATATTGCGAGTAGATCGCATGCCCGCAAAGATAGGCAAATACGCCCAAGCTGCAGAGCGAAAACACCGACGGGATGGTCGCTAGCCCGTCTAGCCCGTCGGTTAAATTTACCGCGTTTGAGCTCGCGCTTATCACGATCGTCCAAAACAGCGGCGCGAATATCCATAAATTTAGCAGAGGGTATTTAAAAAACGGCACGAAAAATTCCCCGCCCAGATCGCTAAAAGCATAAAGCATCGCCCCAATCAGAAACGCCAAGAAATTTTGTAGTGCAAATTTAGCCCGCGCACTAAGGCCTGCGTGGTTTTGGCGGCCTAAAATTTTAGAGATATCATCCTTAAAACCTATGTAGCCGAAACCTACCAAGCAAAGCAGCCCGCATAGCACGAAGACGTTGTTTAGCTTGGCGCACAGCAGGCTTGCGAGCACCGCGGCGGTAACGAAAACAAGCCCACCCATCGTCGGGGTTTTGCTCTTTTTCTGATGGTTTTGCGGCGCAAGCTCGTAGATGGGCTGCGCGGTGTGTCTGGCTTGTGCCCAGCGGATAAACCGCGGCATGGCCCAGACCGAAAAACAAAAAGCGATAAAAAACGCGATTCCTGCGCGCGCGGTGATGTATTGGAAAAAATTTATATTCGTAAGATGATAGAGATAATAAAACAAAGTTTGCCTTTTAAATTTTATGAAATTTTATATGAAAACGCGCATTTTAGTATAAAAGAGGTAAAATTTAGCTTTTAGGGCGGATGAAATTTTGCCGCATTTGCCAAAAAAAAGTATAATGCCGCTCGTAAAAACAGCGCCGCAGATCCGCCTCAAAAGACCTGCGCAGCGAAATTTAGACGAAATTTAGGAGCCAAAATGGGGCAAAAGACGATTTTACTTATCACCGACGGCATCGGCTTTAACGCGAGTGATAAATTTAATGCGTTTGCAAACGCGAAAAAGCCCGCCTATGATTATCTTTTTAAAAACGTGCCCAATACGCTGCTGCGCACCTCCGGGCTTGCCGTGGGCTTGCCGCAGGGGCAGATGGGAAACAGCGAAGTAGGGCATATGACGATCGGAAGCGGTAGAATTTTGTATCAAAACCTAGTCAAAATCGATCGCGCGATCGATGAGGGCTTGCTTGAGAAAAACGAAGCGCTACAAAGCCTGCTTTCAAAGTGCCGCAGGGTGCACGTCATAGGGCTTTATAGCGACGGCGGCGTGCATTCGCATCTGCGCCATTTTGACGCGATCTGCGAGATAGCGCAGAATGCGGGTTGCGAGACATGGGCGCATGCTATCACCGACGGGCGCGACGTTTCGCCGAGCAGCGGAGCAGAATTTTTAAAGCGCCTGGAGGCTAAATTTAAAGTCGCGAGCGTGAGTGGGCGCTTTTACGCGATGGATCGCGACAAGCGCTTTGATCGCGTGAAGCGCGCTTACGATGTGCTCATGGGCGAAACGGCTCCGCTTGAAATTTCGCCTAGCGAGTACATACTGCAAAGCTACGAGCGCGGCGTGAGCGACGAGTTTATCGAGCCTGCGAGCTTTAACGGCTTTAGCGGTATCGGCGCGGATGACGGAGTGATTTTTATAAATTTTAGAAATGATCGCGCTAGGGAGCTCTGCGCGGCTTTGGGTGATGAGAATTTCTGCGAATTTGAGCGAAAGTTCGTCGTGCAAAATTTAATCACGATGAGCGAATACGACGCGAGCTTTAAATTTCCTATGCTTTTTGAGAAGCCCGTGCTAAAAAACACGCTTTGCGAAGTGATCGCAGAAGCCGGTCTTACGCAGCTTCACACCGCCGAGACCGAAAAATACGCACACGTGACGTTTTTCTTTAACGGTGGCGTCGAGGAGCCGCTGCCGAACGAAACTCGCGTGCTGATCCCGAGCCCCAAAGTAAAAACCTACGATGAGCAGCCGCAGATGAGCGCGCCAGCGGTGTGCGACGCGGTGATCCGCGGCATCGAAGCGGGGATCGATTTCATCGTCGTAAATTTCGCAAACGGCGATATGGTCGGTCATACAGGCAATTATGACGCCGCGGTAAAGGCAGTCGAGGCGGTGGATGAGTGCATCGGTAAAATTTTAAGCGCGGCGAAGGCGCATGATTACGCCTACGTCCAGATCAGCGACCACGGCAACTGCGAGGCGATGCGAGATGCGGACGGCGAAATTTTAACGAACCACACGACCTTTGACGTGTTTTGCTTCGTGCTGGGGCGCGGCGCGTCTGAGCTAAAAAGCGGGCTAGGGCTTAGCAACGTCGCAGCGACCGTGCTAAAGCTAATGGGATTGCCGAAGCCCGCGGAGATGGACGATGCGCTATTTTGAAATTTCAACGGCGCGGGTCGCGAGTAGATTTAAACTGCTAAAATTTAGGTAAATTTGGATAAATTTACGCTAGAGATTAAAATTTTAACAAAAGGACAAGTATGAAATTTAGTGGAAAGAACGTTTTAATCACCGGTGCGAGCCGCGGTATCGGTGCGCAGATCGCAAGGACTTTGGCATCTTACGGGCTTAAGGTGTGGATTAATTATCGCTCAAGCCCAGAACCTGCCGACGCGCTGCTAGAGGAGATCCGCGCAAACGGCGGAGAGGGCGCCGTGATAAAATTTGATGCGACGAACGAGGCGGAATTTAGCGAGGCGCTAAGCTTGATAGCGCAAAGCGACGGCGAACTAAGCTATCTCGTAAATAACGCGGGCGTTACGAACGACAAGCTCGCGCTTAGGATGAAACTGGAAGACTTCATGGGCGTGATCGAAGCAAATTTAAGCAGCGCCTTCATTGGCTGCCGTGAAGCTTTAAAGCTAATGAGCAAAAAGCGCTTCGGAGCGGTCGTAAATATCGCCTCGATCGTCGGCGAAATGGGCAACGCCGGGCAGGTCAATTACAGCGCGAGCAAGGGCGGAATGATCGCGATGAGTAAGAGTTTTGCAAAAGAGGGCGCGGCGCGTGGCATCCGCTTTAATTGCGTAACGCCTGGTTTCATCGCCACCGATATGACAGACGCGCTAAGCGACGACGTAAAAGCAAGCTATGAAGCAAGCATCCCGCTTAAGCGCCTAGGAAGCACGAGCGATGTCGCCGAAGGAGTTGCGTTTTTACTCAGCGACGGCGCGGGCTACATTACGGGAGAGTCGCTTAAAATCAACGGCGGGCTCTATATGTAGCGTTAAATAGCGGAATTTAAGGTTAAATATTATAGAATTATGCGGTATTTTTTTAAAGGAGTGCTAAAATGGCAGTATTTGAAGATGTAAGAGACGTAGTTGTAGAACAACTCAGCGTTAGCCCGGATCAGGTTAAACTTGACTCTAAAATTATCGAAGATTTGGGCGCGGACTCTCTTGACGTAGTTGAGCTAGTAATGGCTTTAGAGGAGAAATTCGGTATCGAGATCCCTGATAGCGAGTCCGAAAAATTAGTAAGCATTAAAGACGTAGTAGATTATATAGAAAATTTGCCTAAGAAATAAAATTTTAAGGAAGCAGTTTTGAAACGAGTCGTAGTAACGGGTATCGGGATGATAACCTCTCTCGGGCTTGACAAACAGAGCAGTTTTGAAAATATCTGTAACGGAAAAACCGGGGTTGATAAAATTTCGCTCTTTGACGCTAGCGAATTTCCGGTTCAAATTGCAGCTGAAGTAAAAGGTTTCGATCCTTCGAGCATAATCGAGGATGGAAAAGAGATAAAAAAGATGGATAGATTTATCCAACTGGGGCTTAAAGCTGCGGGCGAAGCCATAGATGACGCTAAATTTAGCAGTTTTGATAGCGACGAATTCGGCGTGAGCTCCGCTAGCGGTATCGGCGGTTTGCCGAATATCGAGATAAACGCCAACACCTGCTTACAGCGCGGTCCTAGGCGAATTTCTCCGTTTTTTATCCCTTCTGCGTTAGTAAATATGCTCGGCGGCTTTGTTTCAATATACTATAACTTAAAAGGTCCGAATTTATCCAGCGTTACGGCTTGTGCGGCTTCAGCACATGCGATTATGGACGCTGCGAGAGTTATCATGATCGGCGAAGCGAAAAAGATGCTCGCAGTGGGTGCCGAGGCCGCGGTTTGTCCCGTAGGTATCGGCGGATTTGCCGCGATGAAGGCGCTTTGCGCTAGAAATGATGATCCGGCGCATGCTTCACGTCCGTTTGATGCGGAGCGAAACGGCTTTGTGATGGGCGAAGGCGCGGCGGCTTTAGTTTTAGAAGAGCTAGGGGACGCAAAAGCGCGCGGCGCTAAAATTTACGGCGAGCTCGTAGGATTCGGCGCTAGCGGCGATGCTTATCATATCACTTCGCCTAGCCTAGACGGACCGATCCGCGCTATGAAAAAGGCCTACGAGATGGCGGGGCGCCCGAAGATTGATTATATCAACGCCCACGGAACGTCCACTGCGATAAACGATAAAAACGAAACCGCGGCGTTAAAAGAGCTTTTCGGCGAGGGCAAGGTGCCTGCGGTCAGCTCCACTAAGGGTCAGCTAGGACACTGCCTGGGCGCTGCCGGAGCGGTAGAGGCTGCGATCAGTCTTTTAGCGATGCAAAACGGCATCATACCGCCTACGATAAATCAAATTTCAAAAGATCCAGATTGCGATTTGGACTATGTGCCAAACGTTGCCAGAAAAGCTAAACTCGATTGCGTTATGAGCAATAATTTCGGATTCGGCGGCACGAACGCATCGCTTATTTTCAAAAGAGTAGATTAATGGCTAGCTATCTGGACTTCGAAAAGTCTATAAAGCAGATCGACGAGGACATCGTCGCTGCTAAAATTCGCGGTGATGAGGACGCGGTCGAAATTTTAAATAAGAACCTCGAAAAAGAAATTTCCAAAGTTTATAAAAATTTAAACGAATACCAAAGACTTCAGCTTGCGCGCCATCCGGATCGCCCTTACGCGATCGATTATATTCGCGCGCTTTTGCAGGATGCCAGGGAGCTTCACGGCGACCGCGCCTTTAGAGATGATCCGTCGATTGTGTGTTATCTGGGCATTATGGGCAACCGTAAAATTGCCGTGATTGCCGAGCAGAAGGGTCGCGGTACCAAAAACAAGCTGAAGCGAAATTTCGGCATGCCCCATCCGGAGGGCTATCGTAAGGCTCTGCGCGTAGCAAAACTTGCCGAGAAATTTAACCTTCCTATTTTGTTTTTGATCGATACTCCGGGCGCATATCCGGGACTTGGCGCCGAGGAGCGCGGTCAAAGCGAGGCTATCGCGCGAAATATATATGAGCTTAGCGATCTTAAGACCCCTACGATCGCCGTCGTTATCGGCGAGGGCGGTAGCGGTGGAGCTTTGGCTATTGGCGTGGCTGATCGGCTGGCGATGCTTCAAAACTCAATTTTTTCGGTTATCTCTCCCGAGGGCTGTGCTGCGATTTTGTGGAACGATCCAAGTAAGAGCGAGGCCGCTACGAAAGCGTTAAAGATCACCGCCGAGGAGCTAAAAGAGCTGGGCTTGATCGACGACGTGATCAAGGAGCCTAAAACGGGCGCCCACAGAGATAAAGACGGCGCGATAAAAGCGCTTGGAAACTACGTCTTAACCGAGCTGCACAAGCTAGACGATCTTAGCATAGACGAGCTCATCAGCAGAAGACAACAAAAAATTTTAAGGTTCGGTGCTTATAAAGAAAACTAAATTTTAAATTTCGCGACTTTTTTAAAACCAAATTTAATAACTTCACACTCTAAGAGGACAAATGGAAAATACAAATCAAAATTCCGCACAGACCGCCGTTTCAAATTCTAATCAAAACGGTAGAAAAACTTACGCTAAAACGCACGTTCCCGTCGAGGGCTACCAGATCGAGGAGCTCCGCTCGATGGATCTTGAAAATCTCATCGCCATAGCAGACGAGCTAGGCGTCGAGAACCCGCGCGAATTCCGCCGCCAAGCGCTCGTTTTTGAAATTTTACGTATGCAGACGAAGCAGGGCGGCTTCATACTTTTTACGGGGATTTTGGAGGTTACCGCCGAGGGTTACGGCTTTTTGCGCGGCATAGATTCAAATTTAAGCGACAGCGCTAACGACGCCTACGTGAGTTTAAGTCAGATCCGCAAATTCGCCCTTCGCGTCGGCGACATCGTCACGGGCCAGGTGCGCGAGCCGAAGGATCAGGAGAAGTACTACGCGCTCTTAAAGATCGAGGCGATCAATTACAAATCGATCCAAGAGGCTAGAGAGCGTCCGCTATTTGACAATCTCACGCCGCTTTTCCCGACCGAAAAGCTCAAGCTTGAATACGATCCTATGCGCCTTACCGGTCGCGTACTCGATCTTTTCACCCCGATCGGCAAGGGGCAGCGCGGGCTCATCACGGCGCCTCCGCGTAGCGGTAAAACGGAGCTCATGAAGGAGCTTGCCAACGGCATTACGCGCAACCACCCCGAGGTCGAACTTTTGGTGCTGCTAGTCGACGAGCGCCCCGAGGAGGTGACCGACATGGAGCGTAGCGTGCGCGGCGAGGTGTTTAGCTCGACCTTCGATCAGCCAGCATTCAATCACGTTCGCGTCGCCGAGCTCGTCATCGAAAAGGCAAAACGCGCCGTCGAAAACGGCAAGGACGTCGTCATCCTGCTCGATAGCATCACCCGCCTTGCGCGCGCCTACAACACCGTCACGCCTAGCAGCGGCAAAGTGCTAAGCGGCGGCGTAGACGCAAACGCCCTGCACAAGCCGAAGCGCTTTTTCGGTGCGGCGCGAAATATCGAAAACGGCGGCTCGCTCACCATCGTCGCTACCGCGCTCATCGAGACCGGCTCGCGAATGGATGACGTGATCTTCGAGGAGTTCAAAGGCACGGGCAACAGCGAGATCATCCTCGATCGTAATATCTCGGACCGCAGAATTTACCCCGCGATCAACATTACCAAGTCTGGCACGCGCAAAGAGGAGCTTTTACAAGGCAGTGAAAATTTGCAAAAGATCTGGGCGTTGCGCTCGGCGATCTCTACGATGGACGACGTCGAGGCGCTGAAATTTTTATACGCCAAGATGCTAAAAACCAAAGACAACACCGAGCTGCTATCGATAATGAACGGCTAAATTTTATTAAATTTAGCCTTATTTAAAATTTCGCTCTAAATTTAGCGGTGGAGCTCGCGCCGCTTGCCGCAAATACCGCCACGTAGCTTTGTATGCGCTTTTTCCAAGCGGCGCGTCTTTTTTTCAAACTCCACTATTATAAGTTTAAATTTATCGCGATATTTGCTAAACGTTTTGCGCTCGAAGCACGAGGTGCGGCACCGTCCGATAAAATTTTACTTCGGTAAAATTTATTCGTAAGATGTAAAGCGTAAAATTTTACGAGGAATTTTATGTTTTGCTACGCACGGAGCTAGGGCGCTTGATATCGTTACTTCAAATTAATATAATACTGCCAACATCATATCATTTCATAAGCTCAAAAAGCTTCATAAATCCTATATATCTGTTTCCATGGTTATCTAATCTAGTCTCATAACAATCAATAATACCAAGGCAGCTTTCCTCGGAATTTATATTTTTTAAAAATATATCAAAATTCCGTTTCGTGCTATTGAATATAAAATTTGGATCGTCACGATACCGCTTGCTCGGCTCATACTCATTGGGGATACGTTTTATCGCTATAAATTTCATACAAAATTGGCTTTCGCCCAGTATTCTATCAATAAACGATGTTTCTTTACGGCATTCTTTTATGGTGAAAGTATCTGATAAATAAATATTTGATGAATAATGCTGATCTAGAATAATCACTTTACCTTTTTCTTTTTCATAGTCTATTTTTCTATTGCCTTCAAATGGTCTATACGTGTAATTATCTCCCGCATCGACATTATTGACAGTATGGTGGTAGATAAAATCTGAAAAAGTCCATGGGATTTTTTCATCCGATACCATTTCGTCTGTAATATCTCTAAAAGGGAGTGAAGAATTTAAATCATGTATTAAATTAAAGTCCTTGTCATTTGAATGATTTTCAAAGATTTCGTTGATTTTAGAAATAGCTTCGTGAAATGTTAAGTTGGTATCTATGGTGTAAAGTTTATTGTATTTGGACTTCCCTTCATAATAATAATTTTCCAATTCATCCTGTACGAAATTTTGCACCATCTCATCTTTGCTAAGCCATTTTAGATCGCCGAAGCTAAACCCGCTGTAATTAAGCGCACCGACGATCACACAAATGCCGAGCGCGGCGATCAGGGCTTTGGCTAGAAATTTAAGCGCTTTCAAAATTTGCTCCTTTAGCAAAACGCTAGTTAAAAATACGAGCCTAACGGGCTACAATATTAAGCGACCTTTTTAAATTTAAGCTCGCTCAAAGAGGGGTTAAATTTAAACCCGTGCCGCCTAAATTTAACCGAATCGCTTCCTACTTCCCGCCGAAAAACAGCAGATTTGCCATTATGATCACGATCGCGACGGGCGCTACGAAGCGCAGCGAAAAGTACCAAATTTTAAATCCAAGCTCGCCCATATCGGCGCCGAAAAGCCCACGCAGGCGCTGTGCATCCATCACGAAACCCACGAAGATCGCCGAGGTTAGCGCGCCTAGAGGCAGCATGACGTTTGAGCTTACGAAGTCCAAGCAGTCAAAAAAGCTCGCGCCGAAAAGCTTAAACCTGCTCGCATAATCCGCGTGCATCGATAGCAGCGAGCATGCGCCTAGCACCGCTATGACGCACCCCGAGATGCAAACTGCGCGCAGGCGCGAAATTTTAAACCTGCCGATGAGATAAAAGACGAAGGGCTCGATCATCGAAACTGCGCTCGTGATCCCTGCGAAAAAGAGCGAGACGAAAAACGCGACTTCAAGCACCTGCCCCGCTAGCCCCATTTTTGCAAACATCGTAGTGAGCGAAACGAACACAAGCCCCGCACCCTGCGCGGGATCGGCGCGGAATTCAAAGATGAAAGTAAAGACGATGAGCCCCATCATCAGCCCGATCGCGATGTTGATAAATACGATGTTTACTGAGCTGCGTACCAGCCGCACACCCTCGCTAAGCGAAGCCGCGTATGCTGCGATACAGCCGACGCCTACGCACAGGGTAAAGAGCGCGAGCCCGAGCGCGGATAGGACGGAGCTGACGGTGATTTTGTCGAAGTCGGGATAGAAAAGAAATTTCGCCGCCGCGCCGAAGCCCTGCATCGTGCACGCATACGCAAGCATCGCAAGCAGCAGCACGAAAAGCAGCGGCATCATCACGACGTTTAGCCGCTCGATACCGCTTTTGATGCCGCGCGCGACGACGGAGAGCGTCAGCACGAGCGCAAGCGCGTAAAAGCCGAGGCTCGTGGCTAGCGAATGCGAGATGAGATCGTCAAATACGGCGCCCGCTTCCTCGGCGGTTGCGGGCAGCGGAGAAAAGCCCAAAAAGATATATCGGATCACCCAGCCGAGGATCACGAGGTAAAAGGACAGCACCAGCATGCCGCCCGCGATGAAAACGCCTCCCGCGCGCCATTTGCGTCCGCCGTGCGGTGCCAGCGTCTCGTATGCGCTCGGCAGATCCCTCCCGCTTAGCCTGCCTAGCGCCATCTCGGCTAGGAATATGCTAAAGCCTACGCCCAGCGTGAGTGCGAGGTATAAAAGCACGAAGGCGCTGCCGCCGTTTTGACCCACGAGGGTGGGGAATTTCCATGCGTTGCCAAGCCCCACCGCCCCGCCTGCGACGGCAAGTATAAAGCCGATTTTGCTAAATTTATCGTTCATTTTCTCTCCGATGATTTTTTAAATTTTAAAGCCGCGGAATTTTAAAATTCCAAACTACCGCCGCATCTCGCTATGAAATTTGGCTCGCTACTTTGGGCCGCTTTGGCGCTAAATTTTAAAATTCCAAGCACGATACTGCACGGCTGCGCTACGGCGTCTTTGCCGCGGTCTTGCGCAGGTTGCCGCGCGGATTAGCGCAGTCACGCCGAAGGCTGATTGCGGTCGCCGCATGCTCCTATCTAGACGTAAAATCCCAAACGCGATTTTTGACAGCCGCCATGGCCGCTAGCGAATCGCCGTGAGGCTCGCTATGGAATTTTGCCTATCGCTTCGAGCCGTCAGAGCGTAAAATTTTAAAATTTCAAGCCGCAATGTGCGATCCCCGCGCTGTTCTGACGGATCGGTCGTCTATTAGACGGATCGCGGGCTTGCGCGTCGCTCTAGCGCTAAATTTTAAAATTCCAAGCGCGATGTCGCGCGGGCCACCACAAAATTTTATGCGCCGCTTCTGCGGCACATTGCGTAGGTCGCGTCATAAACTATCGTGGCGGCTGCACACCAACCGTCTCGGTTTAGAATTTTAAAATTCCACAGCGCAATCAGATGCGGCTACGCTACGACGCCTTTGCCGCGCGCACTGATCGCCATGCAGGTTGTCGCGGTCGCGCCGAAAGCTGATTGTCGCTACATACTTTAACCTTCCTCTATCTAAACATAAAATTTTAAACTATCGCCGCAATACTAACGGATCGCCGTGAGACTCGCTATGGAATTTTGCCCGTTACTTTTAAACTGCTTTAGCGCCAAATTTTAAATCCATGTTATCCATCCGCTTTGCAAATTTTAAAAATTTAAAATTTTTAGCTGATTGAGTGCTATCACTACGATCGCGACTGGCGCCACGAAGCGCAGTAGCACGAAATACCACAGCTTAAAGCCCATTCGCCCCATATATGGGCGCAGTAGAATTTCGACGGCTCGTTTTTTGATCACGAATCCTACGAAAATCGCCACGATTATGCCGCTAAGAGGCATTAAGATATTCGAGGTTAGGTAATCAAGCACGTCAAAAAAGCTCTTGCCACCTAGGCTAAAATACTCGCTCGTGCCCCCGTAATAACCCAAAATGCAGCATATCCCTAAAGCATACGTCACAGCAAAAACTAAAAGCGAAGCGCGCTTGCGGCTTAGCTTGCGGGAGTTTACGAGATAATAAATCGCAGGCTCCAGCATCGAAATTGCAGAAGTAATCGCCGCAAATAATAGCGAGGTGAAAAATAAAAAGGCTAGGATATTTCCGATCGCACCGAGCTTTGAAAAAAGTACCACCAGCGAGACAAACACTAGCCCTGGGCCTTGCGCTTTGGGATCGCCGCCGAATTCAAAGATGAAAGTAAAGACGATAAGTCCCATCATCACGCCGATTAGGACATTAATGCAGACGATATTTATGCTTGAGGTTAGGATATTGGTTCGCGCAGGTAGGCTCGCAGCATAGGTCATAATTGTAGTAACGCCAAGCGAAAGCGTAAAAAACGCAAGTCCTAGCGCCGAAAGAACGCTATCCTTATTGAGCTTGGAAAAATCTGGCACTAGCAAGAATTTTGCGCTACGTCCGAATCCATCGAAACTCGCGGCGTAAATTAGCATCAAAACCAGCAAAATAAATAGCGCGGGCATCATCCAGACATTCAGCCGCTCGATGCCGCTTTTAACGCCTTTAGACACGATAAAAAAGCAAAACGCCGACGCTATGGTAAAGCATATCGCCGCGCTTAAAAAATCGCTACCTAAAAGTGCGTTAAACGCTGCGCCGCTTTCATCTATACTTTTTGGCAGATACAAAGCGCTTGAGACCACGTATTTTAGGATCCAGCCCATTACGACGCTGTAAAAAGCATAGATCAAAAGCGCACTAATCATAAAAAATCCCGCGTATTTCCATGCGCCTTTGTATGAGGGCGCGAGCTTTTCAAATGCGCGCACCGGATCACTTTCGCTTAGCCTGCCGATGACGATCTCGGCTAAAAAAATCACGAAGCTAACCAAAAGCGTCAGCAAAAGATATAGCAAGATAAATGCGCTGCCGCCGTTGGTGCCTACTAAAGTGGGGAATTTCCACGCATTACCGAGCCCTACGGCGCTGCCTGCGACTGCGAGAATGAAGCCGATTTTGCTAAATTTATCGTTCATATTATGCCTTGTAGCGGAATTTGAAAGGGCAATATTAGCAAAATCTAGCTTAACTCGCCAAGCTAGCCGAGTGGAATTTAGGCAAACCCGCTATAATGCTGCGAATTTTAAAGGAGATAAAATGAAATCGATAAAAGAAGTGATGCTCTCTCGCCACAGCTGCCGTAAATTTTGCAGCGACAAGCTAAATAGCGAGCTCGTGCGCGAGATACTTGATCTTGCGCGCTTAAGTCCCAGCTCATGCGGATTGGAGCCGTGGAGGATGATGATAATCTCGGATCCTTGTGAGCTAAAAGAGCTTTCCGTAGCCTGCAATAGCCAGCCGCAAGTAGCCGAGTGCTCGCACGCCGTGATTTTAATCGCGCGTAACGATCTGCGCGTGGGCGAGGAGTATTTAGAACGCACCGTCCGCCGCCGCGCAAATACTCCACAAAAATATGAAGCTGCGATGAATTATTTCCGCGCAAAATTTGCGGACTTAGACGACGAAGCGCTGATGAACTACGCGACCAAGCAGCTTTATATCTTAGCGGCAAATATCGCTAATATCGCCGAGGGCTTTGACGTGCGCTCGTGTATAATGACCGGCTTTGACGCCGCGGCTTTGGAAAAATTCTGCGCTTTAGAGACGAAATTTCGTCCTGCGATCATCGTGGCTTTGGGGCGTGGTGAGCCTAGCAAATATCCGCACACGCGCTACGAGCTAGATGAAATTTTAATCTCTCGTGGCGGCAGCGAAAAAAGATAAAATGGGTCACTTCTGCTTGCAAAGCTAGGCGCGAGTTTCGTTTATTAAAAGCATCATTTTGCGAAATTTTATCGGTTTAAAAGTGCGATAGCGTTAAAATGCGCTTAAAATTTCAAAGGATAATCATGCAAGTCAAACTTCTAAATTTCACTCCGCTTTGGGTCTGCTCAAACGCGATCCGCACCTGCTGGCAGAGCTTTGAGCGCGGCGATTGCGGTGGCGCCAAAGACCTAGCGCTAATAGACCGCGTCGGCAACCAGCTCAAGCACTCAAGCACTCTCGAGCATCTCTACTACAACTTCTATATCAGCGGCATCTCTCGCGCGCTGCTTCAGGAGCTGGCGCGCCACCGCCTCGCAAGCCTTAGCGTAAAATCCACTCGCTACACTCTCAAAGAATTGCGCGGCGAGGACGGCTTCATACAGGGTGATTTCGAAAACGCCGCGCGATACATAGTGCTTACGGGCAACGAAGCGGTCGATAACGCAAGTATCGCGGCGCTTGAAAATCTGCGCGTAATCTTACAAACTCCAATCAGCCTCGATATCGCCAAATACTGCCTGCCCGAGTGCTACAAGAGCGAGCTTAGCTGGAGCATAAACGCACGCAGCTTGCAAAACTTCCTCGCTCTGCGCTCTAGCAAGGCCGCGCTTTGGGAGATCCGAGAGCTTGCGGGTAAAATTTACGATGCGCTACCGCAGGAGCATAAATTTATATTTGAAAGCTGCATGGCGGGTGAGAAGACGCAAGGCGAAGAGTAGCGCACGGGATAAATTTAGATACAAAAGGGCTGCGATGATAAAACTTACGCAGATGAGAGCGGCTTTTGAAAAGGAGGAGCCGGACGCGCTTTATCTTAGCTACCTGGGATGGGTACAAACCCTGATTCCGTTTTGGAAGCAGGCTGCTGCGAGGATCGCGGAGCTAAGCGACACGGCGGATGAAAAAAGAGACAAGCATCTGCGCTCAATCGACAATTCTTTGCAGCTGATGCAAGCTTGGCGGTTTAAAAAGACAAAATACGTGCAAGCAAGAAGAAAAGAGATCGATAGCGCCATAAGTTTTATTCGAAACGGCGCCTTAACGCAGCAGGCATGCAGATACGCCTTCGCGCCCGTTTGCAGAAATTTAGCGGGCATTTTGCGCAGCTTTTTATACGTTTCTACCTTCGGCTATTCTGACGAGCAGCTACCGACCGTCTTTGCTCAAGATATTTACGGCATTGCGCTGTGTCATACTTTATTTCCCTTCGATACGGGCGATTTTGTGTATTATCTTCCGCGCGAAAAATCCATCCACACCGATGACCCCGCCGATTTGGATAACTGGCATCTGATGATGAGCGAGGCGGGCAAGGCCTTGAATATTGTGGAGCTCACCAAAGAGATAAATAATCAGGCTTGTAAAATTTACGAAAACTACAAAACGCCGTTTGAATGGAAATACGACGAGGGGGTTTGGAATTTGGAATTTGAGAATGTTTCAAAAAGGCTGCATTATGCGGGCTTACGGGCTTTTGCAGGTCTGAGTAAAGAGGAATAAAAAGCTCGCGGAATTTTAAATTTGCTTTTAAAATTTCATTCGTAGGCGGTAAAATTCTGCGAGTTTTTAATGCGGGTAAAATTTAAAATTTGTTTGAGCGGGTTTTTTGGCAGCCTGCGGTATCAAAATTTAGCTGCCGCGCATTTTACTACTTGCGGCGCCGAGAATTGCAGCGCCGCTGAGCCGAAAAGCTGTTATGGCGAGCGATAATTTTAAAGGACGGATTATGAAAAATCTAGCGCTTGTGATGTTTAGCGGACAGACGTACCTCGATTTTGTGGGATTTTACGATTGTATGTTAAGGCTCAAAGCCGTCCGCCCGCAGCTTGAGATGAGGTTTTGCTCGCGAGAGCGGCAGGTTTCGGACAGCGGCGGCCTTACGATCGACGCGGGCGAGACCACGACGGATCTAGGCGGATTTGATGCGGTTTTTGTGCCGGGCGGTATGGCGACGCGCCGCCTTAAAGACGATGCGAGCTTCATCTCGTGGCTCGCGACCGCGCGCGATGCGAAGTATAAGTTTAGCGTTTG
>NZ_CALHHX010000120.1 GCF_938030685.1 uncultured Campylobacter sp. | reverse complement strand
TCCATGCCCGCCTCCAGCGCCTCGTCCACGCCGTAGTGAATGAGCGGCTTGGTAAGGATCGGAAGCATCTCTTTTGGTAGCGATTTAGTCGCGGGCAAGAAGCGCGTGCCGTAGCCCGCCGCGGGAAATAAACAAGTCTGGATCATGAAGCTCCTTTGATCTTTTTTTGAACTTTTATTATAATGCAAAAAAGATAAAATTCCGCAAAGGAAAGCCTTGAAAACGATTGAAAAAGAGATCAGCGCCGCACAGGAGATTAAAAAATCAAGCTTCATCGCCTATCTAGCGCCGCTAGCGAGCTTTGAGGCGCTGCGTGCACGGCTGCGGCAGCAGCATCCTAAAGCGCGCCATATCGTCTGGGCGTATCGCGCTCTCGGTGAGTTTGAGCAGATCGTAGAAAACTCAAGCGACGACGGCGAGCCCAAATCGACCGCGGGTGCGCCGTGTCTAAACGCGCTTCGCGGCGCCGAGCTAATTAATGCCGCCGTGCTCGTGGTGCGCTACTTCGGAGGCATCAAGCTAGGCACCGGCGGGCTGGTGCGGGCATACGCTAGTAGCGTAAATGCCGCGATAGACGCCGCTGCAGATGCCGCAGAGCTAGTGGAATTCGTGCTGCGTAGGAAGTGCATATTTTTCGTGCCGTTTGCGGCGGTGGCTAAATTTGAACATTTTTTAAAAAAATCGGGTTTTGTTTATGAGGCGAGCTTTGGTGCTGCGGGAGCGGAGTTTAGCGCAGAGCTTAGCGCGGAGGAATTTGAAAAATTTATGGGTTTTGCAGACGCTCTCGCGCCAGCTCTTAAAATGCTGCGCGAGCCGAAATTTTAAAATTTCAAAATTCTATAAAATTTAAAATCTCTCCCCGGCTAAATTTGAAAACATAAGCGGATTTTGCATTTTATCGTAGCGGAATTTTAAAGCTAAAGTGAAATTCCATCGTGCGAAACATAAAATCCGATAAATTTTAAAATTTTAAGAATTTCAAAATTTCGTCGTAATTTGGCTTGCAAAATTTCGCGAAAATTCCGTCCGTAAATTTCAAAACCCCATAAAATTTTTAAAATTTCACGTGCTTCATCTTAGATTCACGCACAGGCAGGCTTAGCAGAGCTGCAATAGCCGCTAACGTCATATCCAAATACCACATATAATCATACGCGCCGTATGCCCGCACTGCAAGACCTCCGATATATGCGCCAAAAAATCCGCCGATTTGATGCGAAAGCATCGTAAATCCAAATAGGCTTGCTAAATATCGCGTCCCTAACAGCTTACCGACAGCAGCCGCAGTAGGCGGTACGGTCGCTAGCCAGGTAAATCCTAATCCCACGCTGAAGATATAAAACGTAAGGCTATCTTTGGGCGAGAGCACATAAGCACCAATAAGAGCGATACGTAGGGCATATATGCAAAATAAAATGACTTTACAGCGCACTTTGGAAACACACCAACCTACGAATAAGCTGCCTACGATGTTAGCGATACCAATCAGTGCGAGCGAAAAGGACGCTACCTGCGCGCCATGCCCGCTTAGGGCTACTTCACTAGGCAGATGCGTCACTAAAAACGCTACGTGAAAACCGCACGTAGCAAAGCTTAAATTTATCAAAATATAGCTTTTATCGCGCAGTGCCAAACGCAGAACTTCGCCTAAGCTGCGCTTATCTTCTTTATGCAGGCTGGTTTGTTCGCCAAGTAGAATTTTACAGCCTGCTAAAAGTCTCGCAAGAGGCAGAATTAGTAGACTTAGCCCTGCGAGCGTAAAAAATGCGCCGCCGTATCCCAAAGTAGGCGTTGCGATACAAAACCCAATCATTGGCGCAAATAAAAACTGCCCGAACGAGCCGCCCGCATTTAACACTCCGCTAGCAACCGAGCGGATAGAAAATGGCAGGCGCTTTGCCATTAGGCTCATTAGAATCGGAAAACTACCCGCGCCAAGCCCCAGTGCAAGCCCAAAACCCATCGTTAATACAAGCGCGCTTTCACTACTAAATAACGGCACAAGAGTGCAACTAATCGCCAAAAGCACGCTGCCCCAAAACAGCACGACGTAGGCACCGAGCTTGTCTGCAAGTATCCCGCTAAGCGGTTGCGAAAAGCCCCATACCAGCTGCGTAGTTGCCATCGCAAAGCTTACTTGGGCGATGGATAGGGAATTTGCTTGCATTATAGGTTGCACGAAAAGACCTAATGACATACGAATGCCCATCGTAATCATCAAAATCGCCGCGGCGCATAGGATCATCATCCAAACTGATTTCATATATATTCCTTTTAAAAAATAGAATTATAGCATAAAAATCACGAATATATCGATATTTTATAGATATATTTAATTAATGTATTTTAGTATATTATTTATGTAAGAGGAATTTACCGAGCTTTAATGGGCTTTGCATTAAAATTCCGCTTTCAAGGAGAAGCGATGATTTACGAAGACGAGATGATTTACGTGGAACGCGAGGAGCACGAAGTGCCGTGGGTGAAGGTCTTTACGAAGGCGAAATTTAAAGAGCTTAGCGACTGCGACGAGGCGACGCTGGCGCATCTGTGGCGTGCCGTGCTTCAGTGCGAAAAGAGCCTGCGGGAGTTTTACGCGCCCGATAAGATCAACATCGCAAGCTTCGCAAACTATGTGCCGCGCGTGCATTTTCACGTCCAGGCGCGTTTCAAAAACGACAGCTTTTTCCCGGAGTCCGTCTGGGGCAAAAAGATGCGAAACGGCAAGCTCGATCTGCCGGAATTTAGCGAATTCGCAGAGGTTTTAGCAGCAAATTTAAAGATGGAATTCAGATGATAGGCGCGCGATCCAAAAAATACCTAAGCCTTTTTGCGCTTGCTTGCTGCGTCGCCACCTTTGCGTTTTATCTGCGCTTTAAAAGCGAGGAAAACGAGATAAAAATCAAGCAGCAGTTCGATTTCAGCGCGAGTCTTTTTGAAAAGATCGTCGATGAAGAGAAGCTAAACGCCTTTGCGATCTCGCTTATTTTATCTCAGAACAGCGACGTGGTGCGCTGCTTCGAAAGCGGCAAACACGGCGAGTGCATGGATGTGACGAAAAAATACAAAGATATTTTAAGCGCGGTGCCCTTTTACACGGGCGTGAAGATACATTTTCATACGCAAAACACCAGAAGCCTAGCTAGGAGCTGGAGCGACGAATTTTACAACGATGATCTGAGCTCGTTTCGCCATTCGCTTTTGCAGATCCGCCATAGTCTGCTTCCAAAAGCGCTCGTCGAGATGGGGCGGTGCGGGGTTTTTATGCGCGGAATTTCGCCTGTTTTTAGCGACGGTAAATTTATCGGAAGCGCCGAGATAATGCTCGATTTCGAGCATGTCATTGCGCAGATAAATCGCATGGGAAACGATATTTTTATCCTCGTAGATAAGAGGTTTGAAACCGACTGCTTCTACGATAAAATAGGCGTTATCAAGGACTTTATCGTCGTAAATAGCGCGCCGGATTACGACGTTTTGTCGATTTTGGCGACGCTTGATTTTGGGGCGCAGAGCTTTATCAAAAAGGACGGGCATTATTTTTACGTGCGGGCATTTTCGGACGAAAACGGCACGAAGCTGGGCTATATAATTTTGCACCGCGAAGGCTAGCGGCGAGATTTAAATTTAGGCGTTTTGCAGCTTGTTTGTTTCGTCGCGGCGGCGGCAGCGCGGCGAGCGAGCGTTTTAAATTTAATCGCAAGATCGCGGAAATTTACGCTGAAATTTTAAATTTTAAAAGGAGCGTCGGTATGAAATTTTATAAATCCGTTAAATTTAAAGCGCTAGCTGGAGTGCTGCTTCTGGCGGCGATACTCTGCGCCGCATTTATCCGTATAATTCCCGACTACTCCACTTCGCGAGGCTTCGTGATAGTTTCTACTTTCGACTACAACAAATACAATCAAGGATACTGCCTAAAAGAGGATAGAATTTTGCCCAAAGAGGAGCTGTATAAAAGAGCAATAGGGCAGTATTTGGATTATGAGTTGAAACTAGAACAAATGATCAATGATTATAGGACCTATGCCTATGGTAGTTCTTGGCGTAGCTCATATGAAATTGCATACTATGAACTAGAGAACATAAATTTATCTAATTGGTTTGAAGTATTAAAAAAGCATCATGATAATAATGAGACGTTTGAGGAAATTTTTATGAATAAACTAAAAGCTAAAAAAACCGACCCAAAGAAATATTTAAAAATAAATTTGAACGATATGAGTGCTGGATTTGATAGACCGATAATTATTCTAGACGGCGCTTATAAAGGACCGAATATTCATATATTGTTAGATAAGTTTGTTTTAATTTATAAAAATTATATACAACGCAATCATTCCGAATACCTATTTGATAGAATGAATTTTTCTGAAAAAATCAAAGAATATTATCAGGAAAGAAACAGGGCGTCGTTTGATATAAAACAGGGTTTTGAGCTGGACAACTGCGGAAATCTAAATTATCCATTAGAAGAATATTATTTAGGCAGTAGAGAGGCTAAAGGCGGCTGAAAAGCCGCGCTAAAACAAAATTTTAAAAAGCCCGATAGCCGCGCGAATTCTACTTCTAAATTTTAAAATTTGCGCCCAAATTTAACGCGCCGTTTTAATCCAAAAGTTTCTGCTTAAACAGCGGGATTTTGTAGCAAAAGGTGCTGCCTTCGCCGAGCTTCGAGCTGACGCTTTTTGCGATGCCGTAGCGCTTACAAATTTTCTCGATTATGTTTAGCCCGAGGCCGAATCCGCCAAGAGCCGCATTTTCGCGCGAGTATCTATCCCAGATCGCGCTCGTATCCTTTATGCCGATGCCGAAGTCCTGCACGCTAAAGACCGCTATGCTCACCCCTTTTTCCAGCGCGATGATGATCTTGCCGCCGGGGCGCGAGTATTTTATGGCGTTGCTTAGCGTGTTGTCGATGAGGCGCATCAGCGAGGTTTCGTCCATAAAAACGCTCACATCGGGCGCTATTCGCGATTGCAAGCTTATGTTTTTGCTTTTTGCGACCAGATAGATGAAATTTATCCTAGCGCTCAAAAACTCGCTCATATCGATGCGGCGGCTTTTGAAGCTCATCTTGCCGCTTTTGATGAAGTATTCTACGTCCTCGTAAGTAATGACCATCTGCTTGAGTGCGGATTTGATACGCGCAGTGTGTTTGTCACGCAACCCAAGCATCTCGGTGTTGATGAGCGCAACGCCCAGAGGGGTCTTTAGCTCGTGCATCGCGTCGTTGAAAAACGCCTTGATGAGGTTGCTTTGCTGCGCGTAGAAATTTTTTATGATTTTGTAGTTAAACAGCGCGATGATGAGCGCTACAAAAATCGTGATAAAGATCGTAGAGATCGCGATAAATTCTATCTTTGCGTAGCTTATCTTTTTTGAGATAACGAAGAAATGCAGCTTGCCCTCATGTAGAAAGTGGCGCTTAAAAAATACCCGTCCGCCGAATTTCAGCGTAATAAATGCAAAATCGGGCGGCTGGACGCTTAGGTTTGATCTTAAAATTTCGCCGTTTGCGTTTAGGATCGCGTAGTCGTAAATTAGCTCGTCTTTTAGATTCAGATCCGCACCGGCTAGGGCTTCGCCGCTTTTTTGTATCAGCTCGGCGACGTCGGCGCTCTCCTCGATTTTGGAATTTAAATAGATGATATAAAGGCTCTCGCTTATAAAGGCGCCGATGATGAAAATCGCGCTAAAAAGCGTAAATTTAAACCCTTTAAGCATTGATTTTATATCCGAGTCCGCGGCTGGAGAGGATGAAGTCGTTGCTCGTTTTGGAGCGGAGGTTGCTGATATGCACGCGCACATCGACGCTGCCCGCTTCGCCGTCCCATACGTCGGCGATGAGTTCATCGACGCTAACGAATCTTTTGATATTGGCGAGCAGAAATTCTATGATTTTGATCTCTTTGGCGCTTAGCGATATCTCTTCGTCCGCGCGTTTTAAAATTTTTAAATTTGCGAAGTAGTGAAATTTATCCGCGATCTTGACGGCGCCCTTTTCGTCGCCGAAATACTTTCGCATCAGCTCGCTTACTCTAAATTTAAGCTCGGCTAGGTGGAAGGGCTTTTTTAGATATTCGTTGCAGCCTAGCTCGTAGCACTGGCTCAAATCGTCGATGTCGCCGAGCGAGGTCATCATCATTACGGGAGTGCTAAGACCGAGGTTTCGCGCGTATCTAAGCACCTCTTCGCCCGAAACCTCCGGCACCTTGATGTCTAAAATCAGCAAGTGGTATGCATTCGCGGCGATCTTATCGCAGGCTGCGTCGCCGCTTTCGCATTCGTCCACCTCGTAGCCGAGCTCCGTGAGATACTCGCTTACGCTGCTTCTGTATTCAAAATCGTCCTCTAAAAGTAAAATTTTCAAACTCGCTCCCTAAATCGGGAGCGATACTACGCTCCCGTGCAAATTTGCCCCGCATATACGATGTAGTAGCGAAGCAGAATGACGCCGCAAAGCACGACGAAAGAATTTAAAACTATAAACGCAGGCTTGTAGGCGTGGTTTTTCAGCGCCGTAAAGGCGATGATGATCGGAGCGATGAGCCCCGTACCTAAAACGCCGATCCAGAAAATTTTACCGTAAACCTCGTGCGTCAAAGCCTGCTGTGCCGCAAGTGCGCTCGTACCGCCCTCGAAATACATCCCGACAAACAGAATGAACAAAAGCGGAATCTCAAAAAGTATCGCGCGCAGATCAAGCACCAAAAGGTATTTTATGCTATCTTTGTTTAACGAGCCTTTAAAAAACAGAAGTCCAACTAAAATGCTCGCCGCGATGCCGCTGGAAAAGCCCGATAGCAAAAATAAAATCGGCAGCACCGGAGTATTCCAAAGCGGAATTTTCATTACCGCGCTTAACAAAAAGCCCGTATATGCGCCCACGCAAAGAGCAAGGATAAATAAAATTCGCTCGAAGAGTTTGGAAGCTTTGGCAAACGAGCTTAGCAAATTTACGATAGGTCGCAGAAAGGCGAGCAGTTTAAATTTACAAATTTCCTCGCCGAAGACGCACAGCGCAAATACAAAGCTGAGCGGCACGTAGATTAAGAGAGCCGCTACGCCGAGGCTCATTACAGAGCCGAAGTTAAATTTGATCAGCAAAAGATAGAAAGTAAGCGGCTTGCCCAGATCAAAGATCAAAAGCAAAAGCCCCGCGCAGATCGTAAGCGGCGCCGTGATAGCACCTGCTCTAATCATCGCATCCCAGATGGAATTTTGCTCGCTTTCGTGGCGATTCCATTTGACTAAAAGCGCCACCATCGTCGCTCCCGCGCTAAGACCCGCCAAAAATAGATAGATCGCAATCGGCCAAGGCCAGTAAATTTCAGAGTATTGGCTCATATCGCCCCACATATTATTCATAGCGTCCCCCTTTTTTGTTTTTAATATTCGCTAGGCGCGGTTTGGTGTTTAAATACGCTTTCGGATATTCTACGCTCGTTTTGGCTAGCAGTTTGTTTACCCCGGAGCCCGCGTCGTTTACGTCGCCGAAAACTAAAGCGTCGGTCGGACACACGCTTACGCAAGCAGGCTGCAAGCCTTTGCTGGTGCGGTTCGTGTAGCAAAAGGTGCATTTGCCGATGGCGTGCGTGATAGGATCGACAAATCTAGCGTCGTAAGGACAGGCTAGGATGCAGTATTTGCAGCTGACGCAAAGCCTCTCGTCTATGAGCGTTACGCCGTCTTTGGTTTTAAAGCTCGCTCCCGTAGGGCAGACATCCACGCAGGGGCTATCCTCGCACATAACGCAGCTGGCGCGCGAATAATCGAGCTTTAAATTTGGAAAAACGCCGCTTGTTTTGCCGTGCACCTGCAGCCTATAAACGCCACTAGGCACGCCGTTTTCGTTCCTGCACGCAACCGAACAGGCTTGGCAACCTATACATAAATTTTCGTCGTGAATCATTATGAGTTTTTTCATAATCGCTCCCTTAAATTTTAACTATATCGACGCCGACGTTGGTTACCATCGTACTTACCACAGGACCCGCAGCGGGATCGAGAAGGACGCTTTGGTTCGTGCCTATGCCGTTCGTGCGCTTTAGCCCGGGGCTTACGTGCCCAAAGCCGTGGTATAAAAATAGGCAATCGTCTCTGATGCCTTGCGTGACGAAAATTTTAGCCTTTTGCTCGCCGAATTTGTTTTTAAGCCTCACGATATCGCCCGTCTTTAGCCCCTCCGCTTTTGCAGAAGCGGGGCTGATCCAAACCGGCGATTCGCTCATCATATCGTTTAAAATTTTGACATTTTGAGTGTGGCCGTTGGTGTGAAGCGCGGTCTTGCCGGTCATCAAGCAGTATTTGTGCCCGCCGAATACATCCATACCCTCGGTGTTTAAGCAGCCGTATCCCGCGAAAAGCTCCTCCACTTTCGGCGCGAAAAGCTCGATCTTGCCGCTCGGGGTTTTAAATTTCATCTGCGAGCTCATCTCGCCGTTTTCGTCCACGAACTCCGCCGCGGCAGGATATTTATCGATAAATTTAGCCACGAGCTTCGGCTCTCGGTAGTACAGCTTCGGCACCTTGTAGCTTACGTAGCCGTTTTTGATTAAATTTGCGATTAGCTCGGCGTTGCCTTTGGCTTGCTGCATGCGGTATTCGTCGATGTTGTTCCAGGTGTAGTCCTTATCGATCTTCATCACCCTTGCAAGCTCTCTAAAAATTTCATAGCCGCACTTCGTATCGCCCACCGGCTCGACGGCTTTGTTTCGCATTACAAATCCAGGTGCGGTGCCGCCTTTGTTTTGAATCGACTCATCGCGCTCCAAATACGTGGATTCGGGCAAGATCACGTCGGCTAGGCACGCAAAGTCACTCATATACACGTCGATTGCGAGCACGAAGTCTAGCTTTTTGATCGCCTCTACGCTCTTATCCACGCCCGCAACGTTGATGAGGTGGTTAAAGCGCGTGCTGACCCAGCCTTTTACCGGATATGGTTTTTCGCTTAAAATCGTAGGCGCGATCTGCATCAAAACGCCGTGTTTGCGCGGCACGAAGAAATTTTCGCTACCTTCTTCGCCGCAGCCGTCGATACGCGCGGTCTTTGGAATTTTAAAATTTTTATCCGGGTTCGAGATGGTAGGGAATAGATCCTCTTTGCAAAGTGCGTTGAAGGTTTTGGAATCTTTAGAGAAGTAAATTCCGCCCTTTTTCTCGACGTTTCCCATCAGCGCGTTTGCGATTGTGATGGCGCGCGTGCGGATATATTCGGCCTTAGCGGTCGTTGTTTTATGACCCCAGTCGATTACGACTGCGGGAGCCGCGGCGTAAATTTCATTTGCGATGCGCTCTACCTTGTCCGCTTTGATCCCCGTGATGGCCTCCTGCCAAAGCGGCGTCGTATCCTTTACGGACTGCCTTAGCTCCTCTAGCCCTACGGCGTATTGTTCGATAAATTTTTTGTCGTATTTGTTATCGCGCAGCCAGACGTGAATTAGCGCCATTAAAAACGCCGCGTCGGTTCCGGGCTTTATCGGCAGCCACTCGTCTGCTTTGGAGGCTACGGTGCTAAAGCGCGGATCGAGAACCAAAAGCTTTACGTCCTCTCTGCTTGCGGCTTTTGCAAGCTTTTTGGTTTTTGAGATGTCGATTCCCTCAAAAAGATTGTGGCCGAAATTTACGATATATTTTGCGTCGCCGTAGTCTCTTTGCATATTAGCGCCGAAGGTGTGCGGCACGGCGATATTGTAGGTGACCGGACAACAGGACCAGTGCGAATAGATGTTCGGGCTGCCGTAGGCACAGGCGAAATTCATCATCTGAGTGTGGTGCTCGCCCGTTTTAGAGGTAAAAACTACGCTTTGCGGGCCGTATTTTTGCGAAATCTCGTCTAGCCTCTGCGCGCAAATTTTAAGCGCCTCGTCCCAGCTCGCCTCTCTAAATTTACCCTCGCCGCGCTCGCCTACGCGAATGAGCGGCTTAATGAGCCTTTGATCGTCGTAGAGCTGATTGATGCCCGCTCCGCCGCGAGCGCAGACGGAGGTTTTGTTTGCAAACCTGTGGTTGCCTTCGATGAGAGCGCCGCGGCCGTCTTTGACGGTCACCTCGATAGGACAGCGCGAGGAGCACATCTCGCAGACGCTGGCGACTTTCTTTTCCGTTCCGCCTGTAACCGCGCTAGCGTTTAAATTTAGATTTAACGTCGCTAGCGTGCCGATTGCGGCGGTGCTTTTTAAGAAATTTCGTCTATTCATAAAAACTCCTTACCTTTGAATTTTGGCGAAAATTCTAAAATTCCATCGTAAAAATAAGGTTAATTTTGATAATGCAGCTTTTGGCTTAGACTTTATCTCGAAAGATAAAATGCGTCCTGCGCCGTATTTTAAAGCCGTAAAATAGCGCCAGCAGTAGCAAAATGCTAATTGCGCCGCAGATCGCAAGGGCTACGCGAGCGCCCAGTAGCTCGGTAAAAAAGCCCGATATGAGCGCTCCAAATGGCGTACTACCTATTAAAAATAGCGCGTATAAGCTAAGCACGCGTCCGCGAAATTCGTTGCTTACGTGCATCTGCACGGTGGAGTTAATGCTTGAGTTTGTGATTACGAAAAGAAATCCAGTTACGGCAAGCCCTGCCGCAGCCCATGCGAAGGAATTTGCAGCCCCAGTAAGAGCTAAGCTTACCCCCATAGCGATCGCGCACGATCTGATTTTGCGGATGCCAAGTTTATCAAAGACTGCTACGAAAAGCGCGCCGCAAAAGGCTCCCACGCCCAGAGCCGACATCAAATATCCAAAGCTTCGCTCATCCGCATCTAGGCTAAGCTTAACAAGCGCCGAGATTGTTACGTTGTAATTTGGCACCAGCGTCGCTACGATAAGCACTATTATCATTAGCTCGCTTAGAGTTTTTTTGTGCGATACATACGAAATTCCAGCACCGATCGAGGCAAAAACGCCTCCGCTTCTGCTAGATAGCGCAGTAACGGATGGCGGAATTTTTATGAAAAACAGCGAAACAATGATGCCTAAAAAGCTAAGTGCATTGAATAAAAAGCAAAAGCCCACGCCCCACAGCGCCATCACGATCCCCGCAAGTGCGGGTCCTGCAATACGAGCGACGTTGAAGGACATAGAATTTAACGCTATGGCGTTGGCTAGATCGCGGGGCGAGTCGATGAGGTCTTTTACCATCGACTGACGGCTCGGGGCGTCCATGCTGGTAAAGATGCCGCTTGCAAAAGCGCAAAATAAAATTTTGCCGAAAGAATATAGCTCGCAAAAGCTCATAACTGCGAAAATTGAGGCGGTCACCGCCATGCCTATTTGAGCAAGCAGAAGGATCTTTTTGCGATTAAACTTATCGAGCAGCACACCGGAAAACGGCGTGAAAAGTAGCGCGGGCAAGAACCTCGCCGCAGCTACGAGGCTGACCTTAAAAGCGTCTGCGGTGATGCTTAGCACTAGCCACGGTAGCGCGATGCTCTGCATCCAAGAACCGATCAGCGAGAGATTCATCCCGATCCAATAAATTCTAAAATTTGAGTATTTAAGTGATAGGAAGGGATTTTTCAACGCGCCGCCTTTTGAAATTTTGATTTGAGATTATACATTAAATTTTAAGAATTCACTTAAAGATTTAACATTTATAAAAATTTAACGAAAATTTAATATTTCTGAAAAGAAAAATTTTATATACTCTGCAATAAATTTTTAAGCAAAGGATTAAAAATGCAAAGACCGACTCCGATTAATCAGGAAATCAAACTAGATGAGAAGCGTTATATAGTTTCCAAAACCGATCCGAAGGGCATTATCACGTTTGCAAATCCGTATTTTTGTATGATTTGTGGCTATAGTGAGCTTGAGCTTTTGGGGCAGCCGCATAACATCATACGACATCCGGACATGCCGCGCATAGCGTTTAAGCTCATGTGGGATACGATACAGCAGGGCAAGGATTTTACCGCCGTGGTTAAAAATTTAGCCAAAGACGGGCGCTTTTATTGGGTCATTACGGAATTTACTTCTAAAAAAGATCCTGTGACAGGGCAGATCACCGAATACACGGCATTTCGCAAGGCTCCGCCAAGATCTGCGATCGAAACTATAGAGCCTATTTATAGGGCGCTACTGGATGCTGAAAGAAACGGCGGTATGCAGGCCAGCCAAAAGGCGCTCGTGGACTTTTTAAAAAGCAAAGGCGAGACCTACGAGAGCTGGATCGCAAAGGTCTCAGGCAAATCAAATCCGCTCACCGCAATGTTTTTTAAGGCGATGAAAAAGCTTTTTAGCTAGTTCAGTTAAAATTTAATGCAAACCCCGCGCAATGCGATTATTCGGCTTTGCGCGAGAAAAGGCAGATAAAGTACAAAACCGCCTGTTTATGAAATTTTGAAATTCTACGAAATTTTAAATTTAGCGCCCAAGCTTTGAAATTTCACGTCTTTATCAAACGCGCTACAGATCAAAGCCCCTCAAGCGTTATGTCGTAGAGCCTCTCTGCCGTTTCGTCGTTTAAATTTAGCGTCTTTTTGCTTCGTAAAAATTCTAAAATTTCATCCTGCGCAAAGCCCGCTCTTTGCGCGCAATGCTCGTGCGCAGGCAAAAAGCCGCGGCATAGCGCGATATTTTCTAAAATTTCTTCATCGCATAAAAAACAATATGGCTCGTCGTGCAACCGCCCTTCGAATTCTAAAATTTTAACGTAGCTCTCAACGATTATGCGGCGCGGATTTTGTTTGCCGAAGCGCGCAGCGGCCTCTGTGAGCAGCTCGTAGTAAAATTTATCCAGATGTTCAGCGTCTTTTAGGTGCGCGTATAAAAGCCGCATAAACTGCTGCCAAAATAGCAGCTTCTCGCGGCTTGTGAGCCACGCGTATCCCAGATGCATCACGCCACTAAGGCGAGGGAGGAAGTTTTGATTTTGCGAGAGCTCGAAGTCGATCTTATAGCCCTGGATGATGTTTGAATGGCGCGCGCCGTAAAAGCGATATGCACGTACGAGCGCACTTTCGCTCAGCACGTCCACGATGCAGTCCTCGTCCCTAACTTTGGTCGTTTTTAATATAAATCCTTGCATTTTCCTATTTTAGCGAAATTCACATATAAATTTAAATAAAGAATTTTAGGTTATAATCAGAAGTTACATTTCATAGAATTTAAAGGAAATCATATGAATTTCGGAGATTTGTTTTCAAAAATACGCAGAACCCAGCCCGCACCGAGCGAAGCTCCTACGCACTGGATCAAATGCCCGGGATGCGGCGCGCTGATGTATAGCAAGGAGGTTGAGCAAAACCACAGCGTTTGCCCAAAGTGCAACTATCATCTTCGCTTTGACGCGCAGGCTCGCATCGATCTGATCTGCGACGAAGGCTCGTTTGTGGAGTTTGATAAAAATTTGCAGCCCGTCGATCCACTAAAATTCGTCGATAAAAAATCCTACAAAAAGCGCATCTCCGAGAGCAAGGAAAAAACAGGCAGGTTTAGTGCGGTGATCGCGGGCGAGGGCGCTATAAGTCGTCAAAAAATTCAGCTCGTGGTGTTTGATTTTAACTTCATGGGCGGAAGCCTGGGCTCCGTGGAGGGCGAAAAGATCGTGCGCGCCGTAAAGCGCAGCCTCGATAAAAACGAGCCGCTAATCATCGTAAGTGCAAGCGGTGGTGCTAGGATGCAAGAAAGCACCTTTTCGCTAATGCAGATGAGCAAAACCTCCGCCGCGCTTAAAATTTTATCCGAGCATAAAATTCCTTTCATATCCATTCTTACCGATCCTACGATGGGCGGCGTGAGCGCGTCCTTTGCGTGGCTGGGAGATATCATCATCGCAGAGCCCGGCGCTCTTATCGGCTTTGCCGGGCAGCGCGTCATCAAGCAAACCATCGGCGCGGATCTGCCGGAGGGCTTTCAGAGATCGGAATTTCTGCTCGAGCACGGATTAATTGATGCGATCGTGCCTAGAGCCGAGATGAGGCAGTATTTAAGCGATATAATCAACGTGCTGAGCAAAAACGCTGTGCAGATTGACGACACGAGTGACAAATCGCTGCACGAAGAGGGAAGCGAAGAGTAGTGCAGATAACGGTAAATTCCATCCAAAAGGGCGCGGACGAGTTCGCAGGCGCGATAAGCGATTATAAAAAAATGGCGGCTAAATTTGCCGCGGTGCGAGAGCAGACCTTTTTTAATGCTAATATCGCTCGCGCTCAAGCAGCGTCCCGCGAGCTCGCACTTATGGCGTACGATGAAGCTTATCTACCACGCCTTAGCGGATACGTCGTGGCTTTGGATGAGCGCGGGCAGGCGCTAGACAGCGTGGAATTTGCGAGTATGTTAAAGGATAAAAGCGCCGTGTCGTTTTTTATCGGCGGAGCTTACGGGCTTAGTGAAAATTTTAAGGCAAAAGCCGATAAAATAATTAGTCTTAGCAGGCTTACGTTAGCGCACAAAATCGCTAAACTTTTGCTCTTTGAGCAAATTTTTCGCGCTCTGTGCATTAACGCAAACCATCCATATCACAAATAAAGGGAAGTAATGAAGAAAAACGAGTTGAAATTTTACAAGAAAATTTTAGAAGAAAAAAGAGAGCAACTCATCGCCAATATCAATAGCTCTGTAAATGAAATTTCGGAATTGCGCGAAAATAAAGCTGCGGATGATTTTGACGTAGCGAGCATGAATACGGATTTAAGCATCGAATACTCGCTCAATGTTAATCAACAAAAAGCATTTTTAGAGATCGAAAGCGCGCTTAAGCGCATCGAAAACGGCACTTATGGACTTTGCGAGAGCTGCGGCGAGCAGATAAGCTTAGAGCGTCTTAAAGTAAATCCGGAGGCGAGATTGTGCATTTCGTGCAAGGAACAGGCGGAAAAGCAAAATAGGAGTTAGCTATGAAAACCAAGCAATTCTTTTTATATTCGATCGTCTATATCGCAATCGTCGCGATTTTAGTTTTTACGCAGCAAAGCAGTAGCTATACACTGGGGCTTTTCGGTTTTACGCTTACGCTTCCTGTGGCGGTGTGGATCGTACTGCCGTTAATTTTATATATGATTTTGGCGATTTTTCATATCGTTTTTCATAGCTTTGCTTTTTACCGCACAAAAAGGGCGATCACAAAGGACCTAAGCGCGTACGATGCGATGAGTAAAGAGGTTTTGCTGGGTCTTGATACCAATAAAGACTTTAAAACCGAGTATTTTAAAGACCCAAGCGAGCTTACTAAAATTTTATCTCCGTGGTACGATAGCACTGGCATAGATGTCAAAAATGAGGATCTAAAAGAGGTCATAGGTGTTATTGAGAAGGTTAAAAACGGAGAAGTGGCGGATCTGCGAAAATATAAACTTCCTAAAGATAACGGACTATTTTTGCAAAACGAGCTCAACCGCCTCGACGCCGAGCCTGCGTATGCGTATGAAATTTTAAAAACTAAGGGCGTTTATAGCGAAAATATTACTAAAAAAGCCTATGCCGTAGCGCTTGCCAAAGGAAGCTACGATAAGATCAAGGCCTATAAAATTCCTCAAGATATAGCCGAGGTAAATATTTTAGTGGATCGCGCAGTGAATGACGCGAGCTTTGAGATCAGTAGCGAGGAGCTTTTCGATCTCGTAAATAATGAAAAATTTAGCGAGCAGGATTTTATCGGCTTTGCCAAAAAGCTAAAAAATCATCTCGCTCCAGAGCAATACAAAGCCTTTTTCGAGCGGCTCAAAAACGAGAATCAAGAAGCGACCGAGGCATATCTGTACGCGCTATATGAGCTTGGCATGATCGACGAGTTTAGAGAGCAGCTAAGCCTCGCCGACGGCGACGAGTTTGAGAAGTTTAAAATTCTGCTATTTTTGCGCGACAACGGCAAAAACGTCCCTGCGTCGCTGTTATTTTAGCTCGGTAATTTTACGAGTTCGTTTTATGCGGGTAAGAGAGGCTGCCTTTAAGCTCTTTGCGTCTATTAAGCACGGCCTGCGCGATAAATTTTAAAGTGCGGATAAAATTCTAACTCGCGCAAATTTGAAATTTTAAAATTTATCGAAAGAATTAATGCGCGCAAGTGGTAAAATTTAAAAGATTTGCTTGCGTAGTGCGCGTGTAAACGGGTTTTGCATTTATGCTATGAAATTTAGAATTTAAACATAAAGCGCAAGACTTGCTAGCTGAATAAAGTGCTGAAATTTTAAAATCCGTGCGGCGTTTTGCAAGCTACTTGCCGGGTTCGCCGCGCAAATAAAATTTGGTGGCGATCATCCTTGCTGCCGTTTTGCCGCCATGCAAATTAGCTAAGCTTAAAAATAAAATTCGCGCCTAAATGCGAATACGTAGCCTATGAAATTTAAAATTTTAAAGCTCGCGGCAAAACCCGCTGCAAGCGCTGCGGTATTAAATTTAAAGGTTTAAATTCAAACGAAATCAAAATGAGAAATTTAAAATGACGAAAGATTTTTTTAAAAGGGATCCTCTATTTTTGGCGCCTTTGGCGGGCTTTTCGGATCCGCCGCTGCGGGGCGTAGTGAAAAAATTCGGCTGCGACGCGACCGTAAGCGAGATGATAAGCGCAAACGCCCTTGTTTTCGAGGGCGAAAAGACGCTAAAGATGCTCGAAAAAAACGCCGCGGAAACCCCATTTTTCGTGCAGATCGCGGGCAGCGATGCGGAGATCATAAAAAAGGCGGTTTTGCTCATCAATGAATTTGACGGCATCGACGGTATCGATCTAAACTGCGGCTGCCCCGTTCCCAAGGTCGTGAAGCAGGGCGCCGGCTCGGCGCTGCTGCTTGATCTGCCCCGTCTATCGCGCCTGGTTGAGACGATCAAAAAGTATTCGAACAAAAAATTTACAAGCGCGAAGGTGCGGCTGGGCTTTGGCGCCGTGGATATCGAAAATATCGCGCGTGCCGTACAAAGTGCCGGAGCCGATTTTATCGCGATTCACGGACGCACCAGAGCGGGCGGATACAGCGCGGCGGTGGATTACGGCGCGATCGCAAGAGCTAAGCGCGCGCTGCAAATCCCCGTGATCGCAAACGGCGACATAAACTCCGCCAATGCACCCGCGGTGCGAGACCTTAGCGGCGCAGACGCGCTGATGATCGGTCGCGCGGTAATCGGCAGACCGTGGATATTTCGCGAGATCAAAACGGGCGAGCAGGCAAGCGACGCGCTAAAAAGGGAGGTCGTGCTCTATCATTTC
>NZ_CALHHX010000119.1 GCF_938030685.1 uncultured Campylobacter sp. | reverse complement strand
TGGAGAAGGAATTTATCTGATCTTGCTTATCGCGGTTTTGCGTGCGAAGTTTTGGTCGGATGAAAAGTCAAATTTTATTGCGCAGTTCGGCAGGATTTGACGTACAGGTTTGGTTTGCAGCTCGGCGGCGAAGCGTAGTTTAAATTTAAGGCTTGCTCGGGCGGCGGAATGTGTTTTGATTTGCAGCTTGCTCTGGTAGTAAAATACGGCTCGGCGCGGCTAGCTTTGTTTTACTGCTCTCGTGAACGGTGAAATTTTGCGGCTTGCGTTTGCGTCCTAATAAGACTTCGGCGCAAGACGCGCTATTTGAGCGCTTGCGTTCTGCGTGAGTTTTTATTTAACAAGTTCGCAGTAGCGGGCGCATCTACCTATGCTGCGTTAAATTTTGATTTTAATGGTTTTGGACGTAGGCTCGCGCGGCTAAAAATCAAAATTTCGCCCTGCCGCGAGCGCTAAATTTATAATCCTGTAAATTTAGAATTTTAAGAGCGAAATTTTGAATTAAAATTTCCCAAAATCTCTAAATTTTAAAATTCTAAACGCAATACGAGCTTACTGGCTCGCTTGCCATAAGGCTCGCAAATTCTGCCGCAATCGAAGCGACGAACTCATTCGATAAGGATAAGACAAAATTTTAGCTAGAGCGCCTGCACAAAATCCCAATGTTAGCGCGCCCTTAAACGCGCCGTATTTGAAATCCGAAACTGGCGAGGTGCAGCAAAAGCCTAACAGCGAGCTTTGGCGATGCACGCCTCGATCGCCGCCATCACCGCTGCGCGAAACCCAGCCGCCTCCAGTGCCGCGAGTCCCTCTATCGTCGTGCCCGCAGGCGAACAGACGGCGTCTTTGAGCTCCGATGGGCGCTTGCCGCTTTGTAGCAGGCGCGCCGTGCCCTCTACCGCCGCCGCTACCGCGTCGTAGCACAGCGCTCGCGACAGTCCGCCCCGCACGCCCGCGTCCGCCGCCGCCTCGATAAAGGCGCACACATACGCAGGCAGGCTACCTGCAATCCCCGTAAATGCGGCAAAGCCAGCCTCATCTATCTCGTAGAATTTGCCGATTTTGGCGGCTAGCGCTCGTACGACCTCCCGACTGGCCTCATCAAAATACTCGCCGTAGCACAGCGCCGTAGCCGACGCGCCGATACCCGCGGCGACGTTTGGCATCGCGCGAGCCACGAAAACGTCCGCACCTACGATATTTTGGGCACGCTCCAGCTTGAAATTAGGCGCCAAAAGAAGCAGGATTTTGCCCGCAAGCTCGGGCGCGATCAGGTGCAAAATCTCCTCGTAGCTGGCGGGCTTGGTCGCGAGCACGATAATATCCGCTTCGTGCGTCAGTTGCGTCTCGCCTTGTAAAATTTGCACGCCATAGCGCTTACGCAAGGCTTCATTTTTGCTTCTAGCATAAGCTAGGACTTGAAGCTTCGTATCGGAGCCGGACTGCGCGCAGGCGAAATCGCGCTCGTGGCTCGCAAAATTCTGCTCTAAATTTGCGGAATTCCGCTCGCAAGCCGCAAAGCTTTGAGTATCTGGCATAAAATTTTGCCCGTCGTGCGCGCAATTTTCTCCGCCCGCCGTGCAATTTTCTTTATTCTCTGTAAAATTTTCTCTGCTCGCCGCGCAATCTCGCCCGCTAGCTCTGCAAAGTGCTGCGATCATAGCCTCGCCCATATTTCCGCCGCCGATAAATCCCACTTTCATTTTCGCCCCTTTTAAAGCTAAATTATGCCTCAATGATAGCTCAAAATTTCTTTATCCGCCCTTGCGGCGCGCGGTTTATCTACGTAAAAGCAAATTTTAGCTACAATCTCGCCTAAATTTTTAAAAAAGGATGCGTTATGGCAATAAATGTTTTTTACGACAAAGATTGCGATTTGGGTTTGATTAAGGCTAAAAAGGTCGCTATGATCGGCTTCGGCTCGCAGGGGCACGCTCACGCCGAAAATTTGCGAGATAGCGGCGTAGAGGTCATCGTGGGTCTAAAAAAGGGCGGCGCGAGCTGGAGCAAGGCCGAGGCAAAGGGCTTTAAAGTAATGAGCGTCGGCGAGGCTACGAAGGCCGCAGACGTCGTAATGATCCTAACGCCTGATGAGTTTCAAAGCGATATTTTTAAAGCGGAGATCGAGCCAAATTTAAGCGAGGGCAACGCGATCGCGTTCGCGCACGGCTTTAATATCCACTTCGGACAGATTGTCCCTCCAAAGGGCGTCGACTGCATTATGATCGCTCCGAAAGCCCCGGGCCACACCGTCCGCAACGAGTTCGTAAGCGGCGGCGGCGTACCGATGCTGATCGCCGTTTCGCAAAACGAAAGCGGCAGAGCCAAAGAGCTTGCTCTAAGCTACGCAAGTGCGATCGGCGGCGGCCGCACCGGCATCATCGAAACGACCTTCAAAGCAGAGACCGAGACCGATCTTTTCGGCGAGCAGGCTGTGCTTTGCGGCGGACTTTGCGCGCTCATTAACGCAGGCTTTGAGACCCTCGTCGAGGCTGGATATGAGCCTGAAATGGCGTATTTTGAGTGCCAGCACGAGATGAAGCTGATCGTGGATCTCATCTATCAAGGTGGCATGGCCGATATGCGCTACTCGATCTCAAACACCGCAGAATACGGCGATTACGTAAGCGGAAACCGCGTCGTAAACGAAAGCAGCAAAGCGGCGATGAAAGAGGTGCTAAAGGAGATCCAAAACGGCAAATTTGCAAAAGACTTCATCCTCGAGCGCAAAGCTGGCTACGTGCGAATGAACGCCGAGCGCAACATCACGGCAAATAGCTTGCTTAGCAAAACCGGCGATAAGCTTCGCGCGATGATGCCGTGGATTGCCAAAGGTAAGCTCATAAACAAAGATAAAAACTGATTTCGGCTGAACTTTGGCTAATACAAATCCACGAGGGCGCCGCAAAAAGCGCCCGATCAACTACGCAACGATCGCCTTTGTCGTAATCTTATGCTTTTTAAGCGGCGCGGTTACCTACGCGGTTTTGGATCTCGTATTTTCGGGCAATAAAGCCGCGTTGCAGCAAAGCTCGCGCAAACAAGCTCCCGAGAGCACTTCCGATTCTCGCGGTAAAAAGCCTCGTTTAAGCGCTGCACAGAAGGAAGCTCTGATTCAAAAGGAGCTTGATAAGATCGCCGAGCAAAACATAACCGCGCCGAAGCTTCCCGTAGAGCCTGCCTCGCAAAATTCCGCAAAACAAAATTCCGCAAACGGCAATTTGCAAAATTCCGTAAATTCTATGGCTTCCGTAAATTCCGCCGCCTCAAATTCGGCAGGCGGCGGACCTGACCTAAATTTTACCGCGGCAAATTCCGCGCCAGAAAATTCCATAAATTCTACCATGCAAAGCTACGCTTCGGGCAATGCGGACGATCTTTCTAAATCGCCGCGCAAGGCCCTGCCAGCAGGCTCTCGCGCAAAGCTAGCGATCATCATCGACGACGTAGGCACCGGCGAGCAGGCGCAAAAGATCGCCGCTCTGCCCGTGCGCGTGACACCGTCTATCTTCCCGCCCGAGTATCAGCGCAAGGACACGCGCTCGCTCGCTCGCGGCTTTGAGCATTACGCGATCCACCTACCGATGGAGGCGAGCTCTGCTAAAAATAACTCCGCGACGCTGCGAGCTTCGGATAATTACGAGAAGCTAAACGGCGTCATAGCCAAGCTGCGCGCGGACTTTCCGAACGCTAAATTTATAAACAACCACACCGGTTCTAAATTTACCGCCGACGAGCGCGCTATGCAAAACCTGCTGCGCGCGATGAACGAGCATGGATTTTTATTTATCGACTCGCGCACGAGTCCCGCTACCAAGGCTAAGGCGGCGATGAATGGGCTTGGCATGCGATACGTGCATCGCGACGTGTTTTTAGATAATCAAAACAGCGTCGCTGCGGTGCGTAAAAAGCTGCGCGAAGCCGTCGCGCTTGCTAAAAAGCAGGGTTACGCCATCGCTATCGGCCATCCCAAAAGCTCCACTTTGCGCGCGCTTGCAAACAGCGCCGACATCCTAGGCGAGGTCGATTTGGTCTATTTGGACGAAATTTATGAGTACTACGAGTGAGCTCGGTTTTAAAATTCCAAGCCTAGCAAGGCTCGGTGCGAGCGAGCCCGCGCAGCTGTATTTTAGGGGCGAGCCGGCGATGTTACAAAAGCGCCGCATCTCGATCGTAGGCTCGCGTAAGATGAGCGTTTATAGCAAAAATTTGATCCTGCGGCTTGCGCGCGCTTTGAGCGATGCGGACTTTTGCGTCGTAAGCGGCGCGGCGATCGGCTGCGACATAACCGCGCACGAAGGGGCGTTTCCAAATACGATCGCGGTTTTTGGCAACGGCCTTAATCAAATTTATCCCGCGCAAAACGCCGCCATGATCGGCAAAATTTACGAGCGCAGCCTCGCGCTTAGCGAGTATGAGGACGGCGTGAGCGCGCGCGGATTTCAGTTTTTGCAGCGCAACCGCATCGTCGTGGCGTTGTCAGAAGCGCTGATCGTCGCTCAAGCCGAGCCTCGCAGCGGCTCGCTGCAAAGCGCGCGCCTGGCCCGCGAGATGGGTATACCCGTCTACGTGCTGCCGCACCGCATGGACGAGAGCGCGGGCACGAACGATCTGCTCGCAAAGTCTCAGGCGCGGCTGATCGCGGATTTTGGCGAGTTTGTGGCTTCTTTAGCTCCGCAGACGCCGCAAAACACTGAGCGCGTGCAGGATGAGGTGATGGAATTTTTAGCGCTAAATTCCGATTTGCAAGCGGCGATCGAGCGCTTCGGCGATAAAATTTACGAATACGAGCTTGAAGGCAGGATCGAAATTTTAGGCGCAAAGATCGTGGCAAAGTAGCCGGCGGCGGGCGCTTGCTTGCTGTGGTTTGATCGGCGCCGCTCGCTAGCACGGCGTGTTTGCACGGCGCCAAGTTTGCGCGGCCTGAGTTTAAATTTAGAAAAAGGCGGCTTGGTAAAATTTTATCTTCCGCAAGTGGCACTTGGCTTAAAATAAATCGGCGCAGTTTGTTTGTGCAGCTCCGCTCGCCCCGCTTGCGGTAATGATCGGTTTGTGAATGCCTCTCGCGATTTATAAATACTTTGCGGCGCAGAATTTAAGTGTTAAAATGCATGAAATTTTCTGAAATAGCGTTTAAATGTTTGTTTGCCTATCGTGCTAAATTTTTGCGGGTAAATTTGGCTGCGGATTTCAGCGCGAGTGTGGTAGACTGAATTTGTCGCAAGAGAAAATTTTGGTCACGGCGGCAAAATTTTACGAGTTATAAAGCGTAGGGGGGCTTGTATCTACTCCGTCGCGTGAATGCGAACCCGCTTTAAAATTTTGATTTTACGTGGGGTGGGTTGGTTGCACGTCCGGCACCTGCATGGCAGGATTTATGCACGCCGTGAATTTGGGTGTCGCTTACGTGCAGCTCGCGTGAACTCAGTGCGGATGTACCTGCCAGGTGCGGCGATCGAAATTTTAAAATTTGAAGCTCGTGGTACGCTAAATTTAATAGCTCGCAAGCGGCGCGAGCGAGTGTAATTTATGTCAATTTCGTATAAAATTTCATAAATTCCGCAGCTAAATTCTGCGATAAAATTTAGCTATGAAATTCCGATCGCGGAATTTTGGTGGCATAATTTTAATGGCGAAATTCAGTAAAATTCCATAAAATTTAATGTAAGTAAAGGATGAAATTTGATAGTTGCGATCGATCTTGGGCTTAAACGTATCGGCGTGGCGGCGGCACCGGATGATAAGACGCCGCTTCCGTGCGAGCCGATCCTGCGCAAAAACCGCACCCAAGCCGCGCGCGAGCTAAGCCAGCTGCTGCGCGAAAAGGGCGCGAGCATGCTCGTGCTGGGCGTGCCGCGCGGCGGGGCGAGCGAGGAGGAGATGAGCAGGCGCATACGACACTTCGCCTCGCTGCTGGATTTTGACGGCGAGATAAAATTCCAAGACGAGAGCTTTTCGAGCGCCGAAGCGGCGGAGTTTGCGAGTAAAGGCGCTAAGGGCGGCAAGGATCCGCGCTTTGATAGTATCGCCGCGACGATAATTTTGCAGAGATTTTTGGCGAGCAAGGGCTAGGCGCATGTGTAGCAACGCAATTTGCGCGCAGCTGCGCAAGAGGAAAATCGTCGCTCGTCTATTTTGTCGCCGTTTGAAAGGCTGCGGAATTTTACTCGCTCGCCTAAACGGACGGAATTTATGCGCGTCAAAAGTCGGTAAAATTTTCATCGTTCGCTAAAGCTTGGCAAAATTTTGCTTTGCCCGCAAAGAGCCTGCGGAATTTATTTCGACTGCAGCCGTAAATGGCGCTTTAGGTAGTTAAACTAAGTGAGATTGACAGCGATTTAAGTTGTAAACGGCGAGGTTTATGCATTTTTGGCGATTTGTGCTCGCGCGCACGGCTGCTATTTTAAGTTTTTTCAAGGTCTATTTAGACGCAAAGAACGCTAAGCAAAATTGCAAAAACGCGGATGCATCATAGAATAGGGCGCAAATTTTGAGATAAATTTCATTTTAGGGAGCGGTTATGTTTAAGATTACGATGTTGGTAAAAAAGGCGCCTGGAATCACGCAGCAGGAGTTTGCGGCACACTGGGCGGCGCATTCGCAAAAGGTTTTAGCTAATCAAAAGGTGCTAAATATTGTCCGCTATTCGAAAACCATGCCCGTTTTCCCCGAGGGACAAAGCACCAAGCGTGAGACGGCGGCGTTTGGCTACGACGCGATGGGCGAGCTATGGTATGAAAGCGTGCAGGCGTTTGCGGACGCACGAAACAGCGAGGTAGCGCGAGCGGTGTTAGCGGAGCTGATGGCGGATGAGGCGCGGTTTTGCGATATGAAAAACTCCGTGATGTGGTTCGGCGAGGAGGAGGCCGTGATAGAGTTCGGCTCCAAAAAAGCGTAAATTTAAAGACCGAGAGGATAAAATTTCATGGATCGTGTAAGTGGCGAAAAGCGGAAATTTATCGCTTATGACCGATACGCTTTTTTGGCATACAGCGCGCGGAATCGCGGCAAATATAGTGCTCATGGATGATGTGTGAGTGCGGCTTACATGATGAAATTTACATGCGCGATACAGATACTGCGCGGCCTAAGTTATTTTTAAGGCTCATATATCTAAGTGGTGTGGATCTAAGAATCCTGGGTATTTAGCCAAAACGCCTAAAGGTGAATTATGCTTGCGATTTTGGCATAGAAAAGCCTATTTCTAAGATAAAACTTAAAGGGCGGTGGCATAAAATTTTTTAAAATTTTTAAGCAGCAATGCGAAATTTTCAAAAGTTTTCTAGGGCGTGGCAAGATGCTTGTCGCGGGCTTGGTATGCAACAAAATATTTTACGCATTAGATTGTCGCCCTGATAAATTACCATTGTAGAGTCCGTAGGTGTTTCAGACCACAGGATTAAATGCTTTAGTTATTATAAATACTGCAGGCGCCGTGGATGCCGCATAGACGTGCGAGTAAAAAAGTGGGATAGCCAGCCATAAAAATAATCTTGCAAGTAAAATTTTAATTTGTCTTTTTGAAATTCAGCTCAAAGCTCCGTTTAAAATTTTATTTAAAATTTTGCTTGGGATTTTGATAGGAATTTTGCAAGAATTCGCCGTAAATTTCACAGCTATTATCAAAAATTAAAATTTTATCCCTCGCTTTTTGCTATAATTATTTTTAAAATTTAAAAGGAGCAAAAATGAAAATTTTAGCGTCGATTACCGCTCTAATAGTAGCAGCCTACTTGCTCGCGCAGATATTTTTCCCGCAAGGGGTCTCGTTTGTCGGATGCGGCGTCGGTAGGGCTAATTCGTGCGAAGACTACGGAGCGTATTTGCTTGAGGAGCGCGATTATGAGGCAGCAAAAAAGCCGTTTGAAAAAGCTTGTGAAGCAGGGCTAGAAAATAGCTGTGCTATCGCGGGGGATTTGTATTACGACGAGCAAAATTTATATAAAACTACGAAAGATAAGGGCAAGTCCGCGCGGTTTTATTCCAAAGCGTGCGAGCTGGGAGCCGTCAAAGCTTGCTACAACGCCGCGATAATCTCTTATAAAAATGCCGATAAGAAAAATACATTTGCGTTTTTTGCCAAATCATGCGATTTGGGATTAGGCGAGGGCTGCTTAAACGCTGCGGTCGCTAGCTACGAAGAAAAAGACTATCAGGGCGCTCTTAAGTTTTTCCTCAAATCTTGCGATGCTGCTTTGGCAGAGGGATGCCAAAGGGTTGGGCTAGCGTATTCAAAGAAGGAATTTGGCGAGCCGGATCTGGATAAGGCGATGATCTACTACGACAAGGCCTGCAAGCTGGGAGCGGAGTTTAGCTGCAACGTAGTAGCCGCGATGAATAAAATAAATGCAAGCGAGGCTAATGCTACTAAATAGATGGCAGGGCTAGCTAGATGATAACATGGCGAGATCGAAATTAGCATAGAAATTTCTCGGAGCTTTATAGGATTTTATGAAATTTCGTGAAATTTCGTCTTTAAATTTTATCGCTGAAATTCCGTATATTGCGATAATATCGATAGATAGCGATTTTAAAATTTCAGTATCTTGGAAGTTTAGAATTTAATCTATGCTATGGATTTTATTGACAGAATTTTGACTTGTCATAGACTTATCCATCGCGATATAGGGATTTCATCATAATCTTAGTGCATCCCTGAAAGAGAAAAAATTGCGCAAACTAGCGAGTAGCTATGTAATCACAGCTGATATGGCAAAAATATCCGAAAAAGATCGCACAAGGTAATCAATCTGCGAAGTAAGTAAAATCAATTATCAAGTGGATGAAATCTATCAATAAACAAGTAAAATTATTCATTGCAAGGCAAATAAAATTAATTGCAAAGTAAGCAAAATCGATCTGTAAATGGGTAGATCAAGCTTGAAACTAACTCGAAGTAGCCTGTAAGCAAGATAAATTTTAAGTAGGCATATTGTAAGAAAGTAAAATTTTAGATGAGATAAGTGGGATAAATCGATTTCAAATCACCGTAGAAGTTGGATGACGATCCTAATTTAAAGCCCCATTTTTCCGGGATTTAAGATGCCTTTTGGATCGAAAGCCCTTTTGATTGCGCGAAATAGCTCCATCTCTGCTGCGCTAAAAGCTAGTGGCATAAATTCCGCCTTACTTAGTCCGATGCCGTGCTCGCCGCTGAGCGTACCGCCAAGATCAACTGCAGCTTTGAAAA
>NZ_CALHHX010000118.1 GCF_938030685.1 uncultured Campylobacter sp. | reverse complement strand
GACGCGTGCAAAATTTTACGCCGCAACGCCCTGCAAGATCTGATGCAAAAGCTCAAAAACTCCGACGCACCCGATAAGATCGAGCGTATCTTGGAGTATCAAAAAAAGATCAACCAACTCAAGTAAAGGAACGAAATGAAGGCATTGGCGCTTTTTAGCGGCGGGCTTGACTCCATGCTCGCGGTCAAACTCATCGTCTCGCAAGGCATCGAGGTGCTCGCGCTGAATATGGATATCGGATTTAGCGGCAAGGACGACAAGAGCGAGATCATGCGCCGCAGAGCCGCAGCCGCGGGGGCAGATTTTAAAAGCGTCGATATCAGAAGCGAATATCTACGTCAGGTGCTTTTCGAGCCCAAATACGGCTACGGCAAGCACTTCAACCCCTGCATCGACTGCCACGGATATATGTTTAAGACCGCGCTTGCGATGCTGCAAAACGAAGGAGCGAGCTTCATCATCACGGGCGAGGTGCTCGGACAGCGCCCGATGAGCCAACGCGCGCAGGCTCTGGCTCAGGTCGGCGGGCTTAGCGGCGATGAGGAGGGGCTGATCCTGCGTCCGCTGTGCGCGAAGCTGCTGCCGCCCACGATGCCCGAGATCAAGGGCTGGGTAGATCGCGGCGCGCTACTTGACATCAGCGGGCGCGGGCGCACTAAGCAGATGCAGCTGGCGGCGGAGTTTGGCTTTGAGGATTACGAAACGCCCGCGGGAGGCTGTCTGCTGACCGTGCAGAGCTTCAGCGAGCGGATTAAGGATGCGGTAAAATTTGAAAAGATCGAAACGCCCGCGGACGCTGAAATTTTAAAATTCGGACGTCATCTGCGCCTGCCTGAGGGCGCGAAGCTCATAATCGGGCGGGATGAGAGCGATAACAAAAAGCTTGCCGCAGTGCAAAATCCGAAATTTAGCGAGATAAAATTTAAAGATGGCGTCGTGGGCGCGCTAAGCCTGCTAAGCAGGGGCGCGAGCGAGGCGGATAGAGAGCTTGCGGCGAGGCTGGCGCTGACCTACGCCAAAACGGACGCCGCGCGCAGCTACGCCCTGCTCATAGACGGCAGCGAGCTGAGCGCAAGCCCCTTTAAGAGCAAGGATGCCGCCCGCGAATATTTTGTGTAGAATCTAAACCGCCATCCAGGTTGTATTTGATAGGCGTAAAAACGATACATAAGCGCAAGAAGCTGCGATAGCAGATACAAGAGTAAAATTTAAAAACGGCGATGTCTGAAAGGCGAGCCGAAAATGCGGGCGCCGCGAACTAAATTCGGCTATCGCAAGAGCCAAATAGGCATAAATTTAAAAGTGTAAGCCGTTAAATTTAAAAACGAAAGCGAGCAAATTTTATAAGCTTAAGGAGCGTTTATGGAGTATTTCAAACCGTTTTTCGTAAAGATCCCAGGCCGCGCCAGAGAGGACGACCATACGAGCGCGCACGATCAGATCATCGCGCCGCTACTGCAAAATGCGCTCGCCGCCTATGTCTATAACGGCCGCAAAGATAGCATCGTGGGGGCATTCGGCAGTGTGGAGCACCCGCTAAACTTAAGCGAGTTTAGTTTTCTCGTGCGCGAGCGGGGCAAATTTCGCCTCGATCTCTCGCGAGAATGCGTAAACGGCGCCGAAATCTTTTGGAACGCTTGCAGCTTTAGACGCGGCTCGGTTATTATTTTGCTCGAAGGAGAGTTTGATTTGGCGCCTATTTTGCGCCGCTGCGCCGAGATAAGCATAGACGAAACGCCAAATATGGG
>NZ_CALHHX010000117.1 GCF_938030685.1 uncultured Campylobacter sp. | reverse complement strand
GCACGCCAAGCTCGTTTTTCGTGTCGTTTAGGTGCATGCCGCTTAAAAATTTATAGCCGATCGCGCGGTCAAACTCGCTCATCGTGCGCTCGTAGGCCTGCGGGCTGCGGAGGTCGTATCTTGCGGCGAACGCGTGACAGGTGTCGATGCAGACGCCGATGCGATCTTTGTTTGAAATTTTGCCGATCACGTAAGCGAGCTGAGCGAAATCATAGCCGAGATTGGAGCCCTGGCCCGCGGTATTTTCGAGCACGAGCTTGACGCCACTGGTGTTTGCGATGGCGAAATTTAGCGCCCCTGCGATATTATCCAGGCACACTTGAGCTGAAATTTCATTTAGATGCGAGCCGGGATGAAAGTTCAAAAGCTTAAGCCCGAGCGCCTCGCAGCGGCGGATCTCGTCCATGAAGGCGTTTAGGGACTTCTCGCGCTCTGCCTCGCGCGGATGGCCCAAATTTATGAGGTAGCTGTCGTGCACCAAGACATGCTCCGCGCGGATGCCGCTTTGCCTCAGCGCGTCCTTAAATGCGGCGATCCCCTCTGCACTAAGCGGCGGCGCATCCCATCTGCGTTGATTTTTGACGAACATCGCAAACGCGTCCGCCCCGATCTTTGCGGCGTTTAACGGCGCGTTAGAAACCCCGCCGCTAGCGCTCACGTGCGCTCCGATCCGCTTCATTTTACCTCCTAAATTTTATTTTACGCCGCGTACGGCAAAATTTCATAAACCCGAGCCGTGCGCGGATTTTTTAAATTTAAATGCGCGCTTTTTCTTTCGCACATACGCGCTGCTTAGTAAATTTCGCCGCGAAGAGCCTGTGCAGAACATCAATAAAACCGCGCCGTTTGCACAAGCTGAAAACTACCCCACCGAGTAATGGAATTTTGACCGCTCGCGCCGTGTTTTGAGGCGGCTACCGAAGCGCATTATTTCCGCGCACTTACAAACGCCCGCTGCGCGAAATTTTACTCGTTCGCGATTTGCTCGCGCCGCCCGCGGAATTGCATCTCACGCGCTACAAACATTGCTCGCGGCTAGCGCAAAATTTTACTGCAGCTCGCGGATTTTAATCTTTACGCGGCGCTTTGCGTCGGCGAAGCTTATGAATCTTCCGCCGCCGTCCTTGTCGCGGCAAACCTTATAATCGATAGAGCCAGCTTGCAGGCTTTGTTCAAAGCAGTGGCCGCCCGCGTCGCTGCCACCGAAGATCGGCTTGCCGTCTAGGATTTCGCCCAGAAGTCCGCGGTAATGCTCGGCGCCAAAGAATTTTTTATTGAAAACGAGCTCGTCGTCGCACGCGCCGTTCATGCAAATTTTATCGCCTTTTAAAACCAGGCTCAGCACGCTGATGCCGCTTGCGTAAATTTGAACCTCGGTTTGGTTTTTAAATTTACGCATAAAGCCCGCGTCGCTGGTGCGAGTAAGCGGCGAAATGACGGTGAAATTTACAGCTTGCGTAGAAGCGGGCTTGAGTGCGGTGGTAGCGCAGCCTGCGAGCAGAAGCGAAAGTGCAAGCGGCGCCAGAAAAGAGCATTTCATAAATAATCCTTAATTTAAGTTGGGTTTAAGTGCGTCTTGAGTAGAATACCGCCTTTAATCTTAATACCAGATTAAGTGGCCCCTTCGTCTAACGGTTAGGACATCGCCCTTTCACGGCGGTAAAACGAGTTCGAATCTCGTAGGGGTCGCCACTTCTAGGTTTTAAAATTTTTTGACGCAAATCTTAGTTTTTGTAAAATTCTGAAATTTTATCCAACTGCTAAATTTTAAAATTATGCGCTTTTGCTGTTTCCTGCGCTACAAAATTCCAAGACTTCAATAAATTCTACTTGATAGTTTTAAAATTTAGCCCCGCCGAATTTATGTAATAAATTTTATGCGGACATATGGAACTTAATGAAATAAAACTCGCAAATTTAGCTCTTTCTAAAAAAAATTCGCTAAATTTATTGAATGCAAAATTTTAAAGAATATGTAAATGAAATTCTAAAAAATCATCCTGGCGAGCGCGTCACGAGCTTTAGTTTCGAGGGTGAGAAATACTGGCTAAAGCAGCCGGAACTGCGCATCCGCGGTGGATTGCTTACGAAAATATTTAAAGCAAATCCGAAAGCCGCTTTCGATTACGAAGCGCTAAAATGCGAGAGCCTATACGCAGCCGGCGCGCCTGTGCCGCAGCTGGTGCTGCGAGACGAGAGCTTTTTCGTACTCAAAGACGGCGGCACGCCGGTGGACGAGGTGCTAAAAAGCTCGGATGAGGCGACTTGCGTGGCGCTCATTCAGGGCTACGCTGCAGCGTTAGCACATCTACATTCGCGCGGCTTCATACACGGCAGACCCGCACTGCGCGACGTCTTAGTAAAAAACGGCGAGATGAAATTTATAGATTTTGAAAATCGCGGCGAGCGCGGTGATCTGCAAAAAGCCAAAATGCGAGATTTTTTGCTGTTTGTCTATGATCTTTGTCGCGAAGGTCTGAGCGAAGGCTTTGTGCGCGCAAGCATTTACACCTACGCCTCAAGCGGCGGGCAGGATGTAGTGCAAAGTGCGTGGGCTACGGTACTTGCGCTGCGTCCGATATATTTTATTGCCAGGCTCTTGCCGCAAAAATTTAAAGATCTAAACGCGCTCGTGCGCACGTTTGAGCTCTGCCTAAAAATAATTGAGAAAAACGATGGTCAAACAAAGTAAATTCGCTAAATTTAAGCTGGTGATTATACTTGCCTATATGTCGGCTCTGGCGCCCTTGTCTACCGATATGTATCTGCCCGCGCTGGAAAAGGTAAAGGCAAGCTTTGCTACGAGCGAGTTTTACACTCAGCTATCAGTTGCGAGTTTTTTCATCGCTTTTGCGCTAGGACAGCTAGTTTATGGGCCGCTAAGCGATAAATTTGGTCGTAAAAAGCCGTTATACGCGGGCATTTTGCTTTTTATATTTGCGTCGCTTGCTTGCGTGAGCTTTGATAGCGTTTACGCGTTTATATTTTTTAGATTTTTGCAAGCTTTAGGCGGGTGCGCGGGAGTGGTACTTGCGCGAGCCGTAATTAATGATAAATTCGAACTGCACGAGGCTGCGGCGATGTTTGCGCTGATGATGGTCGTAGGCTCGCTAGCGCCGATGCTAGCACCAACTCTAGGTGGATTTGTGCTAGATTTTTTCTCATGGCAAGCGATTTTTGCGATTTTGTTTGCGCTTGGAATTTTGCTTTTCGTATTCATATTTTTCGGACTTAGCGAGAGCGCGCAGATAGATGGGACTGCTACACTTAGCGTGAAAGGCGTGCTTGGCGAATACGGCATAATCTTGCGAAATAAAGAATTTATGCGCTATACGCTAGGATTTGCGGTTGCGATGAGCGCACTTTTTGCCTATATAACGGGCTCGAGCTTTATATTTTTGGATTATTACGGGCTTAGCGAGCGCGCTTTCGGCGCAGTATTCGGCATAAACGCTCTTGGAATGACCCTTGTTTCGGCACTAAATGCCAAGCTCGTGCAAAAGCGCGAACCCACAGCTTTATTAAATTTCGGTGTAATAGCGATGCTTGTGATGAGCCTGATTTTGCTCGCATGCGCTATGCTTGGCCTTCCCTTCATCTGCTTTGAGGCTTCGCTTTTCGTATTGCTTTCATCGCTCGGCTTTGTCGCGCCTAACGCCACGACGCTTGCGATGGCGCTGTATAAGGACGGCAACTCTGGCGCAGCTTCGGCGGTACTGGGGACTATGCAGTTTGCCATCGCCGGGGCTATTTCGTTTATCGTGGGTGCAGTGGGAGCGAATAAGCCGTTTTTGCTCGCAAGTGTGATGGCGATTTGTGCTCTTTGTGCGAACGCTGTGTATTTTTTATTGCGAGAAAAGAATCAAAAATTTTAATTTTAATATTTTTTAAATTTATCGTTAAGGATTGATTAGCTAAAATTAGCTCTCGTTCTTTCAGTGTAAGAAAGACAATTCGGTAAAAAAGGAAACAAGCCAATGAGCGATATTATCGCATATAAACTTAACGGTGAAATTTACGATACTCAAAGTATCGGCGAGCACGCAAGCGAGGCGCAGCCGATATATTTCGATAACTCCGAGGACGCGCTTAAAATTCTGCGCCACTCCTGTGCGCATCTTTTGGCACAGGCGGTGCGCGAGCTTTATCCGAGTGCTAAATTTTTCGTAGGACCGGCGATCGAAGATGGGTTTTACTACGATATCCGCGTCAGCAAAGATAACGGCGAGAAGCTCGGTGAAGAGGATTTAAAGGCGATCGAAAAAAAGATGCGCGCGCTTGCCGAGGCAAATTTAGAGATTAAAAAGATAGCCTCCACCAAAGAGGCGGTTGCAAAAAAATATGCAAACGACGATCTTAAGCAGGAAGTTTTGAAGCGCATCCCCGAAGGCCCGGTTAGCTTATACGCGCAAGGCGAGTTTGAGGACATCTGCCGCGGCCCGCACGTGCAAAATACGAAATTTTTGAAAAATTTCGCCCTTACGCGCATCGCAGGAGCGTATCTCGGTGGCGACGAGAAACGCGAGATGCTAACTCGCATCTACGGCGTCGTATTCGCCGATAAAGATAGCCTTAAAAAACACCTTACGATGCTAGAAGAAGCTAAGAAGCGCGATCACCGAAAGCTCGGAGCCGAGATGAAATTTTTCACCTTCGACGAGCAGATCGGCGCGGGACTTCCGATCTGGCTTCCTGCGGGTACGAGGATGCGTATAAAGCTCGAGGAGCGCCTTTATAGGCAGCTTCGCAAGCGCGGCTACGAGCCGGTGCGCGGCCCTGAAATTTTAAAATCAGACGCGTGGAAGATCAGCGGGCATTACAGCAACTACAAAGAAAATATGTATTTTACGACGATCGAGGAGCAAGAATACGGCATCAAGCCGATGAACTGCGTCGGTCATATCAAGGTTTATCAAAGCGAAATCCGCTCATATCGCGATCTGCCGCTTAAATTTTGCGAGTACGGCGTCGTGCACCGCCACGAAAAAAGCGGCGTCTTGCACGGGCTTTTCCGCGTGCGCGAGTTTACGCAGGACGACGCGCATCTGTTTGTAATGCCGAGCCAGATCAAAGAAAACGTCTATGAAATTTTGGATTTCGTGGAGCTTTTGATGAAGGCTTTCGGTTTTGAATACGAGCTTGAAATTTCGACCAAACCGCAAAAGGCAGTCGGCGACGACGAGGTTTGGGATATCGCGACGAAGGCCTTAAAAGATGCGCTTGACGAAAAGGGCTTAAAATACGGCTTAGACGAGGGCGGCGGTGCATTTTACGGACCTAAGATCGACATCAAAATCACCGACGCGCTCGGTCGAAAATGGCAGTGCGGAACGGTGCAGGTCGATTTTAACCTGCCTGCGCGCTTCGAGCTTGGCTACATCGACGAAAATAATGAAAAAAAGCAGCCCGTGATGCTACATCGCGCGATTTTGGGAAGCTTCGAGCGCTTCGTAGGGATTTTGCTCGAGCACACTGCGGGCGAACTTCCGTTTTGGATCTGTCCTACGCAGGTATCGATCGTGCCGATCGGCGAGGCGCACGCAAGCTATGCGAAGGAAATTTTAAATTTGCTGCGCGAAGCGGACATTGACGGCGAAATTTTAGATAAAAACGAGACGCTAAATAAACGAATCAGAACGGCTGAAAAGCAGAAGGTGCCGCTCATCATCGTCCTAGGCGATAATGAAGTTTCGGCTCGCAGCGTGGCTCTGCGCGATCGCAGGGCGCGCGAACAGCGAAATTTAGGGCTGGATGAGTTTTTAAATTTCGTAAAAGCTAAATTAAACGAGGTGAATTTTTGAGCAGAGAGAAAGAGGTTTTTCTAAACGAGGACATTCCGGCTAGCGAAGTCAGGTGCATAGGCGACAACGGCGAGGTTTATGGCATAATTTCAAAGGCGCAGGCGCTGCAAATCGCCGAGCGAGAGGGTGTGGATCTGGTTTTGATAGCGCCCGATGCAAAGCCGCCCGTTTGCAAGGTCATGAACTACAGCAAATTTCGCTATCAGCAGGAAAAAAAGCTCAAAGAGGCGAAAAAAAAGCAAAAAATCATCGAGGTCAAAGAGATCAAGCTGTCCGCCAAAATCGCTCAAAACGACATTAATTACAAAGTAAAACACGCGAAAGAATTCCTTAGTAGCGGCAAACACGTCAAGCTTCGCGTATTTTTAAAAGGACGCGAGATGTCGAGCCCGGAAATCGGCGTAAATTTGCTAAATAAAATTTGGGACGAATTTTTCGCAGAAGTTGCCGATCGCGATAAGACGCCTGCGCTGGAGGGCCGCTACGTAAATATGCTGATCACGCCGAAGAAGGCGTAGAGTAAATTTAGCGGCATTTGCGGTGCGTGCGGCAAAATTTTAAAATTTACGCGCTGTTTTTTCCCGCGGTACAGCGCGTAAATTTAAACTAAATAGCGTAGTTTTAAAATTTAATGCAGGCTAAGTTTATCTCTAAATTTAGCCCTTTAAATTTGTATAAAATTTTTCAGGTCAAGCGAAATTAAATCTTGAGCAGGCGGTAAAATTTAACTTTAAATTTATCTTGCGTTAATTTAAGCTACAAAATTCCTTAAATTCAAATTTTTCAAAGAAACTTTATTATATACTTCCCGTTCACTTTAAAAAAAGGACGACCATGCCAAAGATGAAAAGCGTGCGCGGTGCCGTCAAGCGTTTTAAAGCGGGCAAAAACAAGATCAAAAGAGGCTCGGCGTTTCGCAGCCACATTTTGACGAAGATGTCTCAAAAACGCAAGAGGAATTTGCGCGAGGCCCAATACGTCGATTCTACGAACGTATCTGCGGTTAAAAGAATGCTTTGCAAATAGTGCGAAGTTAGTTTTTGACGAAAGTCATTCAAACTCCCCTAAATTCATGGATTTTAGGGCAAGATCCCAAAAGGGACGCCGATTAAGAAAGGATTAATATGGCAAGAGTAAAAACGGGCATCGTTAGACGCCGCCGTCACAACAAGGTGCTAAAGCTTGCGCGCGGATTTTATAGCGCAAGACGCAAACATTTCAGAAAGGCTAAAGAGCAGCTAGAGAGAAGCCTCGTTTACGCCTTCCGTGACAGACGCGCGAAAAAACGCGATTTCCGCAGACTTTGGATAGTGCGCATCAATGCAGCTTGTAGGCTAAACGACATCAGCTATTCTAAATTTATAAACGGACTGAAAAAAGCGGGCATCGAGCTTGATAGAAAAATTTTAGCAAATATGGCTATGAATGACGCCGAAGCTTTCTCAACCGTCGCAAAGAAGGCAAAAGCAGCATTAAAATAAGCTTTAAAATTTGGTCGCTCCAAGGCGGCTAAATTTTTAAATTTCGACAAGGCTTTTAATTTTAAAAGCGCGTCCGCAAATTTGTCGAAATTTAAGAATTTGGATAATTTTATTTGAGGCGGTGCAGAATGCTAAAGTCTTTGAAAAAAATCGTATCTCTTGCGCTTGTCGGTGCAGCAGGGTTCGGCTATGCGAGCGAGCAGAATTCCTGGAGCTATGCAAACGCGCAAAAATCACCTTCCAACAACACTTCTCGTTCTGATGTAATGAGCGCTGCGGATAGCTTGGGCGCGAAATTAAGCAGGCGCAACGCGGCTAGCGATAATTCCGCAAGCGAGCAGTATGAAAACTCATTTCGTATCAAGCTCGAGTACGCAAGGGGCTTTGCCAAAAAGGGCTCATATTCGGGCGGGCTTAATAATCAGCGCGTTATGATGCCTGCGTTTCGCTGGACGGGCAATAGCGGCGTAAATGCCGAGTTTTGGAACGGCATTACCAATATAGGGGGCGCGTTGGTTCCTTATGTGGCTTTCGGTTCATACGAGGCGGCGATACCGGGCGATCAAACTACGCAATATCTAGTCAGAAGGGACGAAGACGCCGTTCAGATGAAGCGAAATATTGCGGCGGGCATAGCAAATTTAGGCTATACCTATACCAAAAATTCTACTAGAAATCTAAATTTAGTCTATGCCGATATCGATAATTTCGTAAATTTCTACGGCAGAGAAAATATCGCGGGATACTTTATCGACGAGGTCAATACCGAAAACAATCCCGCAACTATCTCTTATATGCAGAGTATCTATAATTATATCAAGACCAAATACCCCGGAATGCTCGTTTTAGCAAACAACGGCTGGGGCGTGCGCGACGCCATAGCCCCTTATGCGGACATTTGGATGCTGCAAGAGGTGAGCGCGGACGAGTACATAAACCGCTATCGTCCTAGAACCTCGGAGTTTGAAAAAGACCCGGCAAATTCCTCTAAAATTTTGCATGTCATATATAACGCCAGACCCGATCAATACGACGAGATCATAAGATTATCTCGCGAGCGCAACGCGGCAAATCTATTCATCACCTCCGATACGAATGCCTATCCTAGCGGATACGACGATCTGCCTACCTATTTTGAAGCGCTGATGCTGGCGATTAATAATTTCACGCCTAAAAACGGCAGCCTGTTTTCGCAGGTCGCAAGAGGCGGCAACCGGGTAGGCATCGAGATGCCGCGCTCGAAGGTCGATCTGGATCTTACCAAGCTAGCAAGAAATTCCGCTTATAAAAATTTAGCCGATACCGACGGGCAGGAGTTTAACGTAAACGTAAGCGCGATTGGAAACTACGGCGGGGATTACAAAGACCGCTCGGGCGGCGTCAAATACGATCACAAGAGCGACGGAATTTTACTCAGAGCCTCCAAGAGGGTAGATGATCTTACGCTGGGCGTGATCTTTGGGTACCAAAAATCAGACGCTTGGTATGAGGGTAAATTCGACGGCGTCAAAGAAAACATCAAATCCTACGAGCTCGGTCTGGCGGGCAGATACGATTTTAACGAGAACGTGGATCTGGCGGTCAATTTAACTTATTCGACGAACGATCATAAATTTGAAACCAACAACGGATTCGGCGCTATCCACGGCGCGAAATACAAGTCGCAAATTTGGGATTTCAGTACGAGGGCAGGGTATAAATTCTTATTTGAAAACGGCTACATTAAGCCATATTTGGGGCTTGGAGCGATTATGGTGAACGAGGACGCGATCTCTAGGCTTAAATTTAGCTCCGCTTCAAAAACCGCGCCGAACGGCACCGCGGGAATTTACGCGATCAAGGCTTTCGGCGATCTGCAGATATTCGCAAATGTGGAGTACGAGCATCGATTTAGCGGCGATTCGTATCATGCAAGCAGAAAGTATTCGGACAGGTACGACGTCGAGGGGCTTGATTATTCTAGCGGCGTATTTAACGGCGCGATCGGACTGAAATATAAGATCCTTCAAAGCGTCGGACTCAGCGCGTCGTACGAGCTAAGCGAGAGCAAAAATAGCCTGGCAAGAGCCGCTTTTGACGTGGAGTTTTGATTTTAATCGGAGTAGTCCAAGATAGGCAGCTTGAAGCACGATTACAAATTCCTCTTTGCCGCAAAACAAAAATTTTATGAGATTTGCGGCTAAATTTTACCCGAGCTTTGCCGCGAAATTTTAAAATTTTGACCGTAAAATTTTTGCTCGCATAATTTCTACTTTGAAATTCCATGTAAGACCATTTTTGTGCCGTTATGGATGCGAAGCGACGAGATGGAATCGCTGCCACAGAATTTCGCGCGGACGCTGAGGGGGTTTTAAAATTATAAGATTTTGCCCGTTTAAGACTTTGTGGATCGCGTTTCATCCGTAAGAGATTTTAAAATTCTATACTAGGTGCAACTGCGGAATTTTTAAAAGCAGCGGAATTGCAAGAACTCCAAAGGGGCAGTATTCATAATCCGAGGCAAAATTTAGATTGATTGAAAGCTACCGAAATTGGGTGAAAGAAGCGAAATTTTGCGGATCGCTCCGCAAAATTTAAGAGAGATTATTTTAGCTTGTCTAGTTCGATGATGTAAGGCACCGAGTTTACCCCCGCACCGAAGTATTTGGCAGCTAGGGCTTTTGCAGCGTTTAGCTCGGCGGCGCTTACGTCTTTGGCGCCTGCTTTGTTATCTTCAGCGTAATATTTTTTAAAAACCGCTATCTTTTGCTCGTCGGTTTTAGCATTTTTGATCTCTTTGTAGATGAGCGCGGATTTTGCGTGGCCGTCATCGCCGTGAACGGAGGTCATGACGATATCGACATTGTTATTTTTTAACGTTTCTTCGATCCTTGCCATCTCTTTGCGGCAGAATGGGCACAAAGCGTCCGTCAGCATTAAAATCGTAGGCTTTTTAGGATCGTTTCCCAGCTTGATGATATTGTCTTTGTTTTCGGATTTTACGACCTTTGTCAGCTGTCCCGCAACGCGGTCTTGCTTGATCTGCTCTTTGTAAACCACGCGTTTTTTAGGATCGATGATGTCCGTAAATATCAGATCGCCTTGAGTGAAAATGATCTCCTCTTGCGACATATTGCCTTGAGAAATTTTTAAAACGACCGCCTCTACGCCCTTTGGCTCGCTAAGCGGGATGCGCTCGGCGATCTTTATGTCGATGCCTTGCGGTACGCCGCCGTAGATAGATAGAATTTCGCTGTCGCTTAGAGCCGCGTTTAGGCTCGCTGCGAGCGCAACTGAAGTTAAAATAGCTTTTTTCATT
>NZ_CALHHX010000116.1 GCF_938030685.1 uncultured Campylobacter sp. | reverse complement strand
CTGAAAAGCTGCTGATGGAGGCGTGCTTGGAGCTTTTTAAAACCGACTACGTCGTGGGTATCCAGGATATGGGTGCGGCGGGGCTTACTTCGAGTAGCTTTGAGATGGCGGGGCGCAGCGGCAGCGGCATGAGGTTAAGCTTAGATAAGGTGCCGATGCGCGAGGCAGGGATGAGTCCGTATGAGCTGATGCTAAGCGAGAGTCAAGAGCGCATGCTGATCTGCGCCAAAAAGGGCTGCGAGGAGAAAATCAAAGAAATTTTTGCCAAATGGGATCTGGATGCCGCTGTAATCGGCGAGGTAACGGATAGCGGCAAGATGGAGCTTTTTTGGCACGGCGAGCTAGCGGGCGTTATCCCGATCGAGCCTCTTAGCGAAGCCGCACCCGTGCTGGATCGCCCGATAAAAAAGCCTGCATATATGGCACAGATCGCGCAACAAAATTTATGCGGCTGTGGCGCAAGCGAGCGCGAGCTGGACGCGGCGTTTGATAAAATTTTTGGGGACCCCGAAGTGCTAAATAAATCCTACATTTACGATCAATACGACGCCAGCGTAGGGCTAAACTCCGCCAAGCGTCCCGGCATGCTGGGCGCTGCGGTGATGCGAGTTAAGCAAAACGGCGTAAAGCTCGCGATGGCTGCGGACTGCAACACGCGGATGAATTACGTCCATCCTCGCATAGGCGCGGCGCTCGCGGTAGCGTCGGCGGGGCGAAAGGTCGCTATGAGCGGCGCGACGCCTCTAGCCATCACCGACTGCCTAAACTACGGCAATCCGCAAAATCCCGAGGTCATGTGGCAGTTCGCGCAGGGCTGCGAGGGGATCAAGCAGGCTTGCGCCGCACTAAATACTCCGGTCATCAGCGGCAACGTAAGCCTTTATAACGAAACGGGCGGCGTTAGCATACAGCCTACTCCCGCGATCGTATGCGTGGGAACGAATGAGGGCGAGATCATCCCTAGCGATTTTTGCGCTAGCGGCGTGAGCGTCTATCTGGTAGGCGATACGAAGGGCGTTTTTGCGGGCTCGCTTTATATGAAAACGGTGGAAAACCGCGTCGCAGGCAGCCTGCCGGAGTTAAATTTAAAAGCAGAGCGCGCTCTGTGGGACTTCGCGATCGAGGCGGGCAGGAGTGGGGTTTTGGAATTTGCAAACTCAGTAGGAATCGGCGGCGTGGCGATCACGCTTGCGAAGATGGCGTGCGTGGGCGGCATTGGCGGCGAGTTTGAGATGAGCTGCGATGATAGCAGAGATATTTTCGACGAGAGCTTTTCGCGCGCGATTTTCGGCGTGCGCGACGAGGCGAAATTTAAAGAGCTGGCCGCAAAATACGGGCTAAGCTTAATGCGACTAGGCATCAGCGGCGGCGAAGTGTTTCGCATAAATTCCGTCCGTAAAAATCTAAAGGCGCTAAAAGAAATTTACTTCGGCGAGTTTGCTAAGATCGTAAAGAGCGAAGACTAGCGCGTGCTTAGCATCATATTTCTTTTAATCGCGCTATATATTTTCGCGCAGATCGGCGTGGCTTTCGGCAACTCCTGCTATCGCGGCAAGGCGCGAATGCAACTAGGAGAGGCTAAAATTTTAGTAGCGCTTCTAGCCAAGGTCGCCAAAAGCGACGGGCACGTAAGCGAGTCCGAAGCCGCGATGATAAGCGAAATTTTAGACGATTTGGTGCGCCAAATGGGCGCCGGCGAGCGCGAGCGAGAGGCGCTAAAACTCGTTTATAAGCTCGAGAAAGAAAGCCTCGCAAACGTGCGCGAGCTCGCCGAGAAATATAACCAAACTTACCGCCCGAGCCCGAGCCGCAAAACGGGGCTAATCTATTTCTTTTTAAATTTAGCCTACGTCGATCGCGGTTTTAGCGCGGCGGAGCGGCGCACGATCTCGCAAATTTGCGACGGACTGGGACTGCCCGAGCATATCCAAAGCCAGATTTTTGCAACCTTTGAGCGCAGCTTTTACGGCACATATTACGAAAACAGTGGCGCGCAAAGCGATACGGCTTACGACGAATACGACGGCTATAGCACAAGAAGCGGCGGGTATTGGGACAAATACGGCGGCAGAAGCACTGGCGGCTACGGAAGCAGCAATTACGGCGGTGGCACGGGATACGGATATAGCGGCACGACGGGTTCGGGCTACGGAGGCTCGCAAAGTTCAGGCGGTTCATACGGCGGATATTCTGGCGGATATGACGGCGGGTATTCGGGTGGCTCGCAAGGCTACGGATCGGTCAAAAGCAAAAGGGATCCGTATGAAATTTTGGGGCTTTCTAAGGACGCTACGTTTAGCGAGATCAAGAAAAAATATCGCGAGCTCGTTAAAAAATACCACCCCGACATCCTGATGGGCAAGGGCGCGGACGAGGAGATCATCCAGGAGGGCACGAAGAGGCTTCAGGAGATTAACGAGGCGTATAAAATTTTAAAGGAGCGCTTCGGCGAGAAGTAGGGCGAGCAAATTTTAAAATTTGAGGGCGCAGAGCGTCTTGAAATTTTAAAATAGGATAGCGAGACGGCGGTAAAGTGCAAGGTGCGGCGAAAGATTATAATTTAAGGAGTGATAAATGAGAAATTTTATAGTTTTTGCCGTTTTGGCGGCACTACTTGGAGGATGCGCGGGCAAAAAAGATCAAAACGGAATTGCCGACTCAGAAGATATCGTAATGTTAAGCTTTGACAAAAATATTTCCACCAGATACCGAGCCCATAACGGAAAACTCTATAAAAATGGCAAAGCGTTAGGCAAATATCTTACGGTACCGGGACTTAGTACGCACATTTATACTGATGAAATGGGAAATGGTTATATAGATCCTAGCGCGATAAAGGAACATAATTCTAAAAAAATTACGGAGATAATATTTGTTCCGAACGAATTTATTAAAGTGATCTCTTATAGCCATAATGACGGCGTTTGTAAAGCATTGTCCGCAGGAAAATATGTACATATAAAGGAGTATATTACTATGTATTCACGAGGTGAGCCGATCGTGGCATATAGTTATGATGTTTTGATGTCAAGAAAAGGAATGGGAAAAATTTCATCCAGGTATGATTTCGCTAATGAAAAGCTATCTTATGTGGATAAAAAAATTTTAGAAAAACTAAATTCGACAGTAGCAGATCATGTGCAAGCATCCGTCGTACTTAGCGGTGCTACGCTTCTTGGTCTGCTTTGTAGAGAAAAATCTAAAAGGTTGGATTAAATTTAAGGAGCGATAAATGAAAAATTTTATAATTTTTGCCGTTTTGGCGGCACTACTTGGAGGATGCGGGATATTGCGCCCGGCTAAGAGCGACAAGGAGTTTAAATTTTACGACGGCAACAAAACCGTGATCTATAAATTTGCGGGTGAGGATCTGTATGAAAACGGCAGAAATTTAGGCGCGTATTCGATATATAGAAATAACATAAGAACGATTGCCGTCGATGGGGCGGGTAGGTCTTACGGCAATAACTACAGATCCGCTCTAAATGCTAAACGGATGAAATTTTATCATTTTGACGATGGGGGAGCAATGATATTTAGCGTTTGGCACAAGGATGGAATTTGCAGCGTCTATAACGCAGGCCGATACGTGAATTTTGACTTTATTTCAAATACTTTTAAAGATGGCGATTGGCTTTACGCGGATGGTAAAATTTCAAAAAGCGACGACGAGGGCATCATACAAAATGGAGCTTCAAAGGAATTAGGTGTATATAAAACTTCGGATATAAGCAAATTAATCCAAGATAAGAAAATGGATCGTGCCGTAAAAATTAGCGTTACGAGCGTATATCTTCGCGGATATGCAAAGGCTATGAAGACTAGGAAACTAGACGATTTTTGCAGATAAACTTCGAGGGAGTTATGGATAAAATTAAAATTTTAGCGCTGTTTACGGCGGTCGTGCTGCTCGCAGGCTGTATGAAGGTAAAATATTCGCAAGCCGAGTTGCATCCGGAAAATTCCGTGATGATGAGCTATGACGGGCAGACCGCCACCGAGTATAAAATTTCAGGCGGCGTGCTTTTTAAAGATGACGCGATCTTAGGAAGATATGAAGAGGAGGGCTCCAATCTCTATCTATTTACGGACGAAAGAGGAGTCGGCGTGGCTAAGGATCAAATTTCGCAACGAGGTCTAAATAAATTTACGATCTACGTTTTTGCGCCCAATAAAGAGCTGCGAATCGCCGAGTATTCCGCGAGCGGCGGCGTTTGCAAGACCTTTGCGGAGGGCAAATTCGTAAGTCTGAAAGAGCACTTTAGCGGCTACGCTTCCTCCGCGCCGCTTTATTCATACTCGTTTTCGGCTTCGGTGTCGCAAAGCTCCAGCGCAAACGTGATCTCACGCTATGAATACGTGGGCTCAAGACTAAAAAATAGTAGGGCGTTTTTGCAAAGCCCGCATACGGCTCTAGGCAATACGGTTAAAGAGAGCATCGAGTGGCACCAAGACAAATTGCGCGATATTTGTAAGTTAAAATTTTAAAACCAAACCAACACGAAAGGAAAAACATGGGATTTTTATCCAAAGACGAAGAGCCGCATAGGCAGGGCGCCAAAAAGGCGGCGAAGCAACCGCCGATCTTGATGAAGCAAACGCAAGAGGTGATCACGAATATCGAGAAATATCTGGGCGCGCCGCTGCTTACCTATTTTAACTCGGGCGCGGGCAGCGTCTGCGGCAACGACGCGATCAGTATCAACGACCACCTCAAGGGCAAGCATTTCGAAAAGCTCTACCTTTACATCAAAAGCGACGGCGGCAGCGGCATCGCCTCGCTTAAGATCGTCTCGATCCTACGCAACCACTGCGACGAGCTGATCGCGCTAGTGCCGGCAAACTGCGCTTCGGCGGCTACGATGATGGCGCTTGGGGCGAATAAAATTTTAATGGGGCCGCTAGGCTATCTCACGTCGGTCGATACTTCGCTGCGACACGAGCTTTCGCCGGTTACGAACACCAACGACCAAGCGAACGTCTCGATGGACGAGCTAAGCCGCGTGGTGAAGCTTTGGAAAAATAACGAGCGCCCGAACGACGAGAACCCGTACAAGGAGCTTTACAAATATATCCATCCGCTCGTTTTCGGCGCCGTCGATCGCGCAAGCAGCCTGTCGCTTAAAATTTGCCGCGAAATTCTGCGCTACCACTTCGAAGATGAGCAAAAGATCGCCTTTATCAGCGACAAGCTAAACAGCGGCTATCCGTCGCACGACTATCCGATCTTATTCAGAGAGGCTAACGAGCTTGGGCTTCAGGTCGAGAAGATGGATACGCGCCTAAGCGAGATGCTTCAAATTTTAAACGAGCTCTACGCCGAGATGGGGCAGCGCACCTTCACCGACTTTGATGAGAACAACTACCACGACAACAACATCGCCAACATCATCGAAATTTCGGGATGCCAGATCTACTATCAGATCGACAAGGATTGGTTTTACCGTGAGGAGGAGAAGCGCTGGATCGTGCTAAACGACGAGAGCTCGTGGCGCAAAAACGAGATCGACGGCAAAAATATCAAAAACAGCATCTATTATATTTAGTGCGGTTTTGGATTTCGCGTCGCTTTAAATTTGCGGCTTGTAAAAATTTAAAGCGGCATGTAAAATTTAAGCGAGCAGCAGCGCAAGGTGCGATTCATGACGACGTAGCCGCGCTTATGGACGAGCTGGAAAACAGGATGTGCAGGTAAATTTAAAATTTTAAAAAGCGGCAAGAGGAGGCGCCAACCTAGCTTGGCGATAAAAGCTGCGCCGCGAATTTTAAATTTAGCCGGTTCACGCAGGCCCTTGCGGCTAAATTTGCGCTGCGGTTTAAATTTACGTTTTGCGCTCGGCTTTTAAATTTAGCTTTTGCAAGCGGCGCAGAATTTTAAAATTTGCGTCCGCGCGAGCAAGGCAGCGACATTTGAGAAGCAAAATTAAAATTTGCGCGCGGTAAATGCGGTAAATTTAGCAAATTTCGCTTTGCCGATTTCCGCTTCATAAATTTGGCAAAATTTTAGAATTTAAAGGGTTTTTGCGATGAAATTTTTTATCTCGTCTCTGTTTTTGGCTCTGTCGCTGCTCGGCTGCGCGGGCAAAAACTCGCCCGAAACCGATAAAATATACGTTCTTTCGGACGAGCTTGGAGATACGAAATACGCTTTTTACGGCGGCAATCTCTACGAAAACGGCGCGATTTTAGGCCCTTACGAAACGCGAGGCGATGCGAAGCTTGCGATTTTAGGCGGTAGCGACGCAAATTTAGACAAAAATGCAAAGCTCATAAAACTATATTTTTTCGAGTACAGATACGGCGCGATCTACGCCATAAGCCACAAAAAGGGGGTCTGCGCCGAGTACAATAAGGGAAATTTCGTAGATTTTAAAATTTTATTTAATATTTTTCAAAGCAAAGAGTGGTTTAATTATAGCGGTGGTATCTCTGCGGGCAGCGAGAGGCTAAAAGAGCTGAGTTCGGCGCGTATGGCGAAATTTAACGGCGCAAAGCTCGGCGCAGCAGATGAAAAGACGAGGCGCGAGTATCAAAAGGCTCGCCGTGAGGCGATTTTGTATTTTCAGCTTAACGCAAACGACATGCGCGAGCTGATTTTTAAAAAACTATGCGAATAAATTAAAAGGAGAAAAGATGAGAGCGTTAATCAGCGTAAGCGATAAAGAGGGCGTCGTAGAGTTTGCCAAAGGGCTGCAGAGGTTCGGATTTGAAATTTTAAGCACGGGCGGTACGCACAAGCTACTGCGCGAAAACGGCGTCGCGGCGCTCGAGGTTAGCGAGTACTCGGGCTCGCCCGAGATGTTTGAGGGGCGAGTTAAGACCCTGCATCCAAAGATCCACGGCGGAATTTTGTATAAGCGAAACGACGCAAATCACGTAAGCCAAGCCGCGCAGCGCGGCATCGGCGGCATCGATCTCGTGTGCGTAAATTTATATCCTTTTAAAGCGACCGTAGCTCGCACCGACGATTTTTCAGAGATTATCGAAAATATCGACATCGGCGGTCCCGCGATGGTTCGAAGCGCGGCTAAGAATTTCGCAAGCGTCTATGTCGTCACGAGCCCGCTTGATTACGACGCGGTTTTGCAAAATTTAGCGAGCCCTGACGAGAGCGAGAAGCTGAAATTTAGGCAAAATTTAATGATAAAAGCTTATGAGCACACCGCAGCCTACGACGCGATGATCGCGAACTATATGAACGAGCGCTTTAACGGCGGCTTCGGCGCGAAAAAATTTATCACGGGTAGCAAAGTTTTTGATACTCGCTACGGCGAAAATCCGCACCAAAAGGGCGCGCTGTACGAGTTCGAGGACTTTTTTAGCAAGCACTTTAAGAGCCTAAAGGGCGAGGCGAGCTTTAACAATATGACCGATATGCACGGCGCGCTGATGCTCGCTAGCAGCTTCGGGGAGGCGCCTGCGGTGGCGATCTGCAAGCACGCCAATCCATGCGGTTTTGCCGTAAAGGGGAGCTTGCTTGAAAGCTACGTAGAGGCGCTAAAATGCGACCCTGTAAGTGCATACGGCGGCGTCGTAGCGATAAACGGCGTTTTGGACGAGGAGCTGGCAAATAAGATCAATGAAATTTTTGTCGAAGTTATCCTTGCCGCTCGCGTCACGCCCGCGGCGCTTGCGGTATTTGAAAAGAAAAAGCGCATTAAAATTTTCGAGCAGGGCGGGGAGTTTTTGATTCGCGAAAACGACAAGTATGATTTTAAATTCATTGACGGCGGCTTCGTATATCAGCAGCGCGACTACGTGGGCGCGGGCGAGGTCGCAAACGCCCGCTGCGTCACTAAGCGCGCGGCGAGCCAGAGCGAGCTTGATGATCTAAAAATCGCGTGGCAGATCGCCGCGCTTACGAAGAGCAACTGCGTGGTTTACGTCAAAAATCGCGCGATGGTCGCGATCGGCATGGGTATGACGAGCCGCGTGGACGCTGCGCGTGCGGCAGTGGCAAAGGCTCGCGACGTGGGCGTCGATCTGAGTGGCTGCGCGCTTGCCAGCGAGGCGTTTTTCCCGTTTAAAGACAGCATCGAGATCGCCCATGCTGCGGGCGTCGCGGCGGTGGTGCAACCTGGCGGCAGCATTCGCGACGATGAGGTGATCGCAAGCGCCGACGAGTTTGGCATGGCGATGTATTTTACGGGAGTGCGCCACTTTTTGCATTAAATTTTGCTCACTACAAAGCGTGCGCGATGTAAATGGCTGCGCTCCGCTACGCGGCGAGCGTGATGCTGATCGGACTACTTGCGCTTTGCCATACAGCTATGCGGCGCCGATTTAGCTGTGCGATATATCGTTTTGTAACGGGCGCGGTGCGGATCTAATGCATGGTGCTTTGGTACGCACCAACGCGGCGCGGATCCGACTGTTCGCACTTCGTTATACTACTGCATGGCGCGGGTTTAGCTACGCGATATGACGCTACGTATCAGTGCGGCGCAATCTAAATTTGATCACTCGCCGCTCCTGAATGGTCGCGAAAATTTTATCTTGCGGCCGCAGCGCGTAAATTTTAAATTTAATCGCGCGCGCAGCGGATGGGTTCGCGCCTCGTCGTCGTATAACGGCGCACAAATTTTATCTCGCGGCGCGAAAATTTCATGGCGCCCATTTTGCGTTGAAATTTCGGCGCCGTTTCGCAGTAGATACGGAGCGGAGTATAAATTTTTAAGGCGGCGCCTCGTCGCGATCGGCGCGCTCGTAGATAAATTTTAATCGCGCGACAAGCGGATGGACGCCGTGCCTCAGCCTAAGCGGCTCGTAGATAAAATTTAATCACGTAGTAGAGTAGCGGGTGCAGCGCAAAGCTTCCGTCTCGCGAGCAGTCCGTGCCCTCGCAAAACGGCGCCTGCGGTAGAATTCGGCCGCGTCGTAAAACTCGCAAAGGCGCTAAATCAGGCTCAAACCACGGTTGCGCGGCGGTAAAATTTTGATCCCCATGACGGTAGCAAAATCTAGCCGCGAGGCGCGACAATAAAATTTTGCGCCGCAATAGGGCGTATCAAAATCTCTAAAACCCCCACGTAAGCCGCGACGAATAGATAAATTTCACGCGAGCCGTAGCGCAGGCGAATGGACGGCGCAAGGATCTTGCTCGTAAAAGGGACAAATTTCATCGTAGCGCAGGGGCGATGAAATTCTAACCCTGCAGCAGTAGCGAAATTTTAATTCTTGCCGCGGCGATCAAATCCAACCGCTTGCCGCGCTAGCGAAATCCAGCCCCCCCCGCTGAAGCGGTAAAATTTTAATCTTGGCGGCGGCGGTAAAATTTCAGCCCTCGTTATAGCATAGAATTTTAACCGCTTGCGAGGAGGTAAAATTCCGATGTTGCAGCGTGCTGCGAGGATAAGATAAAATTTTGATCTTGCGCCGCCGCGGTAAGATAAAATTTTTGATCCCGCCTCACCGCAGCGATAAAATTCTAATTCTGCGGCGACGGCGAGCCGAGAGCCCCGATCCCGCGGCGGTAAAATTTGGGTACTGATCCGCCGTAAGCGATAAAATTTCTCTCTTTCACTCTCGCTTCATTTAGAGATTGTAAAATTGCGCAAAATTCAAAACGAAAGGATCAAAATGAAAATTTTCAAAGCCTTAATCTGCCTCTTTGCTTTGGCGGCGGGTTATTTAGTCGCGCTAAATGCCGCAGGCGGCAGCGCGGCGGACGCAAATTTTAAAGTTAAAGGGGGCGGCATGAACGCAAACGTGAAAGAAATTTATCTGGCAGGCGGCTGCTTTTGGGGTATGGAGGCGTATTTCAAGCAGCTTGACGGCGTAGTCGCGACGCAGGTAGGCTACGCCAACGGCAAGAGCGATCAGGCAAGCTACGAAGGGCTGCATAGCAGCGATCACGCCGAGACGCTAATGCTTAAATTTGACGCCAACGTCATCAGCGAGCCTGAAATTTTGGCGCATTATTTCCGCATCATTGATCCGTTCTCGATCGACAAGCAGGGTAACGACCGCGGTCGCCAATACCGCACGGGCATATATTACGTCGATGAGGCGAGCGGCGAGCTCGCGCGCTTTTTCATAGCCGCGCAGCAGGCGAAATTTAAAGAAAAGATCGCCGTAGAAGTGGCGCCGCTAAAGAATTTCGTCCGCGCCGAGGAGTATCATCAGGACTACCTCGGCAAAAACCCCGGCGGATACTGCCACATCGATCTGCGCCTAGCCAAAAAGCCGCTTGAGGACGATGAGAAATTTAAAGTGCAAAGCAAGGAGGAGCTGAAGAAAAATTTAACCGAACTTCAGTATCAAGTCACGCAGGAAAAGGCGACCGAGCGGCCGTTTTCGAGCGAATACGACAAGAATTATAAAAAGGGCATCTACATCGACATCGTGTCCAAAAAGCCGCTTTTTTCATCCACCGATAAATTTGATGCAGGCTGCGGCTGGCCGAGCTTTTCAAAGCCGATAACGACCGATGCGATCGCCTATGCGCAAGATGACAGCCACGGCATGCAGCGCGTCGAGGTCTCCAGCCGCGTAGGAGGCAGCCATTTAGGGCACGTCTTTGATGACGGACCGAGAGAGAAGGGCGGTATGAGATACTGCATCAACGGCGCGAGTTTGAAATTTATCCCGCTTGAGGAGATGGACGCGCTAGGCTACGGGGATTATAAAATTTACGTACAGTAACGCGGGCTAGGGCTTTGGCTCGGCGGTCGGTCGGTTAGTTTTTACGGCTCGGCTGCCGATCGGTTGTCGGTATATTGCTTCGGCAGTAGGTCATTTTGTAACTCGGGCGCGCGCTTCTTTAGTCTGCGGCTACTGCTTTTGGCGGTCGGTCGGTTTTATACGGCTCTGCTATCGATAAATTCGGCGGCTGGTCGGTTTATTTGACGACTAGTCGGTTGCCGATCGGTTTGGCCGGCGGATAGTTTAGTTTGCGGTCGAGCGGAAGCTTGACGATCGGCTTTGCGGCTTTGATGATTTCTCGGCGGATAAATTGGCTTGGCGGTTACGGATAGAATTTTAAAATTCCAAATACGATAAATTTACCTCTAAAGAATTTCATGCGGCGTAGCTGTAATAGAAAGAATTTAATGCGAACGCAGCTCGTCCATATGGCGTTGTAGGGGGTTGGGCAGGGTTTGCGGGCGAGCAGAGCAATGCGGTGCTGCGGAGGCGGCGTCCTGCGAGAAGTATGACCTCGCAATTGGGGCCCTTCTCGCCCCAAGAGAAAGAAATCACGGCATAAATTTTGCAAGCTGTAAATTTAGAGATGAAATTTTATTATTGGGTTATGGCATTAAGTGTAACGGCTCACTACTCAACGCTGTTCAATCTAATATGATGTCTGCAACAGACAAAGTATATCTTGTTGAACTAGGAAAAAAGGCGGAGTTGAAAAATATTGTTTGTATATGGGATTACGCTGAAGTTAACTATTTTCCGAATACAAAGCAACAAAATGATTTTGTTGAAAAATGGGTTAATAACTTAAATTAAAGTTTGTCTAACTGAATATAACAATTTTAGAAACAGTAAATCACAAAGGTTTGCTGTTTTTTCTTTATAGATATGGGACTAAGGTCAAATAAAGAATATTTTCCCATAAAAAATAAAGAAAATTTGTAGTTACGGGACTAAACTCATTTTGGGCGTAACTGACAAATTATAATAAAAATGATATAATTATAAGAAAATAAGATAGATAAATTAATGCTTAGCTAGGAGAATATTAACTCACATTGAAGTTATTTATTTTAAATGTGTAAAAGATAGTTTAGTATTTTAAGGGGAAGGGCTATTGTGAAAATGAAAGTAGGGAAAACTTATCTTGTTAAAAAAGATATTTTTAGTTTTAAAAAGGGAGAACTTTGGTCATTAGTAGATATAGGGTATCAGATTTATTTTGGTAAACATAATTTTGTTTTTATCAATGCGGAGAAGTGGAAGGAGTTTGCGGTTTTATGTGATAGCTCGGACAAAGATATGTAGATATATCATCAGTTGGAAACATATTTTGAAGAAGTTGAGTAAGAAACCTTATAAAGAATAATGATACCTTCAGTTTAATTAAAATATTAAAAATACATAAAATTACATGGCGCTAGGATGGGGGAATTTTAGAAGAATATTTTGAAAATGCACGGTTTATCAAAAATACAGCGATATTTCTGAGAGTAATAAATAGGAAATTCTCTTTTGATTTGGGTGTGATATCGGACTATTTACTCGGATATTTATTTTGTGTAAAGCTAGACACGTTACAAAAAATGTGGAGGGGTAGACAGATAACGGATAAATCATCAGATAGATAGGAATATAATTCTGGATAATAATTTATAAGAAACACAGTTACAGGAGATAACAAATGAATGCTGAACTTTATGTAAAAAAGCCTCGCTACAGATTTCAAAAGGCGAGATAGAAAAAGCAGTTGGCAGCATGATTAAAGCAATAGAGATAGGGGATGATTTGATTTCGATTACGCAAGCTTATTGTTTTTTGGGAGAATATTATTTCATAAACCAAGATTATATTTTATCAAAAGAACATTTGGAATGGATTTCTGAAAGACAAGAGGAGCTTGAAATTAAGTATGACGACTTATTAAATGATGAAATTGATAAGGTTAATGCGCTATTAAATATAATGGAGATTTTTTCTTTAATTGAATAATATGTGAATAGTTCACTGTCTCAAATAATACAAACTTCAATAGGCTATATGTGTTAGAAATACTAGATACATATTAAAATCAGCTGTTGTGTTTATTTTGAATATGCAATACAGCAGATCGGGAACAGTATAGAAAGATTATGTTGAAAATTCAAGGAGGGATATACAATGTTGTTGGATGAAGAAAGATATGCAGAGGTTATTGCTTATGGTAAGGATGCTGTAACCAAAATGGGAGAAAACAAGATTGAGGAAGGATTTGCTCTTGCAGAACGAGGTTGGCAAGCTTTTCCGGCGTCGGGAGCAAAATGGAATCAAGGATATAATTATGCAAAAAGCTTTTTTAAATATGCAATAGAAAACAGCAATATGGTAAAGGCAAAATCTTGGTTGGATAGAATGACAGAAAACAATGACGAGTTGCACTTATTTGATTCTGAGCTAGAACACATGAAGGCGAAGTATGAATTTGAACTTGGAAACTTAGATGAAGCATTTGAATTATGGGAAAATCTGCTAAAACAAAAAGGTGTAGGTTACCGATATTTTCAGTATGACAATCCAAAGTATAAGGAGTTCTACAAATCAAGAAAATAATTTTCTTCAATAAAAAGGAAATGCAAGGGAAATAAGAGCAAATCCATCTCAGAAAACTTGGATAGGAATTGTTGAAAAAAGATTGCTAAATATAAGGAAAAACAGAAATTTTGGAGGAGCTATGAACGAGATTGAGAAATATAAGATATTGAGTGCGGGAAAAGCATTTGGGCATCGTGCACAAATTGCTTTTGTTTTGCTTGATAGTGAGGCAGCCTATGAAGAATTAAAAG
>NZ_CALHHX010000115.1 GCF_938030685.1 uncultured Campylobacter sp. | reverse complement strand
GCAAGAGCTTCATCGCGGCGATCGCGCTGTTTTTCGGCTACGGCGTGCTGCTCTCGCTAAGCCCTTGCGTCTATCCGCTCATCCCGATCCTCTCGTCGATCATCGTGGCGAAAACTTCCTCGAAGCCGAGCGCGAAAAAAAGCCTCGCCGTAAGTCTCGCGTATATTTTCGGGATGGCGAGCTCGTATGCGATTTTAGGAGCTTTCGTGGCGGTTTTCGGGCAAAATTTACAAGGCCTGCTGCAAACTCCGCCCGCGCTGATCCTAACCTCGCTCATATTCGCCGCGCTCGCGTTTTCGATGTTTGGATTTTACGAGATCCGCCTGCCTGCGCGCTTTCAAAGCTTCTTAAATAGCAAAAGCGAAAATGCTGGCGGCCTGATCGGAGTTTTTTCGATGGGGCTTATCTCGGCGCTCGTCGTATCGCCATGCATCTCCGCTCCGCTTGCAGGTGCGCTCGTTTACATCGCGGGCAGCGGCGACGTTCTGCTGGGTGCGGCGGCTCTTTTTGCGCTGGGGCTAGGAAGCGGCGCGCTACTGCTTGTGGTAGGGCTCGGCGGCGCACTGCCTAGACCCGGAGCTTGGATGGAGGCGGTGCCTAAAATTTTCGGCTTTTTGTTGCTTTTTACGGCAGTGTGGATTTCGCGTACGCTTATCGGCGAAAATTTAAGCCTGCTGATTTACGCGGTTTTAGGCGCGATCTTCGCAGGATTTTTAGGACTGTTTGACGGCGATGCAGGCGGGATAAAGCGCGCTTTGGCTCTTATAATCGCGCTATATTCGGCGCTGCTGCTCGCGGGCTTTGCCAGCGGCGCGAAAGATTTTTCCAGGCCGCTTGAAAATTTAATCCCGCAAAGCACGAGATATTCCAGCGGCGGCCCCGGCGGCGAGAGCTTGCAAGCGAGCGAAATTTCTCGCGCTAAAAATTTAAGCGGCGCGCATTTTTCATTGATGCGCGATCTGGCGCAGCTGCGCGGCGAAATAGAAAATTCCAAAAAGCCCGTGATAGTGGATTTTTGGGCTAGCTGGTGTAAAAATTGCGAGCAGAGCGAGCGAGCGTTCGCAGACCCCGCGCTTGCGGGTGCGCTTGATAAATTTAGCCTTTTAAAGATCGATCTTAGCGAAGATAGCGAGCAAAATAGGGCGATAAAAGCGCATTTCAACGTATTCGGCCCGCCTACGATTCTGTTTTTTAAAGAGGGTGCCGAGATTGCGAACCTGCGCCAGATCGGCAGCGTAAATTCCGAAAAGCTGGCTGAGATTTTAACCGAAATTTAGTGAAATTTAGATAGATTTCAAACAAAATTTAGTTTTAAGGATTGCGCGATGATAAGCAAAAATAGGGCTACGAAAGAGACCAAAATCGAGCTTGAGCTGGAGCTTTACGGGCGCGGCGCGGCGCAGATACAAACGGGTATCGGCTTTTTCGATCATATGCTTAGTGCGTTTGCCAAGCACGCGTGGATTGATCTGAACCTGCGCTGCGAGGGCGATTTGCAGGTCGATTTTCACCACAGCGTCGAGGACTGTGGCATAGTGCTCGGAAGCGCGATCAAAGAGGCGATCTATCCCGCGCAGAATATCGAGCGCTTCGGCGATAGCGTCGTCGTGATGGACGAAGCCGCCGTAAGCGCCGCGCTTGATTTTTCCAACCGCGCGTTTTTGGTATTTGATTGCCCGAGCCTAAAGCGCGGTAAGATCGGTGAATTCGACGCCGAGCTCGTGGAGGAATTTTTCCGCGCTCTGGCTTTCAATGCAAATTTCACGCTGCATATAAGCCAGATTCGAGGCGAAAATCTGCATCACGTCGCAGAAGCCGCGTTTAAGGCGTTTGCCGTCGCATTTCGTCGCGCGATAAGTATCAACGAGCGCGCCGGCGTGCCTAGCACCAAGGGTGTTTTATAGCGGCAAATGTGCGCTAAATTTAGCAAAATTGGCAATTCGCGGTTTTGTAATTTTATCGGCGTTTGAAATTTTACTCTCGCCGCCGCTTGAAATTTGCAAAATTTCGCCATTACTCTGGCAAAGCGCGCCGCTTTATTAAGACTGCTTACGCTGGCGGTGCATTTGCGCCCGCCGCGAAAACCGCGAACTATGCTATATGAAATTTCGCACTGCCGGAGCGCTAAAATGCCGCTTTGTGTATTAAATTTAAAGGTAAAAGATGAATAATTTTGAGTCGCTTATGGATATTTTAAATGTGCTGTTTTTGATCTGCTTTGTTTGGCTCGTCGCGTGCTTGATCAAATTTATCAGATCAAAAGACGAGCCGGAGCGCCATAAAAGAGATAGAAAATTTCTAATCATTTCTACGATTGCGTTTTTGTGCACCCTTACTCCGCTGGTATATTTTGAGTGGCTGCCGGATCTATTCATCTCGATCTCGGTTTTGATCGCGCTGCCGATAATTTCGTTTATTTTCCTCATTGTGTATTTGGTAAAATTTATTAAATCCGCTAAAAGCGCGCCCGAGCAGCGCAGAAAGATTAGAAATCTCCTGATCCTCTCCGCGTTTTTATTCATAATCTTTTCAGCCGCCTTAATAGGCTTTTTATGGCTGCTTAACAGTGCGCTTGCGCATATGTGAGATACAAAATGAGCGATGAAATTTTTCAAAAAACGATCGCCGTAATATTGACGGCCTGGGCGATCAGCGTTTGCGCACTAACCGCAGCGGCGCTGTATCTGCAGAGCAAATGCTCGATCATCTCCTATATCGCGAACGGCAACTAAGATGAAGCGCACATCTATCGTCATTTTGCTGCTGCTTGGCTTGGCGGCTTTCGATTTTGCATTTTACCGCCTCGTCGTGAAGCGATACGTAAATCAAAGCAGCGTCACGATGCAGGCTAAATCGATCGAGCTGCATAAATTCCTGCCGTTTGAGCAGGGCTCGCAGATCGTGCGCGTTAGTTCTAGCTTAAAACTTAGCGGCGATCTGCCGATAATCGACGGCGCAGCGGCGCTATATCCCGTGTTTTCGGCATTCGTCGCGGCAAACTATCCCAAAGAAAGCGTGGAGTTTGACGGGCGAAATTTCACGAATGCTAGCAGGCTTAAATTTAGCAACACTCGCGGCGCATACAAGGCCATAAGCGACGGCGAGGCGGATCTGATCTTCGTCGCAGCCCCTTCGAAACAGCAGCTTGATTACGCGCGAGAAAAGGATGCAAACTTACGCTTCGTGCCGATCGGGCTGGAGGCGTTCGTCTTTATCGTAAATACAAATAATAAAGTATCGAATTTAACTGTGGATCAGGTGCGAGGGATCTATTCTGGGGAGTTTGACGATTGGTCGCAGCTCGGCGGCGAGCGCATGCGAATAGATGCCGTGCAGCGAAACGCGGGCAGCGGCAGCCAGAGCGCGTTTTTGAAATTTATGGGCGAGACGCAGCCTAAGCGCAAGATCACGGGCTTTTTCGGCAGTGCGATCGGCTTTTCGTTTCGCTATTATGTCGAGGGGATCGTGCAAAACGGCGGCGTGAAGATGCTTAGCCTAAACGGCGCGTATCCGAATAAAGAAAATATCGCTAGCCGCAAATACCCGCTCGTAGCCGAAATTTACGCGGTTTACGATGAAAATAATAAAAACGAAAATATCCGCACGCTGATAGATTGGATCCTTTCGCCGCAGGGGCAAAGCATCATCGAAAATAGCGGCTACGTGCCGATTAAGGGCTAAGATCGCGGCTTAAATTTATACGGCGTTTGCCAAAAATTCAGCCAAATTTCGTTAAAATCACAAAATTTCAAAAAACGGAAAACGAAGTGATAAAGATCATATTTTTAGACGTAGACGGCTGCCTTAGCGACGGCGGGCTGTACCATTCAAACGGCGGCGAAGAGATGAAGAAATTTAACGTAAAAGACGGGTTCGGCATCCAGGAATGGCAACGGCTGGGGCTAAAGGTCGCGATCATCACCGGCAAAAGCTCGCAAATCGTCGCAAACCGCGCGCGCGAGCTAAAGATCGATACGCTCTTTCAAGGCGAAAAAGACAAACGCGCAAGGGCGGAGCAAATTTTAAAAAATTTTAACCTAAGCTTCGATGAGGCCGCCGCGATCGGCGATGATATAAACGATGCGAAGCTTTTAAATGCGGTCGCGATCAGCTTCAAGCCCGCCGATGCGCTAAGCTCGCTAAAAGCGGACGTCGCGCTAAGCAAAAACGGCGGCTGCGGTGCAGTGCGCGAGATGATCGAAATACTCGTCGATAAAAACGGCATGCGCGAAGAGTGGAATAGCAAATGGCTGTAATTTTGCAAGCGCGCGTGAGAGAGCCTGCGAGGGGCGAAATTCTGCGCAGATCAAAGAGGACCGAGCGATGGTGATAAAAATTTTCTACGTCGCGATTGCGATCTTTTGCGTCGCGATGGTGTTTTTAAGCGTGCAGACGCCGTATTTTAGCGATATGTTTAGACAAGATCTAAGCATTGCGAATATGGAGATGAAAAAGATCGTCGATTATCAGATCGGCGAGCGCGTGGATGCTAAATTTACCGCGGACGGCGGCACTCGCTATAAGGATCGCGACGAGTTTGTAAATTTTAAAGCCGAGGAGATTAGCGCGGATCTGAATCACACTTTGGTTTCAAAGACCGCGACGCGCGCAGGCGAGCTGATAAAATTTAACGGCGACGCGCACTATGTAAATAGCAGAGGCTTTGATTACACGGCGCAAGAGATCATCTACGATACGAGCAGCAAGATCGTCCGCTCCGACGTGCCATACGTGTTGCGCCAAGGCGGCGACCGCATCACGGGCGCAAGCATCAGCTACGATACTAAAACCAAACAAACAAACTCAAAAGGAATCCACGCATGGTATTTAATAAAAGATCAAAACTCCACAAACTAATACTCGCAGCCGCGCTAATTACTAGCTTTGGCGCGACTACTCTTAGCGCCGCGCAGGAGCAGGTCGAGGTCACGGCGGATAATTTTTTCGCCGACGAGATCAAGCAGATCAGCGTGCTGACGGGCAACGTCCGCATCAAAAAGGGTGCTTACGATACGCTAAATTCCGATAAAGTGACGATTTACTTCGACGCCAAGCGCCAGCCTACAAAATATGTCGCGACGGGAAATGCAAATTTTAAAATTTTACTCAATCAGAAGCATTACGACGGCAAGGGCGGCGTGCTAACCTACGATCCGACCATCGAGGCTTACACGCTTGAAAACAACGCCTATCTGCACGAAGCCGAGACTAAAAAGGAGGTTTACGGCGATAAAATCATCGTAAATCGCCAAAAGGGCACCTACGAAGTAAAAAGCGGCGGCGGCGAGAAAAAGCCCGTGCGTCTGATCTTTCAGGTCGAAGATCAAAACAAATGATCTATCCTAGCAGCGCGCAGTTTATCACCTCCGCCGCAAATATCGCGGGTGCGCCCGAGTTTGCGATGAGCGAAGTGGCGTTTTTGGGGCGTTCCAACGTCGGCAAAAGCAGCCTGATAAACGCTCTAGTCGGGCGCAAAAATCTAGCCAAATCAAGTTCGACGCCGGGCAAAACGCAGCTGATAAATTTTTTCGAAGTTAAATTTAAACAAAAGCTTGCCGCAGACTCGGACGGCTCGCAAAATGAAACGCCGCTTGATCTAGCAAGCAAAGAGGCTTTAAGCTCGGCTGCAAATTGCGTGCAAGATCATGCGGAGGCTGCGGCGTCTGAGCAAAATTCCAAACAGAAATCCGTTTTAAATTTAAAAAGCGCCTCGGCGGATTTTAGATCGGATCGCGAGACAGATCTTGTGGCGGGTTTCGCGCCGAATTCCGCGCAAAGCCCCGAATTAAATTTTACAGGCAGATCCGCGCTAAGCTTAGCGGGCAACTCCGCCTTTTCGGATCTTGCGAGCTTGGGGGAAAATATCTCTTTGATCTTCGTGGATCTGCCCGGGTTTGGATACGCTAAGGTTTCTAAAAAACTGCATTATATCTGGCAAAAAAATCTCGACGAATTTATCAAAGAGCGCCTGAATATCAAGCTTTTCGTCCATCTCATCGACGCGAGGCAGTTTGATCTTGCGATAGATAAAAATTTGCAAAACTATCTCGCTAGTTTTCTGCGCGGCGATCAAAAGGTCGTGAGGCTCTACACCAAAGCCGACAAGCTCAACCAAAGCGAGCGCGCAAAGCTTTTGAGGCACGATCCGCAGGCTGTTTTGGTCTCGACGCTAAAAGGCAGCGGGCTGCAAAAAGCGCGCGAGATCATCGTGCACGGGGCGTTTGGATTATGAAATTTCTAAATTTAAATACGTTAAATTTTGCGGCGCAGAATTTCAAAATAATTAAATTTAGAGGATATAAAATGCGCCGCCAAGATCGCGCAAAGATTAGGGAAAATTTTAGATGATACGGCTAAAAAAAGCGCGCCTTTGTGACATTTCGCGTATGCAGGAGCTCGTAAAAGAGGAGGTGCAAAACGGCGTGATCTTGCCGCTTGAAAGCGATGAGATAGCTGCCAATATCCGCTCATACGTGCTGGCGTTCGGCTGCGATTCTAAGGCGGATACGAGCTTTGATTCTAAAGAAAATTCCGATTTAAATTTAGCCGAGAATTCTGATTTAAATTTAGCATGCAATGCCGATTTAAATTTAATCCAAAGCTCCGCCGAAAATTTTGCCGAAATTACTTCTGAAAATTCCGCCGAAAATGCCGCGGGTATTTTTGCGCCGCAACGAGCTACGCCGCAAAATAGCGCGCCACGAAATAGCGCGCTGCAAGCTGTATCTCAAATGGGTCGCGCGCAAGCAGACAAAGAGCAAATTTTACGGAGCGAATATTCGCAAAGCGCGGGCGTTTTTCAAACCGAACGTTCTCAGCCCCACGAATCGCAGCGCCTAAAAGAAGCCGAAATTTTAGCGGGCTTTGCTTCGCTTAAAATTTTTAACGCAGATCTTGCCGAGGTGCGCTCGCTCATCGTCGCTCCGCAGTTTCGCAGGCGGGGCATTGCCAGAGCTATCGTAAATGAGCTGCTCGGTGAAGCGAAATTTTACGGGCTAAAAAGCGTATTTACGCTCACCTATCAAAAGGAATTTTTCGAGCGTCTGGGTTTTACCGAAATCCCAAAAGACGAGCTGCCTGCGCAAAAAATTTGGGCCGATTGTATTAAATGCAAAAAGTTTCCGGTATGCAACGAAATCGCACTTATCTATACCTTATAGCGGATACGCTTTTTAGCGCGGGAGTTCTTTTCTACCTGCTTCTAAGTGCGGTGTATAGAGGCTTGCCGCCGCTGATTGGATTTTTTTTCACGGCGATGGTGGTGCAAAAATACGAAAACGACGTAAAATTTAAAAAGTTCGGCTTTAGCTGGTTTTTCTCTATTTTTTATCTGTTTTGCGCCGAGCAGATCCACGGATTTAACCTATTTAGCGTGGCTATCGCGTATTGTATATTTTATTTCGTGGTCTATGAAAACTCATTTAAATATATTAAATTTAGAAATTTTTTGATCTGCTTTTACGTGATGATCAGCTATGTTTTGGTCTTTGTGGTGAGCAACGCGATCTCGGCGATCAAAAAGAGCGAGTATCTGCCTCTAAGCGGCGAGTATTTAAATTATATTGTGATTGAAATTTTGCTTGCTCTGCTCTTTTTTAAGGGGCGGCTGGTATGAGGCTAAAGTTTGTATTCGTATTTGTGATACTATTTTTTAGCATGCTTTTGGTTAGAATTTATTATCTTTCGATCAAATCGAACGAATTCTACGAGCAGGTCGCCAAAAACAACGTCATCTCCACCGAATACATCCCGCCGGTGCGCGGTCAAATTTTAGATGCCAAAGGCCGCCCGCTTGCGATAAATAATCTCGGCTTTTCGCTATCCATCGCGCCGCATCTAAAAGACGCCGCACTGCAAAGCGAGCTGAATAATATCTCGCGCTACTTCAAAGATCTCAATGTCACCGCGATGAGCAAGAGCTACAAGGACGCGAATTCCGCTTATAATCAAGACTTTATCGAAGTCGTGCCGTTTTTGGACTACAACGCCACGATAGAGCATTTCGCGAGCTTGAGCCTGCACGAAAATATCAAAATTTCGCCCGCTTCGCAGCGCTTCTACCCTTACGGCGCGCTTGCTTCGCATATCATCGGCTATGTAGGCCGCGCCAATAAAAAGGATATCCAAAGCAACCCCCTAAGCGCGCTTACCGGATACAACGGCAGAAGCGGCGTCGAGGGGTATTATAACGAGCTTTTGCAGGGCAGCAAGGGCGAGCGCAAGACGAAGGTTACGGCGCTAAATCAGGTCGTAGAGGAGATCTCGATGCAAGAGCCCAGCAGCAGCGAAATTTCGCTTACCATCGATCTTGAGCTACAAAAATACCTCGAGGAAATTTTTAAAGACAAGGACGGCGTAGCGATCGTGATGGATCTGCGCGACGGCGCTATCATCGCGGCGGGCAGCTTCCCAGAGTACGATCTTAACACCTTCGTGGGCGGAATTTCGCAGACGCAGTGGGACGAGCTGATAAAAGACCCGCGCCATCCGTTTACGAATAAGCTCGTAAATGGCCTCTATCCGCCCGGTTCGGTCATTAAGATGGCTGTAGGGATGAGCTTTTTAAACAGCGGCAAGATCAACGAGAACTGGAGCGTGTTTTGCAGCGGCGCGATAGAGCTAGGGGGGCGAAAATTCCGCTGCTGGAAGAGCTGGGGTCACGGCCGCGTGAGCCTAGTAGAGGCGATCAAGGGCAGCTGCGACGTGTATTTTTACGAAGGCTCGCTGCTGGTGGGGATCGACTATATGTCCGCGTATCTGCAGCGTCTGGGTTTCGGTAGCAAAACGGGCGTCGATCTACCCAATGAGTTTGTAGGCACGATGCCTAATAAGGCCTGGAAAATGCAGAAATTTAAGCGCGCGTGGTATCAGGGTGAGACGGTCAATGCCTCGATCGGCCAGGGCGACGTGCTCGTCACCCCTATGCAGGTGGCGAAAAACACCGCGCAGATCGCCGCGGGCAAGGCTATCACGCCGCATTTTTTAAAAAGCATCGACGGTAAGCCGGTGGAATTTACCCCTACCGAGCTTTTCACGCCGAAGGAAAAGGCGCAGCTGCCGCTCGTACGGCGCGGGATGTATGAGGTCGGCAACAACCCCGACGGAGGCACCGCCTACAAGCTCATCCATACCGCGGTAGTGCCTCTAGCGGTCAAGACGGGAACCGCGCAGGTCGTAGGCATCTCGCAGACCGCCAAAAAGCGAATGAAAGAGGCCGATATGGACTACTTCCACCGCTCGCACGCTTGGATGACGAGCTTTGGTCCTTACGACAAGCCGCAATACGCCGTAACCGTACTAGTCGAACACGGCGGCGGTGGCGGAAGCGCGGCAGGTCCCGTGATAATGCAAATCTACGAAAAACTCGTCCAGATGGGCTACATCGACGCCAACGCAACGACTAACAAAGATACCGCAAAGAAAACGAAGTAGAGCGGAATTTTAGAATTTTATAATTTTACTCGTCCTTCGCGGGCTTGGAATTTTGAAATTTACCCCGCTTCCGTAAGTCTGAAATTTTAAAAATTCGTGTAGGCTAGAGGTATAGAATTTATCTTGTCTTTAGGATTTGGAATTTAAAATTTCATACAACCCATGCTTTGTTTGCTTTAAATTTCAAAATTCTACCTAACAATTGCTTTGAAATTCGGCAAGGCTAAATAATTTTTAAATTTTAAATACATACTAAGAATAAAAAGATAGAATGCGCCAAAATATTTTTTATAAAAATGGGGAAATTCTATGCGAGATTACGACAAAGAGCCGATAGTGATAAAAAATGACTATTTGTTAAAAAGTAAATTAACAGTAGGAATTTTTTTCCTGATATTCGCATTAGTATTCGCCATTAGATCTATTTTTCCTATTGAAAGTTTCTTTAGTAGTAGTTTTAGAAAAGGCGAGCTAGCTCTTTGCATATTTATATTTTTCAAAACGATTTTTGGAGATTTTGCAATGCTAAAAGGTATGCTGGTAAATGACTTACAAATTAGAATTTTTGAGAAAATAATAGAATGCGACTATGTGGATTTAGCGGGGGAATTTAAAGGTTCTAAAAATCCAGCTTACGGAGCATACAAAGATAACTTATTCATACTTTCCATGTTTTGGAGAAACTGCAAAACTTGATAGTAAAACTTTGATGGATAAAATTGCGTATATAACAAATCTTGCAATGGCTATCATCATAAACTTTATATTTATAATTATCTTTCAATGCTTAAATTCCTTGAGGATAAAAAAGTACTATATTTTTAATGATAACGGTATTGTGATATCGGCAAAACAAAATAAATTACTTATTGATAGATTTGGCAAAGTTCCTTTTAATAAGCGAACCTTGATGATATCTTTAACTAACTACAATTCAAAATTTTTTGATAAGGATAAAAAATAATTCTAATTTTAACGGTATCAAATTAGGTGAATATGAATAAGTAGAGTGAAATTTTAGCTTACGATCGCAACGGGCAAGATAGACCGGCAGCCAAGGCTTAAATTTGATGAGAGATCACGGCGAGGAGTCTTAAAAGCGCCGAAATGAAACGCTATATAAAAGCCAAATTGATCTTAAAAGCTATGAATTGGGGAGTAGGGCGATAAAAGAGTTCATTAAAAAATGTTTTGAGCTAAAAGGGGTGAGGATTTTATTCTGGATCGCCTTGCTCTTTTTTACTATAGACTGCTTGGGCGTTATATTTGCCGGCATAGATGCGGTTTTTTTGGCGGAGTATAGCGGTCACGATATCGCGAATCCGTTTTCTATCGTTTTAAAAACTTTTGAGCTAACGTGGCACGAAGAAGCAAGCGATAGCAAAAGCGATATTTTCGGCGCTATGGTATTGTATCTATTTTGCGCGACGGTAATTTTGCCTCTAATCATCTGCTGCTTTGCATTTTCCAAAATAAAGGCTTTTATTCTGCTGGATAAAATATCCGCCGCATCTGCATTTTTTATAAGTATATTTTATGCTTATCCGCTAGCTGTGATAATCCTAGCAAAAGCCGATTTGACCTTATTGGGTTATCTGTTTGATCGCTCAAATTTTAATTTTAATATAATGATGATAAGCGCTTTATCGTCGCCAATAATCGCGTCTGCAACGGTTTTTATTCTAAAAAGAAGAGATAAAATTTAATGTGGATAAGTTTATGAGACCATCTTTTTAGCTAAATTTTGCGTAAATTTATATGCAAAATTTTACGAATAGAGCTTGAGATATGTAAATTTAAAAGGGGCAAATTTTGAAATGATCTTAAAATTTGCCCCCGCTTCAGATTTGAAATTTCAAGTTGCGCGGTTTGGAATTTCGATCATTGACTTCGAATTTTAAAATTCTAATCCTGCCCGTCTTTTTAAATTTTATAATCTAAAATCCTCGTGTTTTGAATCACGTAACTTGAAGTCGCTGCTTCTTAAATTTAAAATTCTAAGCTCTGGGATACGGAACTCTACTCGATAAATTTTAAAATTTAAAGCCCAGAATTTTATTTGGTAAAAATTTTATCGGGCAGGATTCGGCTCGATAAATTCTATAGAATGCTACTATGCGAGAGGGAAAAATGAAATTTTAAATAGAGCATTTTAATTCCCAATGGGATGGAATTCTACCCGATCTTCAATAGACTTGACGCGATAGTTGAGCTGTTTCAATTCCCAACGGGATGAAATTCTACT
>NZ_CALHHX010000114.1 GCF_938030685.1 uncultured Campylobacter sp. | reverse complement strand
GCGGAGTTACTTCAGCTCGCCCCAGCGCTTGGCGATGTTTAGGCTCGTCTTTAAGGGCACGTTTAGGCTCGCCGCACTTTGCATTATCTCCTGCGCGCGCGCGCCGAAGCTCTGCGCCAAATCGTCCCGCACCTCGAAGATCAGCTCGTCGTGGATCTGCAATATCAGCCGCGCCTCATCGTTTAACAGCGGCGAAATCTCAACCATCGCCTTTTTGATGATATCGGCGGCGGAGCCTTGAAATTTCGTATTCACCGCCTCGCGCTCGTAGCTCGCATAGACCATGTTGTTGCGCGCGTTTGCGAAGTCGAAGTAACGCCTGCGCCCAAAAAGCGTGCTTACGTAGCCGCCTTCTTTCGCATCCGATTTTATGCTCTGCAAAAATTCCTTGATCGTAGAAAACGCCGCGAAATAGCGCTCGATATAGCCCTTTGCCTCGGCGCGCGCGATGCCTAGGCTATCGCTTAGCTTGCCCGCGCCCATGCCGTAGATGAGGCCGAAATTTATGCTCTTTGCGATCGTGCGGTGCGCGGGCTGCGCATCGCCGAAAATACTAATCGCCGTGCGCGCGTGAATGTCCTCATCCGCCCTAAACGCCGCCAAAAGCGCAGGATCGCGCGAAAAGTGCGCGAGCAGGCGCAGCTCGATCTGCGAGTAATCAAGCGAGATCAGCGAGTAGCCCCCCTCTGCTAGGAAGCAGTCTCGCACGTCCTTCGCAAAGGTGCCGCGCGCTGGGATATTTTGCAGGTTCGGATTTTTGCTCGCTAGCCGCCCGGTAGCCGTGCCGGTCTGCAAAAAATTCGATCTGACGCGGTTTTGCGGATCGGCCAGAGCAAGCTGTAGCAGCGGCTCGCAGTAGGTGCTTTGCAGCTTAAACAGCTCGCGGTAGTCTAGAATTTTACCCACCGCGGGATGCAGCGCCGTAAGATCCTTCAGCACGCTTTCATCGGTGCTATAGCCCGTCTTTGTGCGCTTTGCCGCAGGAAGCCCGAGCCGCTCGAAAAGCACGGCGCCGAGCTGAGCGGGAGAGTTGATGTTAAACTGCTCGCCGCAAAGCTCGTAAATTTCATCGGTGAGCGCTCGCAGGGACTTTTCGTTGCGCCCGATTAGGCTCTTTATCATCTCCGCGTCGATCTTGATGCCGCACCTTTGCATCTGCCAAAGCACCCGCACGAATGGGAACTCAAGCTCCTGCGCGAGCTTAAAAAGCGCGGGTTCGAGCAGCCCCTTGAGCTTAAAATACAACCTCAGCGTCACCCACGCATCCTCGCTCGCATAGATCGTAGCGGCGTCCAGCTCCACGGAGGCGAAGGTCTCGCCCTTTTTAACGACGTCGCCGAAATGCACCGTCTCATACCCAAGATATCGCGGCGAGATAGAGTCCATCCCCACGGCGTTTGCGGGATCGAGCAGCCACGCTAGCACCATCGTATCGGCAAAGCGCGCGGGCGGCTCGATATTAAAATTATTTTTCACGATCTCAAAATCGTATTTTAAATTTTGCCCCACGACATATCCGCGAAACAGCGAGCCGATCGCAGCCTTTGCGGCGTCCGAAGAAATTTGAGCAGGAGCGCCCAAATAGCTATGCGCAAGCGGGACGTAATAGGCGCGCTCCTCATTAAACGCAAACGAAAAGCCCACGATCTTGGCGCTTTTGCTGTCGATGCTAGTGGTTTCCGTATCAAAGCTCACCAAGGTCTCGGCGCTGACGCCTTCGCATAGCCTTGCAAGCTCTGCGGCATCGGTAATGCAAATGGGCTCAAATGGCGTTTTAAAAGCGCTTTCGCAACTTTGCCCGCCACAAGCGGAGCCGCTAGGGGTGGAATTTTGTCCGTCTAGCCCCCCTATGGCAGCGTCCAAGATAGAGCCGCCGCGAGACGGCTCTGCGCAGGAGTCCTTCCCGCCCGCGCCCAAAACGGAGCTTTTTGCGCCCGCGCTTTTACCCTCGCTCCAAAAATCAAGTCCGTTTTGCTCCTGCAGGCTTAACGCCGAAAGAAGCCTATTTAGCGCGTAATCTTTTAAAATTTCGCGGATTTTAAAAAGCGGATTTTGCTGCGGAAATTTCGCATCCTCTAAAGGCGGGATTTCCAGCTCGTCGTAAAGCGTAGCCAGGCGCTTGCTTATGTAGGCGCTCTGCTTACCTTCTATCAGATACTCGCGCTGTTTGTTTTGCGGTAGGCGGTCTAAATTTGAATAGATCCCATCAAGCGAGCCCCATTCGTCTAAAAGTTTCTTCGCCCCCTTATCGCCGATGCCGCGCACGCCCGGGATATTATCGGCGCTGTCGCCGCAGATCGCTAAAAAATCCACGATCTGCTCGGGATAGACGCCGTAGCGCTGCAAACACTCCTCCCTTCCGTAAAGCATCTTTTTGCCGTGGCTGTAAATTTTAACGTTTTCGCCGATTAGCTGATACAGGTCCTTGTCGGAGGTAACGATGTTGATTTTATGCGTAGCGCCGTACTTTTTAACGACGCTTGCGATGAGATCGTCCGCCTCATAGCCCTCGCGTCCGAGCGAGTAAAGCCCCATCTTTTCGATCATCTCGATGCAGACCGGCAGTTGCTGCAAAAGCGCGGGCGGCGGGGCTTGGCGGTTGGTTTTGTAGTTGGGATCGATATCCGAGCGGAAGGTCTTGCCCTTGCTATCCAGAGCGAAAATTATATAATCGCTCTTAAATTCCTTCGAAAGATTTGCGATGAAGCTCGCAAATCCGCTCACCATGCCGCTGGGTTTGCCGTCTTTTGTTTTAAGCCCGCTCATAGCGTAGTAGAGCCTGAAAAAAAAGCCGAACGTATCGATAATCGTGATGGTCTGCATAATGGTCCTCGGATTTAGAATTTTAACGCGTAGTGTATTAAAATTCGGCTAAATTTACAAATTCCGAATAGGACTTGACCTGCCTCATTTCAAAATTTTAAAATTTGCTATATAATCGCGCGAAATTTTAAAAAAGGATCAAGTATGGATTTTTTCACAGACTGGCAGGAGTTCGACGCGGCGGGCGCTACGTTGAAATTTTACAAAAAATCGCAGGGCGGCGTGGAGTACATCGGCTTTGATTCGCGCAAATGCGTCCCGCCCGAGCCGATGGTAAATGCGCTGGTGGCGCTAAATTTCGTAAAAGACCAAACCAAAAAGGTCGTCATGCTCAATCATAAATTCCCAATGGGGCTGATCCCAAAAATCGAGTCTAAATTTGACATAGTACGCGAAGATCTGGGCGGCGATGCGGTCAAGCTCACCATTAGCCTAAAGCCTGGCGCAGTCAATGAGGGCTTCGATACCGACGCGAAGTGCCACGGCTAAAGGGCTTTAAAATTTAGATGAATATCACGACATTTTCGCCGCCGTTTCGCATCGTAGGCGGCTATTTCATCTGCGGCTTTATCTTTTTGCTGCTAAGCGCGGCGAGCTTTTTAAAGGCGGATTTCGGCGCGATCCAGGCGCCGCAGACGGCGAGCTTTTTTCACGTATTTTTGCTGGGTTTCGTAATCAGCATAATCATCGGAGCGCTCTATCAGCTTACTTCGGTCATTATCCAAAAGGAATTTTTCACCGTCAAATTTGCGTTTTTAAATCTCCTCGCCTACGGCGCGGGCGTGGCTCTGCTAAGCGCGGGATTGCTGCTTTCAAGCATCCCTTTGATGCACGCAGGCGGCGCCGTTTTGCTGCTTAGTCTATTTTATTTTACAATCTGCTACGCGCTAAGCTTCATCGGCACGCCCAAATGGAGCTTCCCCGCCGTAGCGCTTGCGATCTCGGCTGCGTTTTTAGCCGTAGGGATCAGCCTTGGCTTTGCCCTCGTGCTAGCGCTTAGCGGCGTGGAGATTTTCGGAGTATATTTTTCAGAAATTTTATCCTATCACATATACTTCGTGCTAGGCTTCGTGTTTTTCGTCATCGTAGGCGCTGCGTGCGTGCTGCTGCCGATGTTTAGTCTGGCGCACGATCTAAGCTTCGCACTAGCAAAAGCTTCACTGGCGCTGTATCTGCTCGCGGGACCGTTTTTGTTAAAAGACTTTGGAATTTTCATCGCCTTTGCCGCGCTTGCGAGCTTTGCGGCTCAGGCGATCTATATCCTAGCCAGACGGGTGCGAAAAGCGATAGATTATTGGAATTTAAACGTCTACATCTCGCTGGCGGCTTTGGGATTTAGCGCGGCATTTTGGCTCGCGGATCGCGCGGATGCGGCGGCGTTTTGGCTGCTATACGGCTTTTTGTTCGCCTTCATCGTCGCGCACCTTTATAAAATCGCACCCTTTCTCATCTGGTACCACTACGTCTCGCCCTTCGTCGGCAAGCGCAAAATCCCTATGCTAGACGATATGATAATCAAAAAGATCGCCTATGCAGCCTGCGCGCCGAACGTCTTAGCGCTTGCGTGCGCGGGCTTTGGAGCGCTAACGCCCGCGGTTATCTTGCAAGCGGCAAGCATAATTTTGGTGCTAATCAACACCGTAAATATCTTTAACTACATAAAATTCGGAGAGGAAAAATGAAAGTAACAAAAGAGCAAGTTTACGACGCGCTTCGCGCCGTAGTAGACCCCGAGGTGGGCTTTGACGTCGTGTCGCTAGGGCTCATCTACGACGTATCGGTAGATGAGGCGAACAACGCTAAAGTCACGATGACGCTATCGACTCAGTCGTGCCCGCTGCATGAGATGATGGTGGAATGGGTGCGCGCTGGTGCCGAGAGCGTAGAGGGCGTCGGCGAGGTGGAGATTGATCTCGTCTTTGAGCCGATGTGGAATATCGATATGGCGGAGGATCACGTCAAAGAAGCGCTCGGTAGATTTTAAACAGCTTTGCTGCGCCCCGTAGTTTAAGCTTTGAAATTCTAAAATTAGACTTCGAATTTATACTTAGGGGCTGCTATGAAAAAATTTACCAACGGCGAGAAAGAGATCCTGCTTCAAACGCAAGGGCTTAGTTTGATTTCAAAGACGTTACAAAACGGCAAAGAAAGACTGAGCTCTAAAGAATTCGTAAACCACGATGCTCTGCAAAAAGCTTTCGTAAAAAAGCAAGTTGATGCCCTAAAAAAGGGCTTCATCTATGAAAACAAAAAAGCGAAATTCGGCGAGGCACTAGCGCATGCCTATATCGGCGGCGGATACAGCGGAGCGCTTGGATTTGCCGAGTTTGAGGATAAATTTTACGTCTATAAATGTAATTTTGACGAGCACGGCTGCGATTATTTAATCGTGCTGGACGACGAGTTAAGAACTCTTGCGCAAATTGAACTACCAAAAATTTTAGCATGGAAAATGACTGCTACCAAAAAGGCCTTGGTGCTTGATTTGGACCACGAATTCTTTCTTTTTGACAGAGAGAAATTCAGCAGGCTTTTTGAAGCCTGGGGTATCACAGGAGGAGGCTTTAGCTCTGCTCTAAGCGGCAACGGCGAAATTCTAGCCTGCGGCACGGATGGAATTTTAGCTTTCGGAAGCGACAAGAAGCTAAATTTTAAAACGGATTTTTCGGCAAAAGCAATAGGCTTCGGCAATAAAATTTGCGTAGCCTGTGGGGATGAAGGCGGCAAAAATATCGCCAGGCTCTACCGCCTAAAAGACTTCGCCGAGCTTTGCTGTATCGAATGCGACGTGGGCTATATCCACTCCCTAAACGTGGGGCTCATCAAAAATGACGCGATTTTGGTCGTAAATAACGGCTTTGATGAGCTGTATTTTTGGGACGTCGCAAGTAAAAAGCGTCTAAGCGCACCAAAAAGCTTGCCAAGAAGCGTAATGAGGTTTGCCGCAAACGATCAAATTTTTCTTACATACTTTTACGGTGGATTTAAAGCATTCAGCTTGGAGGATTTTCGCCTCTTAGGCGAGTTTGAGTGCGAGCACTGCGTCAAAACTGCTGCTATTGAAATCGCAGGCGAGCGCCTTTGCGTCCGCACCGACTACGGATTTTTTAGCGTCTATTCTTTAGCCAAGAATGGAATTAAAATTTAAAAAGCGCTATTGATATGGATTTATCGCCCGCTTCAAGCTCATAAAATTAAACGAACTCCGCCCGCCTTAAGCTTGCGCAACAAGCAGGGGTGGCTATTTAAAGAAATTTTATCGCAAAAATTGCGGGTTTTGCGAGCTTTTTAAGGCTTCCTTTAAGCATTATCAAATTATCCGCGCCGGAGATTTTAAGAGTGGAATTTTCAAAGCAAAATTCTAAATTTTTTAGCGCGTTTTCGCTTAGGAGGCGTGCAAGCTCCAAAATATAGCTGAGCCACGCAAGCTTGGCGGCGTCCGGCAAAATCGCGCTCAAAGGCGCAAACGTAGCTCCCAGCTCACGCTTTCCGTGCATCGAGATGATCGCGGCTATGAGCGCCTTTTCTTTGTGCGTCGTGCGATAGTTCAGCCCGCCGAGCACCATATCCGCGCTGGTTTCGTGCTTGGCATAAAAGCCGATCGCCCGTCCAATCTCACAAAGCGATGCTGCGGTCTGAAGAATTTTAATATATTTTTCGCTCAAGCCATGCAGCGGCGATAGCGTGCAAAACAGCGCCTTTGCGAACTTCGGAGCCTCGCTGGGCTCGGAAGCGAAGCGATCTTTGAGGCTTCTTAGGCTCGGATTAAAGCTTCTAGGTAGGTTTGCGCCGCGCAAGATCGAGCTTAAAAACGCCCCCTCTCGCACTCCCACGCCGCTTGTGATGATCTTTTTCGCTCCCAGGCGCCTTACGATCTTATCAAAGATGATGGCGCCCTCTCTTATCGTGTCGTAGCGGTCTTTTTTGATCGGGAATTTTGCCAAATCAAGCGTCTTTGCGCTCATCAGCTTGGCAAAAAACGGCGCGTATTTTTCGTAATCGTAACTGAAATTATGCACTATTTTTAGCGGGTGGTTTTGCAGGCTCATCACGGCGCCCGATAGCGCTCGCGCGGAGCCGCCCATTACGATTAAATTTTGCGTGCGAAACTCGGCGCCTACTTGCGAGATCGCGCTGTTTATGTATTTCTCCAACCCCTTCGTGTCGCCGCGGTCGAAAAACAGCTCCTTTAGCCGCACCGTGCCTAAATTTAGAGAAATTTTATTTTCTATCCTGCCGTTTTTTATGTAAGCAAGCTCGGTCGAGCCGCCGCCGATGTCCAACGTAACGCCCTCGGAAAAGTCGCTAAGTAAATTCTGCGCCGCATAGGCGCCCAGATACGCCTCCATCTGCCCGTCTATCTTGCGGATCGCAATGCCAGTTTGCTTGCGTACGAGATTTATAAACTCGCTCCCGTTCGGCGCATCGCGAAGCGCGGATGTACCGATGCAAAGCACGCGCTTGGCTTTGTAATTGCATACGAGGATTTTAAATTTTTTAAACGCCAGCAGGCATTTTTGCATCGCTTCGGTGGTTAAAATTCCGCCGTTTTCGTAAGCGCCCTCGCCTAGGCGGATCTTGATCTTATGCTCGGCTAAAATGAAAAATCCAAGCCTGCTCGTACGCTCGAAAATCACGGCTCTGGCGGAATTTGAGCCCAGATCTATGACTGCGACGCGCTTGGGCATTTAAATTTCCATATGGACGTGTTTGTATTTTAGCTCGTCCGCCGTCTCGATATTATCGGGATCGGTGATGATACACTCGACTGGGCAGACTACGATGCAAGCGGGCTCGGAGTAATCATCTACGCACTCGCAGCATCGATCGGCATCTATGATGTATATCGGCTCATCCTCAAAAATAGCTTCATTAGGGCATTCCTCGCGGCACGCGTCGCAACTGATGCATTCTTTTGTAATCAACAATGACATATAATTTTACCTTACGAAAAAATTTATGGCGTTTATACCATAAAAAGCTTCATTTTGTTTTAAAATAGCGGAATTTCGGGCTATTTCTTAAATTTTTTAGTGGAAGTTTGAAAATCGCGACGATTAGCGAGCGCCCTTTGTCGTTTTTAAGATCTACTTGCGCACCCATCGCTTGAGCAGCATTTTTGGCTAAAAATAGCCCGAGCCCGGCTCCCGGTTTGCCGCCGTAGCGCTTAAAAGGGGCAAAATAATCGATCTCTTCATTAAGCGGCTCGCCTTTGTTTGCGACCCGCACTATGAAATTTCCGTCCGAAATTTCGCTCTCGATCAGCACCTTTTCGCCGTCCGGAGAAAATTTTATGGCGTTTTGGATAAAATTTTGAATCACGTGCATAAAGAGGCTTTTCTGCACCGAAATTTCAAGCTGTTCGGGCTTAAGATCCATCGTCAAGTCCTTGCCTGCCGTACGCGCTAAAATTTTAAAGCCTACGCATAGCTCCCGTAGATACGCGATCATATCGGTCTGCTCGGGCGCCTCAAACTGCGCCCCCTCCTGCCGTCCAATCTCCAGTATGGAGCTGATCATTTTATTCATATTATCGATCGAGTCGTTATTGTTTTTAAGCGCCTCGATATATTTCTCGCTCTCGCGCGGCTTGATGAGAGTAACTTCGTTTTTGGTTTTCATCACCGCAAGCGGGGTCTTAAGCTCGTGCGCGATGCCGATAAAAAGCTCTTTTTGATACATAATAAAGGTATCGATGCGCTCAAGCAGGCGGTTTATGCTGTTTGAAAGTGGGCTAAATTCGCTCGGGATTTCGGCCCCGTCAATCGGCTTTAGAAATTTTTCATCCACCGAGGCGAGCCTTTGGCTGATCAGCTTAATTGGCATTAGTAGCATGCGCGAGAGAAACATCGCGTAAAATACCACCAAAAATATCATAGTTAAATTTACTAAAATGATGTCGATGAGTATTTGATTTACGATGTTTGCATAGACGCTCACATCTGCTTTGATGCTTAAAATTTTATCCTTACCATAAGGATAGTGCAGCTGTAAATAGCTCTTGCCATCCTCGGAGCTTTCGATAAATTTAGGTTTATTGATACTTTCGTTTTCGATGATTTTGCTTTCGTATTCACCGGATGCGTCTTGTAAAAAAGATGAAATTTTCTCAGGCGGCACGGAGGCGTCTACGATTTTTTGTGCTCTTTGGATTAAATTTTGAACGGGAGTTTCGAAGATGGTAATTCTCATATAATTATAGAGCATTACCGAAAAAATGACAATTAGCATCAACGAAGCGGATGCTAATTGTATTACAAAGCGGACTCTTAGGCTTTTTGTGGAAAGCAAAATCTATATCCGCGTCTGCGAACGGTCTCGATCGTAGAGATATTTAGAGGCTTATCCATTTTCTGTCGAATTTGATTTATCGCTACTTCGATGACGTTTGGCGTAACGAGCTCAGGCTCCTCCCAGATGGCATCTAATAGCTGCTCTTTACTTACGATCTGATCGCTATGGCGCGCCAAGTGAGTTAGCACCTCAAATGGCTTGCCCTTAAGCTCGATCTCTTGACCTAGATATGTGATCTTTTCCTCATCCGGATCGATGATGAGATCGTCGATTTTGATGATATTTGAGCCGCCGAAGCGAAGTCTAGCCTCGAGGCGTGCTACTAAAACATCAAAGTCGAAAGGTTTTTTGATAAAATCGTCCGCGCCAGCACGAAGCGCTTTGATCTCGCTTTCTTTATCGTCTTTTGCAGATAGCACGACGACGGAGGTACGCGCGGATTTTTGCTTAACCAATGCGATGAGATCGATGCCGTTGCCGTCAGCTAGCATCCAATCGGTTAGCACCAAATCATAATTTCTAATGCCGATATAATACTCTGCGTCCTTAAAACTCTCGGAAGTATCCGTCTGATAGCCGAACTCCATCAAGCCCTCCGCTATCGTCTTGTTTAAAGTCACCTCGTCCTCGACTATTAAAATTCTCATTTAATTTCCTTGCCTTAAAATTTTGCGGCGATTTTAACATATTTTAAGCAAAATTTCAAGATTTTTTAAAGAAATTTTAAAATTTTATCTCTATTTCCGCGCCGACGCTCGCGTCTTGTAAAATTTCGGGCTTTAAAATTTTCATATAAAAATAATCCATCGATCGAAATTTTGAGTGAAACTCCTGCGCGAAGTATTTTAGCGCATCCTCCACGAGGCGAAATTTTTTCTCGCGGAACTCCGCTTTGATATATTCGCAAACCCGCGCGTAATCGATAAACTCCTCCGCCCCGAGCTTCGCCCACACCCACACGCGCTGCTCGCGCTTGCGCTCAAAATCCAGCGTCCCGATTATCGCGCCAAATTCAAGCTTTTCGATTAAAATTTTAATCATACTACGCGCTTTTCCTCGCCCTTAAGCAGCCTGGCGATATTCGGCGCGTGTTTGTAAAATACGATGAAAACTATCACAAAGATCGGCGCATGAGTGTTGATCGCCGGCATCTGTGGATGGATCACGTAGCTTGCTACGACTAGCGCAAGCGCCGCTGCAAGCGAGGCTACGGATGAAATTTTAACCGTCTTGCCAACTACGAACCAAACTGCAAGCGCGATGATAAGCTCGATAGGGATAAAGCAAGCAAGCACGCCCGCACCCGTCGCAATGCCCTTGCCGCCGTTAAATTTCAGATACGGGCTGAAGCAATGCCCAAGCACCGCAAAGACCGCCATGCTCCATAGCACGTTTTCGTCAAAGCCCAAAGCCCGCGCGATTAGTATCGGCAGGATGCCCTTTAGCGCGTCGCAGGCAACCGTGAGGATCGCGAGCTTTTTTGCTTTTTGCGGATCGCGAGTTTTTAGGACGCGAAGGACGTTGGTGGCACCTATGGAGCCGCTGCCTTCGCTTTTGATATCCACGCCGCCTAGGTATCTGCCGATCAGCAGCCCAAAGGGGATCGCAGCGATCAGATACGCAGCAAAGTAGCACCAAAAATTCGGCGCCGTAACGATGCTAAGTAAAAATTCTAAAATTCCCGATTTTTTCATAAAATCCCTTTAACTCTTCCAAAGTAGCGAAATTTTCTCGTCGTAGATGTCGGTTTTCTTCGGCGAAATTTCTTTCGTTTCGAGTTTAATATTTTTCAGATCTAGGCTCTGTTTTAGCGCGTCCACTTCGCTTTCAAATTTCTGTGTGAGCACCTCCAGCTCCTCTTGCAGCGCGCTTAGGCTATTTTCGGCATTTTTGGCTTCGCTTCGTTCGTTTAAAATTTTATGCGCGCTCTTGGCGCCGCTGATCGCTTTAGAGATATTGCTAGCGCTGCGCGAGCGGCCTAAAAACGCGCCTAAGATCGCTCCGCCTATGTTTAGCGCCGCATCCACCCCGCGACTTAGCACGTCGCCCTTTTCCTTCTCGTACTTTTCGCTAGCGCGCGAAATTTTATCCTCAAGGCGCGCCTTTTCCTTCTCAAATTTAGCCGTAATCTCATCAGTTTTAGCCTCTAGAGCTTCATTTGCCTTATCGCCTAGGCGCACGAAAAATTCCTCCCTGCTCTCGCCCGGTTTTGAGAGCAGATCAAGCGCGCTAAAAAGTTCTAACTTTTCGTTGCGGTAGAGCCATTCTTTAAAGCTTTTAAGCTGAGCGTTTAAATTTTTTGCTCCCGCGATGAAGCTAGGAAGTGCACCGTAGAGCGAGCCCGCCTGCTCCTGTCCGCTTAAATTTGCAACTTCTCGCGTGCTCGCCTCGCTCCAATCTATTTCGCTTGCGTCCGAAAGCGAAAGCAAAAAGGAGCGCTGCTGCGTAAAATCGACTCCCTTGTCGCAAAATCGCATCTTTGCGCTTGCATACAGATACGGACTTAGCTCAAGGCTCGCGCCGTAGCTGTAAAGCTGCGAAATTTCAGCAGAAACTACGGGTTTGGCGGCGCCGGCGGATTTGACGCCTTGAGCGGCGCCCGACACGGACGAAATTTCAGCCTTTTTGTCTTTCATTAAATTTGAAATTTGCTCGTTGCTTAAAGGCCCTTTTAGATAGCTTAGCGCAAAGCGCGTCTCGATCACTCGCAGCACGTCCTCGTTGATGTTTTTTACCAAAAAGCTTCGCTTTTTGAGGTTTGAAATTTTCTCCATAAGCACGCTTTTGTCGATCGGATTTGAGCCGATGCCGCTTAGACCGCTGATGACGCGCTCTTTATCTTGCGCGGTCTGCAAGCGCCCGATAAACCACGTACCGATATTGCTAAGCCCCTTATAATCGAGATCGACCGGATTTTGCGTCGATAATACGCAACCAAGGCCGAACGCGCGAGCCTGCTTCAGCAGCGTAAGCATCGGGGTTTTGCTCGGCGGATTACCGTTTGGCGGAAAGAAGCCGTAAATTTCATCCATATAAAGCACTGCGCGTAGCGAGCTGGTGCCGCTGGTGGTGCGCATCCACTTGATCATCTCGCCCAAAAGCAGCGTGACGAAAAACATCCTCTCATCATCGTTTAGATGCGCAATGGAAAATATATTCGCCCTTGCCCTGCCGTTTTCGTCAAAGAGCATCTTGGAGATATTTAGCCGCTCGCCCTCGCACCAAAGCTTAAAGCTCGGACTTGCGATGAGTGCGTTAATCTTCATCGCAAGCGCCATTCGCTTATCGCTCGGAAAGAAGGTATTAACGTCGAAAACGCCGATTTTATCGAATGGCGGGTTGCCGATCTGCGCGATGAGATCCACCACGCTCACTCCCTCGCCCCTGCCGAAATGATAAGACAGAATTTGGCTGATCAGTAAAAATTCCGGCGAGCTGAGATTATCGCTGCTAATCCCTGCGAGGCTTAGCACGCTAGTGGCGATGCCGCCGATGTAATTATTCAAATCCTCTTCGTTTAAGCCTTTCGGCGCTTCAAAGTCGCTTAGTAGGCTGATGCCAAGCCCTGCGCTTGATTTGGGCGTATAAATTCTAAAATCGGCGCTGTTTTTCAAAAGCTGTACTCGCGCCAGGTCTTGATATGAGCCCTCAATCCCCTCGCGCCAGGTATTTGCGGTCTGCTCGGCGTACTCGCGCACGCTAAGACCTTTGTTTTGCGCCTCAGCCTCGTCGATATAGGGCTCAAAATCCTCAGCCCTCATCTGCGGGAAAGCAAGAGCTAAATTTGTTAGATCGCCCTTCGGATCGATGATGATGGATGGGATATTATCGATCGCGGCTTCCTCTAACAGCGTGATGCCAAGTCCCGTCTTGCCGCTACCGGTCATTCCGATGATAAGCGCGTGAGTCGTCAGATCCTTGTTTTTATACAAAAACGGCTCGCCGTTTTCAAGCCCCAGATAAAAAAGCTTTAAATTTTCTTGAAGCGTTTTCATTGCGTTCCTTAAATTTGCAATTTGCGCGGCATTATATCATTTAAATTTTTAAATTTAAATTTGCTAAAATGCGCGAAAAATCAAGGAATGACAAGTGTTAAAAGAAAAAATTAGAAATGGAAGAAGCGGAATTTTGCTCTATGGCATCGTTCCGCCTAAAATCACGTCCTCTCAAGACGAGCTCGAGCGCCTAGGTACGGCGTGGTCGCAGCGCCTAGGCGAATGCGAATGCGACGGCATCGTCATCTACGATCTACAAGATGAAAGCGCGCGCACGAAAGATGAGCGGACCTTTCCTTTTGTGCATACGATCGATCCTGCGCGATATTACACTCAGTATCTGCACACCGATAAAGAAGCGATCATCTATCGCGCGGTAGGCAAATACGACGAGGCAGAATTTTGCGAGATTCTAAGGCATGCCGCAAGCAGGCTCGGTGTTTTCGTGGGGGCGAGCTCTAAAAACGAAGAATGCAAACTGCATCTAAGCCGCGCCTATGAGCTCAAGCGACTCGTGGCACCGCATCTTTGCCTAGGCGGTATCTGCATTCCAGAACGCCATGAAAAGAGCCACGACGAGCACCTTAAAATCGCGGAGAAGACTGCGGACGGATGCGAATTTTTTATCACTCAGGCGGTTTATAATGTACAAAACGCCAAAGATTTCATTGACGATTACGCCGCTTTGGAGTGCAAAAAGGTGCCTATAATCTTTACTTTCACGCCGTGCGGTAGCCTAAAGACGCTTGAGTTTATGAAATGGCTTGGCATCTCGGTGCCAGATTTTCTGCAGCAGCGACTGCAAAGTAGCGTCGATATCTTGCAAAGTTCAACAGCACTGTGCGCGGAGATGTTTGATTTCATCTATAAATACGCCCTCGCAAAAGGGGTGAGCGTGGGCGCAAACGTCGAGAGTGTCAGCACCCGCCGCGTCGAAATCGAAGCCTCGCTCGGCTTACTAAAAGAGATCAGAAAAATTATCCTTAAGCACGAGAATTTGGGATTTTACGTTATTTAAAATTTTAAACCGAGCGCACGAGCAAAACTCTAGATAGTCCAAGCTAGCGGAGGAATTTTAAATAATTTTAGATCGCTTTCTGAAAAATAAATCGAAATTTTATCCGAATGGAATTTGAACTTAAAATTTATAAAAAATTGCCCCAATAATATGCTTTAATAACTGTC
>NZ_CALHHX010000113.1 GCF_938030685.1 uncultured Campylobacter sp. | reverse complement strand
TATCCGCACTCGTGGTAAACGGCGTTTTCGTCCTTTAGGATAAAATTTTTCAAATTCAATCCCAAGCCTACTCGGCTTTCTGCTCGGCTCTGGCTGCCTTGATCTGCTCAAAAATTTGAATCATTCCGATCATCGCCAGATGGTATCCAACAGGGCCGAATCCGATGATCTGACCCGCTGTTACGGGCGCTATTAGACTTTTTTGTCTAAGCTCCTCCCTGCGAGCGATGTTTGAGATATGCACCTCGATTACGGGCAGACTGACTGCGGCAAGCGCATCGCGGATAGCGAGCGAAGTGTGCGTGTAGGCGGCGGGATTGATAATGATGCCGTCGCAAGTGCCGAAGCACTCTTGGATCTTATCGACGATCTCGCCTTCGAAATTGCTCTGAAAAAACTCGATCTCGTTGCCGCTCTGATCGGCGACCGCCTTCATCTGCTTATGGATGTCCTCTATCTTCATAACCCCGTAAATAGCGGGTTCGCGCATACCAAGCATATTGATATTTGGTCCTTGAATCACCATAATTTTCATTTTTGCGTCCTTGTTTTGAAATTTTAGCAAAAATTATAACCAAAGCGAGCTTATTTTTTACTATGGCGCCAAATTTGCCCGCTCAAGCCCAAGCGATAAAATTTTATCTCTAAATTTAGCGCGGAAGAGAATTTTATGCTAAAATCACGCGCTGTTTTAGATAAGGAAAACGATGAGAATTTTAAGGGCGAAGTGGGTTCTTGTCTGCGATGAGAATTTTAAAATTTTAAAAGATGGCGCGATCGTCTTTGACGATAAAATAATAGAGGTCTGCGCCTTTGCAAGCGCGGCGCGCAAATATCCGCAAGCCGAAATTTTGGACTTTAGCGGCGATATAGCGATGCCTGCGTTTATAAACCCGCACGTGCATTTAGAATTTAGCGCAAACAAAGGCACGCTGCGCTACGGCGATTTTTTGGATTGGCTAGGCAGCGTCATCGCCTCAAGGCAGCAGCTGGATGCCGCAGCACGCGGACGGCTAATCACGGAGCAGATCGCCGCGATGATGCGAAGCGGCGTGGGTACGATCGGCGAAATTTCAAGCTTCGGCGGCGAGGCTGAAGTTTGTGCGCAAAGCGGCATTAGAACCGTGTTTTTTAATGAAATTTTAGGCGCTAGCAAGGACGCTGCAGCGGAGAATATTTTGAAATTTAAGCAGCGTTTTGAACGCTCAAAGGCGCTTGCGAGCTCGCTTTTTATCCCCGCCGTGTCGGTACACTCGCCGTATTCGACGCACCCGCAGATTACGGAGTTTGCGACGAGGCTTACCCGCGAAAACGGGCTTGCTATAAGCACGCATTTTATGGAGAGCTCGTATGAGCGGCAGTGGCTGCGCACGGGTCGAGGTAAGCTTAAAACCTGGCTTGCTAAATTTAACCCCGCGGCTGCGCCTTTTTACTCGCCGCAGAGCTTCGTAGCGCATTTTAGCGGGCTTCGCACGCTTTTTACGCATTGCGTGTGGGTGGATGATTTTAGCATCTTTGATCCGAAGCTCCACTCGATCACGCACTGCGCGCGCTCCAACCGCCTGCTTAGCAAGAAGCGGCTGAGTTTTAAAAAGCTGCTCGCAAGCGGACTTAATTACAACATCGCTACCGACGGGCTTAGCTCGAATTTCAGTCTAAATTTTTTAGACGAGCTGCGTGCAAATTTAATGATGCACGACGAGCTGGGTTTGGCAGAGCTGGCGCGGGCGTTACTTTTAGGCGCGACGAGAAATACAGCTGCGGCACTTGGGCTAAATTTGGGCGAGCTGAAAGCCGGTAAGCTCGCCGATATCGCCGTTTTTGAAGGCATTGAGTGCGAGCAGAGCCAGCTGGCGTTACAGCTCATTTTGCAGAGCAAAAACGCAAAATCACTTTTTATCGAAGGAATGAAATGCAATTTCTAAAGAATATCTTTGCGCCGATCGGCGCCGTGCTCGGGTTTATCAACAAATACTTTAAATCCCTGATTTTTCTGCTTATTTTGTTTTTGATTTTCGCAGGCGGCGAAAGCGCGCAACAAAAGGGCGCAAATCTCGCTCAGCTTTCGCTAAGTGGCGCGATAATGGACGATAGCGAAATTTTAGAAAAGATCGAAACTCTGAAAAACGACGAGGCGATCAAAGGAGTGCTTCTGCTGATCGATAGTCCCGGCGGCGCACTAAGCCCGAGCGTGGAAATTTCGCTGGCTATCAAATCCCTAAACTCGCGCAAGCCGGTTGTCGCCTACGCCAAGGGCACGATGGCGAGCGGCAGCTACCTAGGCGGCGTGTGGGCGAGTAAAATTTACGCAAATCCGGGCAGCTTCATCGGCTCTATCGGCGTGATTATGCAGGGCTTAGATGTGAGCGAAGCGGCCGCTAAATTGGGGTTTGCCGAACAGATCGTCAAAGCGGGCGAGCTCAAAGAGGCGGGCACGATGATGCGAAAATGGAGCGACGCGGAGCGCGCGAGCCTGCAAGCTCTGGTGGATGAGAGTTACGAGCTATTCACGCGCGAAGTGGCGCAGGCGCGCTCGCTGGATCTTAGGAAGCGCGATACGTGGGCGAATGCACGAGTATTTTTGGCTAGCGGCGCCAAAGGCGTCGGACTCATCGACGAGGTAGGCTCTTTGGAGGACGCTAAAAGCGCGCTCGTAAAGGCTAGCGGCGTAGCAGATCCGATCTGGCAGGAGCCTTCTGCGTATGAAAAGATGATGGATAAGCTAGCAAATAAAAGCGAGAGTTTGGTCCGCGGGGCGTTCGGCGCGAAGCTGATGGCGTATTAGAATTTTAGAAATTTTAAATTATGAGGGAATTTAAAGAGTAGAATTTTGTATGCGAAAGCGCACTGGGTTTGATTACTTTTAAATTCCTCGCTTTTCCATTTGGCATTTTTCCTTAAAATTTTACCTTTTTTGTGAATTTTTCTTTGTTTAAGAACTCCTCATTTTTCTACCAATTATTCAGCCCCCTTTAAGCATCGCTCTTGTATAATCACAATTCTGTTTCGCACC
>NZ_CALHHX010000112.1 GCF_938030685.1 uncultured Campylobacter sp. | reverse complement strand
CCTCGATGCCGTCTGCGGGAACGAGCATTTTTAGCACCGATTTGTTTTCGCTGCCGAAGCCTTTTGGGGCTACTTTTATCTTAAGCTTGTCGCCTGGGACGATACGTGTATTGATGACCGCGGGGGTATTATTCGTGGTGTTTTTACGCTCAAAAAGCGGCTCTGCGACCACGGATTTACGCAGATAGCCGCCTACGTAGCCGTCCGCGACGCCTGCGTTGATAGCATCCTCCAAATATCCACCCTCGATATGCACATCCTGACCAAGTTCGACAAAAACCACCGTCATACCGGTATCTTGGCAGATCGGTGCAACCTCTTTCGCCGCTAAATCGGCATTTTGCAAGAGTTTGCCTAAGATATCCTTGCCGATGGGCGAAGTTTCGTTCTCGCGCGCTTTCTCAAATGCCGCGCGCATATCTGGCGTGACTTGATAACAGGCTTTTTTGCAAAGTTCGCTGACTACTTTTGTAATCTCAGCCGCTTGGATCGTTTTCATGATTTCTCCTTGTATTGAAATTTTAATGGATTATATTCCGTTAAACTAAAAACTTAGTTTAAAATTTTATCTTCATTTAATAAATTTTAACAAAAGGCTAGAAAATAAGCGGTTTTTAATCTTTTTATAATAAAATACTGCTTTTCGAATTATCAAATACTAAAAATTTTGCGAAGAAATTTTAAAATCAAGGAAACCTATGAAAAAGAAAACTCTTGTGCTGCTCGTGGGCGCTTGTGTGCTTATAGGAATGATACTTTCTCTTGGGATTGCGGAGATGGTTCACCTTACGGGCACCGATAAATTCTGCGTGTCCTGTCATACGATGCAGCCGATGGCAAACGCCTTTCACAACGATGTTCACGGCGGCAATAATCCGCAAGGCTTCAAGGCCGATTGCGTCGCCTGTCACGTCTCTCATGAAAATACCTTTATGTATCTTTGGACCAAAGCTCTGACCTCCGCAAATGATGTCTATAAGACGGTCTTTACTGACGCAGATAAGATCGATTGGCAAGAAAAACGCAAGGAGCGAAATCATTTCGTTTATGAAAGCGGCTGTCTAAGCTGCCATCGAAATTTAAAAGAGCAGAATAATCAAGTAAATAAAGCCTGGCTCGCGCATAGGGATTATTTCGCGGGCGCTACCGGCAAAACCTGCGTGCAGTGCCACGAAAACGTCGGCCACAAAAATATGGGTATAGAGATCACCAAATATTGGGATAAATACAACCGAGAAAATAACAAAACCAAGTAAAGGAGAAGCAATGCTAAAAAAAGTCGCTATTTTAATAGCCTGTATCGCATCGTTTGCATTCGCAGAAATGCCCGCGCAGCATGCGAATATGTCCGCGTCGGACGCGAACGTAAGCAATTCCGTAAACGTTAGTCTTACGAAGAATTTAAAGGTAAATAGGCAGCTTACGCCGCTAGCTAGACGCTGCGTCGAGTGCCATGCCGAAAAAACTCCGGGCGTCGTTGCGGATTGGAAGATGAGCCGCCACGCTCACGTAGGCGTTAGCTGTACCGACTGCCACTCGCAGCCAGCAGATAGCCCTATGGCAGCTAAAGAGCCGCATCCGAAAGACACAGATAATCATATTTCGGTGCTAGTTAGCCCTAAAACCTGTGCTAAATGCCACAGCAACGAGGTTAAAGAGTTTGAAAACAGCGGTCACGCAAGAGGCGCTATGCAAATGCAAGCCAACAAAGGAATAGTTGATCTAATGTATCACTACGAAGGACGTGATATCCCTGATCTTAAACATGCACCTGATATTACCGGCTGCTCTCAATGCCACGGTAGCGTCGTTAAAATGGATGAGCATAACAAGCCTACCAAAGAGACCTGGCCCGTTTACGGCATCGGTACGGTTTATCCGGACGGTAGCGTAGGCGGATGCAAATCATGCCACTCGGGTCATAAATTTTCGATTGCTGAAGCTCGTAAGCCTGCTGCTTGCGCATCTTGCCACTTAGGACCTGATCATCCGGATATCGAAATTTACAACAACTCAATGCACGGACACGTATTTAACGCTGAAAGCAATGAGTGGAAATTCGATAGCGCTCCCGGTACTTGGGCGGTTCCTGACTACCGCGCCCCTACATGTGCAACCTGCCATATGAGCGGCGGTGTGGGCGATCTAAACTCCACTCACAACGTATCTCAACGCTTGAAGTGGAATTTGTGGCAGCCTAAGAGCAATCTACGCACCGGCGGTAATGAGACCGCGGTAAGCGAGTTTTTAAATACCGGCAAGTTAAACGTCGGCAATCCTTTGGCAGGTAACCTAAACGGTCCTGAGGCAGCGCGTGCGGAGATGAAGCAAGTCTGCAAAGAGTGCCACGCAAGCACCCACACGAATAATTTCTTTGAGGTGGGCGATAAGCAGGTACTTCTATATAACGTTTACAACGACGAAGCGACTAAGATGCTAAAAGAGCTTAAGGAAAAGAAACTTCTAAAAGACGATCCTTGGGCGGATGCGTTCCAGCGTATTTATTACACTTCGTGGCATCACGAGGGTCGCAGAATGCGCCAAGGCGCGCTAATGGGCGGACCTGATTATTCGCATTGGCACGGCGTATTCGAGGTCAAAAACGACATTAGAGAGATGCGCGAAATCTACGAGCGCCGCATCAAAACCGGCAAGATCGAGGAATAATCCTTCTTAGTCTGCTAAATTCTGCCGGACTAAACAGATTAAGCTTGTAAGCCCCTGCACTTCGCGGGGGCTTTTTTATTTGGATAAAATTTTAGAATTTTATTTCGTAATCCGCAAAGCCCATCGAAAATCGCCCCTAAAAGCCACTACAAAATCACTGTCTAATTATTTAAGATCATTGAGAATTTATGACGGAAGTAGCTGATAAATTAGAGTAAATTTATCTCTTTGCAATCCAAAATTAGCTACAATCACGCATATCATTTAAAAGGAATTTTATGGACAAGCAAACGGCATTAGACTTTTTGAGACTTCATCAGCCGATGCCTGCGCAGCTTTCGGATCAGCTCGCGGCAGAGTTTCGCGCGGTACGGGAATTTTTGCGTGATAATCCATGTGATGAAGCGCTTGAGCCGCTTTTGCGCTCGCTAAACGAGGGCGACGGCGCAGGTGAATATCCGCTCGTGGACGAGGTATTGGGCGCGGCGGACGATGCTGCTGCGGTAGCTGCGATTAGAGCGGTCTTAGAAGATCCGAGCACGGGCAGCGGAGCGCGATTTTGGGCGACGCTTTTTAGCGTGAGCTTCGTCCGTAAGGAGCTCATCGCAAGTCTGGAGACATCGCTTAAATACGCAAACGATGATTTGATCGAGCTTACGAAGGAGCAGATCGAAATGTTTAAGCAGCTGACGTAAAGCTAGCTGCGTAACTTATAGTTGCGCCTTGCTCACCAGATTGCGCTGCTACAAAGCAAATCCAAATTTATAAAAATCGGCTTAATCAAAGGTTGCTTTTAAATTTTAAAATTTTGCGGTCGCTTAAAATTTTTAGAGGCGGCAATCGAGCAGGCGGCGCGCTTTATTTTCTACGCGCTGTGGCAGGCGCCCTGTGCGAGGATTGCTATCGGCAAAGATATAGCGTCGCCGCTAAGTGCGAGCGGCGCAGGCACCGAGAGATATCTACCTAGGAAGGGTAGAAATTTCACGGCGTCGTTTGAAGTAAAATTTTAAATCTGCGGGCTTGTGATAGAATTTAAGTCGTAATAATGAAGCATAATTTAATATCGCTACGAGCTCACCGCTGAAATTTTAAGATTACGTCGCGCAGTGACGAGATTTTGCTCGGTGCAATCCGTACGAGATTTTAAGCCGTAAAGATAAAGCGGAATTTCTCATACGTGATTTTTCTTTAGACAAAATTTTAAGTAATGAGTTTGAAGCGGAATTTTAAGGTGCGAGTTAGAGACTATAAACTTGCACCGTCGGTAGAGGATACCGCGCCTTTTTTGCTCTGAGAACTCCTACCGCACGGCAAAGAATTTTGCGCCATTTTGCACTACAGCTATGGATCTTGACCACGCAGTGAGCAAGGTTGCGCTGCGCTATGCGACTAAGGATACTGCGCCATTTCGCAAGCGATTTTGTGGCGAGATAGGCTATGTGTTTGGGCGCACGACATAGAAATTTGTATGGTGCGATACACGTGGGATTACACGGCGCAGATTTCGCGTCCTCATCTGCACTGCTAAAAATTCTACTGAGCAGAGGTGATCTAGAAATTTTGCAGCGGCACGAAATCTTCTAGCGCGGATTTTGAGCTTACGTAAAATTTCGCACCGCTAGCATGTGAGAGACCTGAAATTTTAAATCGCATGTCGCTTTAAAATTTTAAATTTATGAAATTTGAGCCGCGCTTACTTTTAAATCCTAATTACGCGCCATGTTTGGCGATGAAATTTTAAAATTTCATCGCGCCAAGAGCAGCTCGATCAATCGGCGGACGCAGTAAAAACAAGATATATAAAATGCGTCGGCGCGCGTGAAGCGGAGCCAAATTTAAATTGCTGGTTAAATTTTAAAGCGCGGCTTAGACCGCGCTATGCGGGCATTCGGCTCGGCTTTAAAATAGTTAAATTTAGCGCTAGCGTCTGCGGGAGCTTCAGCTACCTGATTTTTGCGCTGCCGAAGCAAAGCCCGTTTTCGTTGCACTGCATATTTTCGATTTGCGGCTCCTCGCTTTCGCCGCAAATTTGAATCATTTGATGCGATGCTTCATCCATTTTAGGCTCGCTGCAATACGAAACGCCGGGCTCTGGATGCTCCGAGTTAGAACAGCCGCATATAATCAGCGCCGCGCAGACAAACAATAGGACATTTTTCATTCTAAATCCTTTTAAAAAATTTTGTAATTCTATCTTTGCGAAGCTGAAATTTTACGGAATTTAAAGCGTTTCGGATAAATTTAATGTATCTGCATTTGCAAATATAAATTTTCTAAATTTCACGTTAGATACGAAGGGGCGGCGTGCGAGGCGAGATAAATTTAATATTTGTGAGCGAGTTTTAAGATGCAGTTCAAATCATTTTGCGGAAAGATAAGATTAAAGGCGCACTTAATCTTATCTATTGTTTTAAAATTTTTTACCGAAAGCCGCTATAATTGCGCCCTTTAAACTAAAATAAGGAGAAAACATGACAATGACGAATTACATGGAACTTTTGATGGCAAATCAGCCGTGGAATTTGATTTTATTTATGGCGGTACCGATGGGCTTAGCAGAAGCGATAGTAGCGAGCGAATTTTTTAGCTTGTACCGCG
>NZ_CALHHX010000111.1 GCF_938030685.1 uncultured Campylobacter sp. | reverse complement strand
CCTAGAGCTTTGTCGATGAGCTTGACGTCTTCGCTTGCGCTGCCGTCGATGACTAGGGCTTGATCGCTACCGCTTACCGCGCTTTTTCCATTAAATTTTGCGCCGACTTCGATGCCGAAGCTTTGTGATAGCACGTCGCCTACGAGCACACCGCCGCCTAGCAGCTCGACGAGCTCAGCTTCGATATTGCCGAAAAATTTGCCGCTGATTACGATATGCTTGGCCCTGATCGAGCCGCGCGCGGTACCGTTTTTACCGATGACGACGGTGTTATCGGATATCACGTCGCCTTCGACATTGCCATCGATATGCAAAATGCACGACAGGTGCAGCTCTCCTTTGATGAGCGTGCCTGACGAGATTATTGTTGTTTGAGCGGTGTTTGCATCGCCTTTATTAAAGATTGCCATGGGACATCTTCCTCCTTAGTAAAAATTTCTTTGTAATTTTTTTCGTTCCAGTTGATGAAATTTAGCGGATCTAACGGCAGCTGCAAAAACCTAATCTCGTAGTGCAGATGAGGTCCGGTGCTAAGTCCGGTGTTGCCGCTAAAAGCGATAAGATCGCCTTTGTTTACAAACTCGCCTACTTTGCGAGTTAAATTTGAATCCAAATGCGCATATCGCGTCGTAAAGCCGTAGTTGTGGCGAATCTCGACTAGATTGCCGTAGCCCGTAGCGCCCGCGCCGCTGTATTGGATGATACCGTCTGCAGGCGCGTAGATAGGCGTTTTAGGCGGCGTACGTAGATCAACGCCCGGGTGAAACTGCTTGCGCTTTAAGATAGGATGGTTGCGCCAGCCGAATTTCTCGCTGAGCTGATGAGTGCGCATGACCCTGCCGTTTGGGATCTGCATAAAAATTTCTTTTATCAGCGCGTCGGAGAATTTTTCGTTGATGATCTTTTGCGCGCGCTCTTTAATCTCTTGTTCGGAAGTGGGCTTGATGTGAGATAAGCGGTCGATCGCGCGCTCATCCTCCTCAGGATCGAGCCCAAACTGATGCTCCAAATCCGAAATTTTACCCTCGATGGCTTCAAATTCCATCTGACTTGCTGCGATACCATCGCGAAGTTTTTGATTTAGCTCGTTAAGCTCGGTTTTGGTTCGCGAAAGGCTGTCGATTTTAGAGCCCAGATACCTGATATATAGCGCACCCGTGACGAAAACGGTAAAAACAAATAGTACCAAATATAACGCGATCTTTTTGATGATTTGCGAAAGCAAAAAATTCCTAGAGCCGTTAAGGTCGGTTATAGTTATCATAAATTTGTTTTTCATAATGCGGCATTATAATGCAGCATAGCTGAAATTTCAAAAAAATTGTAGATAAATTTAAAAGCCATATAATTTTAAAATTTCACTAAAAGATAAAATTTATTACTTAGTATAATTATAATTTAAGAAAATCTTGCTATAATTACAGCAATTTTAAATAAAGGAGACACAATGTCAAAAACAGTAAAACAACTAAACAAACTTCAGGCGGACGCTCATGCGTTCTTTGTTGCATTCCACGATTATCACTGGAATGTTAAGGGCTTACAATTCGCGCAGGTTCACGCTTACACCGAGAAAGCATACGACGAGATGGGCGAGCTTTTCGACGATATGGCTGAGCGCGCGCTTCAAATAGGTGGCAAGGCCGTAACTAAGGCTAAGGATCTAATTGAGCTTTCAAAAGACGCTCCGATTAGCGTAAAAGACAGCTATAGCATATCTGAGGTACTTGAGGATGTTAAAAAAGCCTACGAGTATTTGGTAAAAGAATTTAAAAAGCTTCAAGAGATTGCTGAGGAGGAGGGCGACGATACGACTTCAAATATTGCGCAGGATCACTACGGCGATTATGAAAAACGCCTATGGATGCTAAGCTCAATGCTAAGCAAATAATCCTTGCAAATCCTTTCAAAATTTTTAGGGGCGCATGCCCCTAAAATCTATTAAAGTTAATATTGAAATTTCAAGAAATTTTAAAATTCTAAGATTATAATTTCACGCTAAAATTTTAAATTCTGCTTGAAAACTAAAGCCGAATCGCTCATTCAAAGCAAAATTCATGTAGGTTTTAAATTCCATATCGTTGAAATCTAACTCATTCGCCATTAAAATCATAACTCTTTTTATAAAGCTCGGTTTCATTTAAAATTTTGCCGCGTCGTTAAAATTTCTTGTCGATTTCAAATTTGAAATTCTAAGAGCTAAGGCTTTGCAGCTCAAGAATGGTATTTGCTAAGAGAGATCGTCTGTGATAAATTTTGTATTTCTTTTTAGCGTCTGATGATAAATTTTAGCTTGTAGTTTTACTATTTTGATTATTTTTAAAACTTCGGTGTTTATAAATGAAGCGGAATTTTAAAAATTTCAAAGAATTTCGCAAATTCCGTAAAATTTTACAATTTCACGGAATTTTAGTTTTTATAGAATTAAGCTCTAGTCTTAAAAATTCTCTTCGGTATTGCGGTCGCTGACACGGTCCCACGGTAGTTTTATTCCGCCTAGGATATGAAAGTGCAGATGCATCACCTCCTGCCCCCCGTTTTCACCGCAGTTGCAAACAAGACGGTATCCGCTCTTATCAAGCCCCATTTTGCGAGTTACTTCTTGGATAAAAGCGCTCATCTTCGCCATCACTTCAGGAGGCGTTACTTGGAAGTTTTCGTAGCATTTTTTAGGGATCGCCAGGATGTGGATCGGTGCTTTTGGGTTGATGTCGTGGAAGGCCAAAAATTCATCGTTTTCCAGCACTTTGTTGCACGGGATTTCGCCGTTTACGATCTTTTCGAAGATGTTCATTTTAGATCCTTTTATGAGGTTGAAATTTAGCTGCGATTATAGCCAAAAAATCCAAACACGCAAATTTACCTAGCTTTTATCAAATTTTAACTACAATCGCGCCATTAATTTAACCACAAGGATAGAATTTGCAAGAGATTAAAGCAAAAATCGACGCCGCATCGAGCCTAAGCGAGCTGGAAGCCGTGCGCTTGGAGCTTTTCGGCAAAAAAGGCATCATAACGGCGCTTTTTTCCGAGCTCAAATCCGCAGCGCCCGAGCAGAAAAAAGAGCTTGCCGTAAGCGCGAATGAAAAACGCGATTATTTCAGCGAGCTCATCGCCGCAAAAAGGGCGAGCCTGGAAGCAGCAGAGCAAAAAGAGGCGATGAAAAATGAAGCAATCGACGTCACGCTTTTTAACGAAAATGTAAGCTGCGGCGCGCTACATCCCGTGATGGAGACGATGGATAAGATCATAGACTACTTCATCGCGCAAAATTTCAGCGTCGAAAGCGGCCCGCTCATCGAGGACGACTTCCACAATTTCGAGGCGCTAAATTTACCCAAATACCACCCCGCGCGCGATATGCAAGATACGTTTTATCTTGGCGACGGGCGGCTGCTACGCACGCACACCAGTGGCGTTCAGATCCGCACGATGGAGAAATTTAAAGCTCCGCCGGTGCGTATGATCGCCCCGGGCGCGGTATTTCGCCGCGATATGGATCTAACCCACACGCCGATGTTTCATCAAGTGGAGGGTCTCGTAGTCGAGCAGGGAGACCGCGTGAGCTTCGCAAATTTAAAATACGTTTTAGAGGAATTTTTGCGCTATATGTTTGGAGACGTAAAGGTGCGCTTCCGCCCGAGCTTCTTTCCGTTTACGGAGCCTAGCACCGAGGTCGATATCAGCTGTATTTTCTGCCACGGCGAGGGATGCCGCGTCTGTAAGCAGACGGGCTGGCTCGAGGTGTTAGGCAGCGGCGTGGTCGATCCTAACGTCTTTAAAGCGGTAGGCTGGAAAAACGTCAGCGGATACGCATTCGGGCTCGGCGTGGAGAGATTTGCGATGCTGCTACATGGTATCCCCGATCTGCGCTCGCTATTTGAAGGCGATATTAGATTATTGGAGCAGTTTAAATGATAATAACGAGAAATTGGTTGCAGGAGTGGATCGACATAAGCGAAATTTCAAGCGAAAAGCTGCTTTCTACGCTAAATTCTATCGGTCTTGAGGTTGACGCTCACGATAAAATTTCACTTCCTAAAGGCGTCGTCGTAGGACTCGTAAAAAGTAAGCGTCGTCACGAGAATTCCGATCATCTAAATGTCTGCGAGGTTGATGTCGGTAAGCAGAGCCTGCAGATCGTCTGCGGCGCGAAAAATGTTGAGGCAGGGCAATACGTCGCGGTTAGCCTGATCGGCGCCGTGCTGCCTAGCGGTCTTGAGATAAAGCCTGCCAAACTTCGCGGCGTGGAGAGCTTTGGCATGATCTGTTCGGCAACCGAGCTTGGGCTTGCCAAGACGAATGACGGCATTATGGTGCTTGATAGCAGCATCGGCGAGCTTGTGCTCGGCAAGGAGCTGCGCGAGTATGAAATTTTTAATGATGATCTTATCGAGATCGAGCTTACCGCTAATCGCGGCGACTGCCTTAGCATCTTAGGCATAGCGCGCGATCTAAGCGCAGCGCTTGATCTGCCGCTAAAGGAAAAGCACGAGTTTGAAGATGCCGACGGAGCGCCTGGTATCGGTAGAATTTTAAGCGTGCGTGCAAGCGATGAGGTAAGCGCTAAATTTGCTTTTCGAGCTTATGAGATCAAAGGCGAGCTGAAGTTAAATTTAAAGCAGACCTTGCGCCTTGCAAGCGTTGGTATTTTGCAAAGCTGCGCGGTGCAAAATTTCATCAACTACGCTACTCACTCTACCGGAGTATTGCTGCGCGCTTATGATTTTGAAAAGATCGCTTCCGCAGATGGCAAAGTAGCGCTTGACATAAAGCCTATGCCAAACGGCGAGTTCGGCGTTTATGCGGGCAAGAGATTGCTTAGCGTAGCAGGAATTTGCCAAGACGCGGAGCTAAAGGCGTGTTGCAGTAGCAAAGTGGTGCTATTAGAGGCAAACTACACCGCGCCACTAATTATCGCCAAAGCAGTAAACGAAAATAAAAGCCTAAAAGGCGACGAGCACGTGTATCGCTCAAGCAGAGGCAGCGAGCCAAAGCTTAGGCTGGGGCTAGATCTGCTATTTAGATTGCTACTTAAAAATAAAGCCGTGAGCCTATATGCGGGCACACAAAAGATTTCAAATGCTTTGGAGCCGCTTATCGTGGGTTTTAGCGAAAAAGAGATAAACTCAATGATCGGCGCGCAAATTCCGCGCGATAAGATCGTTAAAATTTTAAAAAGGCTGGGCTTTGATGTGGGCGTCGAAGCCGATCTAATCACCGCCAAGGTGCCGTCTTTCCGCCACGATATCGTAAATTCTCACGATGTGTGCGAGGAGATCGTGCGTATCGTGGGCATCGACAATATCGCTGCCGCGCCGCTAAGCTTCTACGAGAAAAACCGCCTAAACGATACCTACGTAAATTTGCAAAACGGGCGTAAGCTTCGCAGCAAGGCGGCAGCAGTAGGATTTTTCGAGTGCGTACATTATGTATTTGACGACGGCAAGGCGCTGCAAAGCTTAGGCTTTAAGCCGTGCAAGGTTAAAATTTTAAATCCGATCAACGGCGAGCTGGACGCGCTAAGACCGACGCTGATTAATCATCTGCTGGAATCTGCTGAGCGAAATTTAAAGAATTCTCGCAGAAGCGTCAAGCTTTTTGAGCTAGGAGAGGTCTTTGACGAAAGCGGCGCGCAGAGCCTAAGGCTGGGCTTTATCGCTAGCGGATTAAAGGCGGAGCCCTCTATCGCTGCCGGCGCAAAACCCGCTGCGGTGGATTTTTTGTATTTTGCAAATTTAATCCAAAGCGTCATCGGTAAATTTAATGTCAGGTTGCCTGGCGAAAATTTGAAATTTTTAAGCGAATTCGAGCAAGCTCAGATCGAGCAAGGCGGCGAGATAGTAGGCTTTATCGGGCGCGTGGATTACGCCGTAGAAGCAGGGCGCGATCTGGATAAAAGCTATCTGTGCGAGATCGATTTTTCCAAGCTTAAATTTGAAAATATCGTAGCGGACGTTTATTCGAAATTCCCTAGCGTATCGCGCGATCTAAGCATTTTGGTGCCCAGCGGAATGCGCTTCGAGCAGATCAAAGAGTGCATAGACGCCCTTAAAATCGAGGCGCTAAAGGAATTTATCCCGAGCGATCTTTACGGCGACGAAAGCCTGGGCGATTCAAAGAGCCTGACGATCAGGCTTGTATTTCAAGACCTTCAAAAAACGCTCTGCGACGAGGAAGTGGCTGGCTTTACCGATAAAATTTTATCCGCTCTTAGTAGCGAGCTAGGGCTTGGGCTGCGATGAGAATTTTTGCGCAAGCGGGCCCTTTGCGAGCGGAGATTTCAAACATCGCCGCAGATAAATCGATCTCGCACCGCGCGGCGATCTTCTCGCTGCTAGCGGAGGGGACGAGTAAAATTTCAAACTATCTAGCCGCCGAGGATACGCTAAATACGCTAAAAATAGTGGAGCTTTTGGGCGCTTGCGTGCAGCGCGATGCGGGCGAAATTTTAATCACTCCGCCGGAGGCTATCAAAGAGCCTAATGTCCCGCTTGATTGCGGCAACTCGGGTACGGCGATGCGGCTATTTATGGGCTTTTTGGCGGGGCGCGAGGGCTTTTTCGTGCTATGCGGCGATCGCTATTTAAGCGAGCGTCCGATGAGGCGCGTTGCGGATCCGCTTTGCAAAGTAGGCGCTAAAATTTACGGACGAGCAAGCGGCGAAAAGGCGCCGATTGCGGTGCTAGGGCAGAAGCTCGGGTATTTTGAATACGCGAGTAAGATTGCGTCCGCGCAGGTTAAGACCGCTCTGATTTTAGCGGCCTTGCGCGGCAGCGGATGTAAATTTAGCGAGCCCGAGCTTAGCCGCGATCACAGCGAGCGGATGCTGAAAGCAATGGGCGCGCAAATTTCGCGAAACGGTCTTGCGATCGAAGTCGCGCCGCTTAGCTCGCCGCTTAAACCGCTTGAAATTTTTATCCCAAATGATCCAAGCTCGGCGTTTTTCTTTGCCGTAGCCGCAGCGATAATCCCAGGCTCGCGCATCGTGCTAAAAAATATGCTGCTAAACAAAACCCGCATAGAGGCGTATGAAATTTTAAAACGCATGGGCGCTGAAGTAAAATTTCACAAAACGAGCGAAATTTACGAGCAGATCGGCGATATAGAGGTCGCTTACGCGCCGCTTCACGCCGTGGAGGTGAGCGAAAATATCTCGTGGCTGATAGACGAAGCGCCTGCGCTTGCGATCGCCTTTGCCTGCGCGCAGGGAAGTAGCGTGCTTAGAAATGCCGCCGAGCTACGCGTAAAGGAGTGCGACCGCATAAAGGTAACCTGCGAAGGGCTTCGCGCCTGCGGTATCAAGGCGCGCGAGCTGCAGGACGGCTGGCAGATCGAAGGCGGCGAGGCGAACGCAGCGATCATCACGCCGTGCGGTGACCATCGTATCGCGATGAGTTTTGCGATTTTAGGCTTAAGATCTGGGATGATCATCGAAGATAGCGATTGTATCGCGACGTCGTTTCCGAATTTCGCCGCAATTTTAAGACAGATCGGGGCCGGCGTTGAAGATTGAGATGGCCAAAAGCTACGGCTTTTGCTTCGGCGTCAAGCGCGCGATCAAGATCGCAGAAAGCGCCGGCGAGGCCGCTACGATCGGTGAACTGATACATAACGCCGAAGAGATTAACCGTTTAAAGCAAAATTTCGGCGTCAAAACCCTAGAGGGCGTTGGCGAGATCAAGGGCGAGCAAAAGCTCATCATCCGCACCCACGGCATCCAAAAGGACGATCTGCAAAGATTAAAGGCGCAAAATAAGGAGCTCATCGACGCTACCTGCCCCTTCGTAACCAAGCCGCAGCAGATCGTAGAAAAGATGAGCGCGGAGGGCTACGACATCGTGATCTTCGGCGATAAAAACCATCCCGAGGTAAAGGGTGTGAAATCCTACGCAAAATCGCGCGTATTCGTGATCATGGATACGAAGGAGCTGCAAGACGTCAAGCTTGGACCTCGCGTCGCGCTCGTTTCGCAGACTACGAAAAAGATAGAAAGCTTTACTAAAATCGCGGATTTTTTGATGCAGCGCGCGAGGGAGCTGAGAATTTTTAATACGATTTGCAATGCGACGTTGGAAAATCAAGAGGCGGTAAAAAGCCTATCGCAAAAGGCTGACGTGATGATAATCGTAGGCGGAAAAAATTCCTCCAACACCAAACAGCTTTTTTTAATTTCGCAGAATTTTTGCAAAGACAGCTACCTCATAGAAAACGAAAGCGAGCTTGAACGCTCGTGGTTTGAAAACAAAAGCCTATGCGGCATCTCCGCAGGAGCCAGCACGCCTGATTGGATAATCAAAAAAGTAGTGGCGCGAATCGAAAATTTAACGCAGAATTTATAAGCCCTCTTATCAAATTTACTCTTAGAAATTTATCAAATCGAAAGCAAATTTTGGCTAGAATCGCGCATTTTAGTTCTTTTCAAAAAAGCACAAATAAATTTAAAGGAAGCATATGGCTGAGGTGAACGAGAAGGTTCAAAACCACGCAGAGGAAGATTTTGCGACATTGTTAGAGGAGTATGACGCCGGGAAGTCTCGCGACGAGGTCGTCACAGGTAAGGTTATCGCCCTTAAGGACGGCGAGGTTTTCATAGACGTAGGCAGGAAGTCGGAGGGCATTTTGGACGCCGCCGAGGTTAGCGACGAGCAAGGAAATCCGCAGGTTAATGTAGGAGATGACATCAAAGTCGCTATTATCGGAAGCAGAGGCGGTCGCCCGGTCGTATCGTATAAAAAGGCTCTAAAGAAGGAAAAAGTAAAGGCGTTCATCGACTCCTATGATGAAAACGCAGAAAATGTCTATGACGTTAAAATTCTATCGTTTAATAAGGGCGGTTTCGTTTGTGCTAATACAGACGACGTGGAATTTTTTATGCCGCGCTCGCAAAGTGCGCTTAAAAACCCAAACGGCGCTGTCGGTAAAAATTTCAAAGTAAAGATCATCAAAGTCGATAGAGATGAACAAAGCATCGTAGTATCGCGCAAGAAGCTACTTGATGAGGATCGCAAAGCAAACAAAGAGGCGATCGAGAAAGTAATCGCTACTGAGGGCATCATCGAAGGCGTTGTCAAAAAAATCACCACCTACGGTATGTTCGTAGACGTAGGCGGCGTGGACGGACTCGTGCACTACAGCGAAATTTCATACAAAGGCCCGGTAAATCCGAGCTCGCTCTACAAAGAGGGTGATAAGGTTCCGGTTAAAGTTATCAAATATGACAACGATAAAAAACATCTCTCTCTTTCGATAAAAGAGGCGATGCCCGATCCTTGGAACGAGATCAAAGATAGCCTGGAAGTAGGCGATACTATCCGCGTAAAAGTAAGTAATATCGAGCCTTATGGCGCGTTCGTCGATCTTGGCAACGACATCGAGGGCTTTTTGCATATCAGCGAAATTTCGTGGGATAAAAATATCAAAAATCCGAAAGATTTCATCAGCGAGGGCGAGGAGCTCGACGTAGAGGTCGTAGAGATCAACCCTAGCGAGCGCAGGCTGCGCGTGAGCCTTAAAAATTTACTCACTAAGCCTTTTGACGAGTTCGTTGCTAAGCATAAAGTGGGCGATGTGCTAAAAGGCAGCGTCACTACGATTACAAATTTTGGTGCGTTTGTGAGGATCGACGGCGTAGAGGGGCTTTTGCATAACGAGGACGCTTCGTGGGATCGCGGCGAGAAGTGCAAAAATTTATTCAAAGTGGGCGACGAGATCGAAGTTAAAATCATCAAGATCGACAAAGATACTCAAAAAATTTCTCTAAACCACAAAGAGCTCGGCGATAGCCCTATTAGCGATTATGCCAAGAGCCACAATCAAGGCGATGTCGTAAAAGGCAAGATCCGCGATATTAAAGAGTTTGGAATTTTTGTCGAGCTTGGAGGCGGTATTGATGCGCTTATTCGCAAGGAAGATCTTGGCAACGTAAGCGTAGATAGCCTAAAAGTAGGCGACGAGATCGAGGCTGCGATCGCTTTCATCGATGAGAAGAAAAACAGAATCCGCCTAAGCGTGCGCAGACTGGCTCATCAGAAGGAGCGCGAGGCGCTAAACGAGATCAATAGCAACGACGACGAGAAGCAAAGCCTAGGGGATCTGATCAAAGATCAACTAAATAAATAATTCCTCCCGCAAGGCATCCCCGCCTTGCGGACCTACTTCAAAAGGTTAAATTTAATGAAAACTATCATAGTCTGCGACGCAATCCACAAAATCGGTTTTGATCTGATTAAGCAAGAATCGGATGTTAGAGTAATCGACGCTACGAACGTGCCCAAGAGCGAGCTTTATGGAATTTTAGGTGATGCGGATGTTGCGATCACCAGAAGCTCTACGGCGGTGGATGAGAAATTCCTTGGCGCGGGCACCAAGCTAAAAGCGATCGTGCGTGCGGGTGTGGGTGTAGATAACTGCGATATCGACGGCTGCTCCAAGCGCGGCATTATTTTGATGAACGTACCGACCGCAAACACCATCGCCGCGGTCGAAATGACCATGTGCCATCTGCTGAATGCGGCGCGCAAATATGTAAATTCTTGCAACGATCTGAAAATTAATAGAATTTGGAAGCGCGAGAAATGGTACGGTACCGAGCTTTATAAAAAGAGCCTCGGCATCATCGGCTTTGGAAATATCGGTTCGCGCGTGGGGGTTCGCGCGCTTGCGTTTGGGATGAACGTCATCGCCTATGATCCCTATATCGAGCCTGAGAAGGCCACGAAGCTCGGGGTAAAATATACGAAAAATTTCGACGAAATTTTATCTTGCGACTTCATCACGATCCATACGCCGAAAAATCAAGAGACGATAAATATGGTAGGCGAGCCGCAAATAGCGAAGATGAAAGACGGCGTGCGCCTAATAAACTGCGCTAGAGGCGGGTTGTATAATGAAAAAGCGCTCGCAAACAATCTACGCAGCGGCAAGATCGCGTATCTCGGCATCGACGTTTTCGACAAAGAGCCTGCGACCGATCACGAGCTTTTGGATATCGAAAATTTAAGCGCGACTCCGCATCTTGGCGCAAATACGCTCGAATC
>NZ_CALHHX010000110.1 GCF_938030685.1 uncultured Campylobacter sp. | reverse complement strand
TTTTGCGACAACATCTGCTCGTTTTGTTCGATGATGCGCTCCAAACTCGGCGACGAGCTGGACGAATACGCTAAATTTTTGATACGCCAGATCAAAGACTACGGCGAGATGCCCTACTTCGACACCAAAAAGATCAAAAGCATCTACTTCGGCGGCGGCACGCCGAGCGTCTTTAGCGAGACGCACTTCGAAAAGGTTCTAGGCGCGCTGCATAAAAATTTCAAGATCGCAGAGGACTGCGAGATCAGCGTAGAAACCACTCTGCATAATTTAGACTTGCAAAAGGCGCTTGCCTTGCAAAGCTTCGGCGTAAACCGCTTTAGCATCGGCGTGCAGACCTTCAGCAGACAGGGGCGCGCGCTTCTAAACCGCGTGCATAAGCCCGCTCGCGCGATCGAGCGACTAAAGGATCTTAGAGAAAAATTTGACGGCATGCTCTGCTGCGACATCATCTACAACTTCCCGAACGAAAGCGTAGAGGAAGCGCTAGAGGATGCGCGCTACGTAGATGAGCTAGGTCTAGATAGCGCCAGCTTTTACTCGTTGATGTTTTTCGATGGCTCGGAGCTATCCAAAAAGATCGACACCTCCTACTACGATCTGCCGACTGATAAAAAGCTACACCATGCCTTTGCAGAGGCGCTACTGCAAAGCGGGAATTTCGAGGTTTTGGAGCTTACCAAACTTGCTCGAAAAGGTCGCGATAACTACGGCTACATCAAGCTAAGCCACAAGGGCACGGATATCCTGCCTATCGGCAACGGCGCGGGCGGACACGTAGCGGGCTTCGGAATTTACGGCGTTTCAGGGCACAAGATGATCTCGCGAATCGATGAGCGCGAAGCAAAATACGGCGTGCTAAGCAATCTGTTTCAATACCCGATCGTAAGCTTAAACGAGCTAAAAGAGGCCCTAAGCGCGAGCGTTTATGACGAAGCGCTGCAGAAACTAAAGGAATTTGAGAGCTGGGGGCTTTTGGAGCTTAAGGATGGAAAATTGGTCTTAAACTTGGATGGAGTTTTTTGGGGCAACAACATCAACGAAGAGATAGCAAACATTATTAGAAAGGATTTTGTATGAAAAAAATCGTGCTTTATACCTCGCAAACGGGCAACACGAAAAAGGTGGGCGACGCGATCGCCGAACAACTAGGCTGCGAAAGCCTAAATTTCCGCGACTTTGAAGGCGAGGTCGATGACTACGACTTTATAGCCTTGGGCTTTTACGTCGATAAGGGCGAAGCCGAAGCGAAATTTATGCGCTTTTTACGCAAGATTCACGGCAAGAAGCTTGGCGTTTTTATGACTCTGGGCGCAGAGCCGGACGGCGAGCACTCGCGCAAGTGCCTGGATACCTTTGAAGAGGGGCTTAAAGCAAACGGCAACGAGATTATAAGGGAGTTTGCCTGCCAGGGCGCGATTGATCCGAATCTACTTGAGACGATGCGCAAAATGGCGGCCGGCGGCAACTCGCCCCACCCTATCACCCCCGAGCGACTTGCGCGCTGGGCGGAGGCTGCGAAACACCCCGACGAGAAGGAT
>NZ_CALHHX010000109.1 GCF_938030685.1 uncultured Campylobacter sp. | reverse complement strand
GATTTTTGAGTAAGGATTTTCGCGAGATAAACGCACTCAAACGCCGAGCGGCGGATAAACCCTGCCTCATAACGACGGCAAAGCTTAGCGAGCTAAAAAATCTCGCTCGCGTGCCCGCTAAATTTAAAAATTTAGTGCGTCGCGCGAGAAAGACAACGTTTTTATACCCAAACGCCAAGGCCGTGCGCGTCGTAAAAGGGTGTGCTCACGAGGAGTTTTTACGTAAATTTGACTGGCTCTACTCCAGCAGCGCAAATTTAAACGGGCAAAATTTCGATGAAGCCTGGGCGAAAGCGGCAGCTGACGAGGTCGTAGATCAAAATTTCAGCCAAAACGAAAGCTCGAAAATTTATAAAATCTCAAAAACTAAAATTTTGCGGATTAGATAGAGCTGCCGATTAAAATTTATGCGTGCTAAGAGCACACAAAAAAGAGGCGCAGTAGCTTATAAATTTAAGCGACTTTGTAAATTTAAATGGCTCTATAAATTTCACCTAGCCATAAAATTTCGTCACATATAAACTGCACAAATACCGTCTGAAATTTTAAAAATCGCGAAAGGATCACGGCAACCTCTCAGAAAAATCATATAAAAAGCTGTAAATCCCCCCCCCTTTTTTTTTCGTTGCCTTCAAATAGTAAAATTACTGCCATTCTCGAAGCCACAAAATTTCACTACTGCTAGCTTTGAATGAAATTCTATCGCCATATACTCAATCAAAATTTTAACTCGGGCGAGCTAAGATTATCGCTAGAAATTCTCGCATCCCGAGCATTCTTGATTAAAATTTTAGAGATCAGGCATTGCCGCCGGTTTTTATCCGAGCCGCTATGCGCCGTTTTGATCGAAGCTCCACCGACGCCGCTTTTGCCTTTGATTAAAATTTGATCTTTAAAAAAAGCTCCTCTGGCGCCGCTAAAATCAAAATTTCGCCGCTGCGCCAATAGTTTTAATAAAATTCGACCGCCGTTTCTTCCGATAGTTTCAATTAAAAATTTTATCGCTGCTGCAAGTAGTTTGCGATCAAAATTCTATCATCGCCGATTGTATATCAAAAGTCCCGCCGCTGCCGATACTATCACCTTTCATCGCCGCTATCGCCGCCGCGGCTATTGCGCTCTATCTTCACTGCTTCCGCCGTAGCAAGCGCCGCAAAGCGTCCGCCTCGCTCACGCCGCCCAGCCGCCAAGCTGCGCGTAAAGCGCAAGCGGTCGCCACATTGCTGCACCGCGGCGACCGATCTTCGATAAAATTTCCTCCGCCCACCGCGTAGCGCATTAAAACAAACAGCATATCAAAGCAAACGCTGCAAATTTTAAAATTTTAACCGCTCTCGCCGCGCGGCACCGATAAACTCCAACCGATAAATTCCGCTAGCTAGTTTTCATCCCGCATAAATCATAAATTTTCATGAATTTAGCGCCGCCATTCTTGCTTTATATTAAAATTTCGCTAAAATTACCGCATTAAATTTGAAGCGCAAACGGCTTAAATTTAAACCGCTTGCGGGCAAATTAAATCCATTCAAGGAGCTTTTATGAGCGGTGTTGCGTTAATCATCTGCTTCGCCATAGCGGTCGTCGTGATGATTTTTTTGATCTCCAAAGCAGGCGTTCACCCGTTTTTGGCGCTAATGCTTATCTCCCTGGCGCTCGCGATCGTTGCGGGCATACCGCTAGCCAAGATCCCCGCGATTATCGGCGACGGATTCAGCGGCACGTTTAAGAGTATCGGTATCGTCATAATCTTCGGCGCGCTCATCGGCACCGTGCTCGAAAAGACCGGCGCGGCGCTCAAACTCGCCGATATGGTCGTAAACGTAGTCGGACAAAAGCGCCCCGAGCTTGCGATGCTCATAATGGGCTGGATCGTGGGTATCCCCGTATTTTGCGACAGCGGCTTCGTCGTTTTAAATCCGATTCGAGAAGCGATCAGCAAAAAAATCGGCGAAAATCCGGTCGCTCTGGCAGTAGCGCTCTCCGGCGGACTTTATGCCTCGCACGTATTCATCCCGCCGACTCCCGGACCGATCGCCGCAGCAGGCGCCGTAGGTCTAGGCGGCAATCTACTGCTCGTAATCGCAATGGGCGCGGTAGTGTCCTTGCCGGTGCTGATCGCCACATACTTTTTTTCTAAAAAAGTCGCCAAAAGCGTCCATATAAGCGAAGCTGAAGCCAATGAAGTCATCGCCAAAAGCTACGACGATCTGCTTAAGCAATACGGCAAATTACCTGGCGGATTTTTAAGCTTAGCCCCTATTTTGGTGCCGATCCTATTTATGGCGCTGGGCTCCGTCGCCAAGATCCTAAAAGTAGGCGGATTTGCGGGCGAAATTTCGCAATTTTTAGGAAATCCTATCATCGCGCTAGCCTTGGGCGTAGTTTTTGCGGTATTTTTACTCGTGCAAACCGGCAAACTAGGCGAATTTAACGAGATCACCAACGAATCCTTAAAAATCGTAGGTCCGATCCTCTTTATAACCGCAGCGGGCGGAGTGCTGGGCAAGGTCATCACCGACGCCGGCTTCGTAACCTACATCAAGGACAATGCGACTGCGATTAAAGCTGCTGGGATTTTCTTCCCATTCTTAATCTCGGCCGTCTTAAAAACCGCACAAGGAAGCTCCACCGTTGCGATCATCACTACCGCTTCGATTATGGGGGCGTTTAACGCAGACGGCTCGCTGATGCAGGTGTTGGGCTTCACCTCCGAAATGTCCGGCGCGCTTGTGGTAATGGCGATCGCAGCGGGCGCGATGACGGTTTCGCACGCTAATGACAGCTACTTTTGGGTCGTTACAAATTTCAGCAAGATGAATCCGCAGCAAGGTTACCGCACCCAAACTATGCTTACGCTAATTATGGGCATTACGGGCATGATCAGCGTGTGGGTTTTGTCGCTGTTTTTGATCTAGGCTAGCTTATTTAGCCGCTACAGCGCTAAATCAGTGCGGAGTGCAATATGGCATCTACCAGCGGCTAGCTACATAAAATTCTTTAAATTTACGTAGCTAGCCCGCACTGCGTAAATACTCTAGTATTAAAATTTCGCTTAACATAGTTTTAAATTTACACACAAAGCCTCAAGGAGCAAAATTTTAAAATTCTATCGCTACAGAATTTTAAAATTTAGCCGAAATTCTGTGGCTTACAGAATTCTAAAATTCCACGACATGAAATTTTAAAATTTGCCCCATAAATTTGGCAACGAGATTTTAAAATTATACTCTTGCTTCAGTCTTGTCATCGTAAATTTAGCCTACGCGCTGTAAAATTCCAAAATTTTAAAATACCAGCTAAAGGAAAAATATGAAAGTTTTAGTCGCGATCGACTCGTTTAAGGGCTCGCTTAGTTCGCTTGAGGCAGGCAACGCCGTAAAATCAGGCATCGAAAAGCTAGGCTGCGAGGTGCTCGTCAAACCTATCGCAGATGGCGGCGAAGGAAGCGTTGAAGCCCTTGCAGACGCGCTAAAAGCTAAGTTCATGGACGTCATCGTAGCAAATCCGTTAGGCGAAAAAACGCCCGCGCGCTACGCCTTAAAAGGCGAGCTAGGCATCTTAGAAATGGCGTCCGCATCGGGTCTGCCGCTCATCGAAAAATCGCGCCGCAACCCACTAAAAACGAGCACCTACGGCTTTGGCGAGATGATAGCGCATGCGATTGCGCACGGCGCGCGAAAGTTTATCATCGGCATCGGCGGAAGTGCTACGAATGACGCGGGCATGGGGATGCTGCGCGCGCTCGGCTTTAAATTTAAAGATGCAAATGGCGCAGAGCTTGCGGGAGCGGGCGAGGATCTGATTAAATTCGCCACGATAGATTGCACTTCGATGCTGCCGCATCTTAAAGAATGCGAGTTTCTTATCGCCTGCGACGTAGATAATCCGCTTTTTGGCGAAAACGGCGCAGCATATATTTACGCCCCGCAAAAGGGCGCGGATGCAGCGATGGTAAAGCAACTCGATGCAGGACTTATAAATTTTGCAAGCGTCGTAAGCAAGCACCTCGGACGCGAGCTTTGGAATAGCCCCGGAGCAGGAGCTGCCGGCGGGCTAGGCTTTGGCTTCGTGAGCTTTCTAAACGCGACGCTTAAGCCTGGCATCGATATCATCACCGAAGAGATCGGGCTAGATCGCGATATGAAAGGCGTCGAGCTCGTCATCACAGGCGAAGGAAGGCTCGATTTTCAAAGCTCGATGGGTAAAACCCCTTGCGGTGTCGCAAAGATTGCTGCTTCTTACGGCGTGCCCGTAATCGCGCTGGCAGGCGGTATCTCGCCCTGTGCCGGCGGCTGCAACGAGCACGGCATCGGCGCGTTTTTCAGCGTTTTAAACGAGCCTATGAGCCTTGAGCGCGCGATGGAGCCCGCCGTTGCGACGCAAAATTTAGCCCGCGTCGCCGAACAAGCGGTGAGATTGTTTCTGCTCGGACGCGGCGCCAAATAGGGCTTTTAGACTGAAATTTAAAGCACAGGCGCTAAAATTAGCAGCGAGCGCGGTATGTATGCGTGGCAGGTGCGGTTGCGAAATAAGACGGCGACGGCTCACAACAAACAAGCACGACAAAGTGCGACAGGAGGCGAGCACGGCGAAGAAGCGAAATTTTATGCAGGATAGATTTGCGTGCTTTAAAGGCACGGCGCGATCTTGACGCAGATGGGGTGACGCACAGCTTGCAAGGCGCAAAAATATACGCGAAGAAGCAGGCGAGAGCCTACAACGATGGACGTTGGTAAAGCGGCGGTTTGCGGCAAGAGAATACGGGCTATGACATGCATGCGCGGCGAGCAGATACTGCGCACAGCTTACGACGGGCGGCAGAATTTCATCCGCCGCAAACCGCAGTAAGTGGATAAATTTTGCATTAAAACGTAGCTTTGCTGAAATTCTAGCGCGTTTGAAAATACGGAGCAATAGGACAGGAGGTAAGACGGCGAGTGGCTCAGCAGTAACGCAGCGGCGTAAAAATTTATTTTACCGCGCGATACATACGCAAGGCGCGATCTAAAACTCATTTTCCAATCAAGCGGCTCGCGGTCCCTCGCAATGCATTCCGCAAGACATGATTAAAACAGATAGAATTTTAAAATTTGACCGCCGTATTCGCAGCCTATGAGATTTGCAACGTAAATTTAAAAGCAGCGCCGCGCTTTATGAAATTCCATTTAAATTTTAGCTCGCGATATGTCCGTATTGAGACGGGAAAGACCGCTCAATCGCAAGATTACGCTTCTTGCAAAGATGACGGCGGCGCATTACTCCGCTTGCTCGCAAAGCCATCAGCCCTCCGATGACGCTTTGATGAGAGGCGAGCTGCGTCTGTGTAAATTTGTATTATTAAGATCGCGGATTTGCTTATCGCTAAATTTAGTGCGGATGCGGTCTCCGTACGCCGCTACGACAGAGCCAGGCTCGCGTTTAAATTTGCTCCGATCACGCTGTGTTTTGTGATAAAAATTTGTAAAATTTCATTTTCGGTCGGCACCAAAAAATTTTATAAAGCTCCATTTTAAAATTTGCGGCACGGGCACGTACCGACCAGATCGTCAAGCTAAAATCAAATCTCAAAATTCTAAGCGGCGAATGCAGAAAACCCTCGCGCCTAGCGTATCTGCGGCGGCAGTGTGGGCGCGCCAAATTTATCGCTTTTGGGACGCAAAAGACGGACGGGCGCGGGCAAAATTTATTGATTTTAGAGTTTAAAGCATCGAATTTGCGCGCCTGGGCTAAATTAAAATTTAAAGTGCGCGGCGCTTAGGACGCATCCGCGCGACTACGAGCGCTCATAAAATTCGCCCGAAGCAAGGTTGTAAAACCGCGGGCGGGCGCAAAATTTATCGCCGCAAAGATCAAAACCGCGAAAGCAAAAAGGCTCCGCGAGCATTCGCTGCCGCACCCGCCCGAGCAAATTAAAATCGCATGATCCCGCCTAGCCGGCATACGCGGAGGGCGCCGCTGCGGGCATTTACACTTAAATTTGGTGCGATCGCAATGCGATTTAAAACTGCACCTGCTTAAATTCGCGCCGTTTCGGTTCGCTCGCAATCACATCTCGCCGCAGTAGCGCTTTAAATTTGCACCGCCGCTTAAAAGCGCAAATTTTATCTCTCAAACGGCGGCGAGAAATTTCGCTAAAATTTCATCTCTTAATTCGGCATGCGATTTATAAAATTTCGCCCTCGCCGCGCTCCGAAATCTGCGGCTTAGACAACACCAGGCTCTTTGCGGTTTTGCTAAAAAGTATCAGATCCTCGGTGCTTTGCACGCTCCACGGCAGCCGCTTTAGAGCGAATTTAAAAATTTCAAAGCAGGAAATGGCGTCGCTAAATGCGCGGTGGTGGACGTTTTGCACGCCTAAAAGCTCTTTTAGCGAGCCGAGCCCGTATCTTTGTGCCTCGATCGTGCGGCGCGCGAGCTCGACGGTGCAGAGCCTGCGATTTAAAAGCATTCCAAAGCCGCATTTTTGCAGGCTCGCGTCGATGAAGCCGTAGTCAAATTTGACGTTGTGCGCCACAAAAACGCTATCGCCTAAAAACAGTCTAAATCGCTCCAGCACGCTAGCTAGCGGCGGTGCGCCCACCAGATCGTCCGAGCGGATCCCCGTAAGCTCCGTGATATTTTCGGGCACGACGGGCGCGTAAACGAAGCTCTCGAAGCGATCCAGCTCCTGCGTACCGCGCGTTTTTATCGCGCCGATTTCGATGATCTGGCCGTTTGAGAGCCCGCCGTTCGTCTCGATGTCCACAAAGCAAAAAATTTCATCCAAAATATCCGTCTCACGGGTTTTGAGCGTGATTTTGCCGTTATCTAGCTTTATTATCTCTATGCCCAGCGCCCGCCACATCGAGAGGTCTTTGGGTTCGAAAAGCTCGGTAATTTCGGCAATATCGCTTGCTTTTGAGATAAAATCGTAATAATTTATGCTCTTTTGAGCCAGTAAATTTATGAGATTTTCGATTCTATGCGTCAAAATTTTACCCTGTGCCGCGCCTAAATTTTAAGCGCACGGATCGCCTCTACGTAGTCGTTTGAAGAAAATATGTAATTGCCCGCTACCACGACGTCGGCGCCCGCTTCGTCGATATCTGCGATATTCAGCCCGTTTACGCCGCCGTCGACCTCGATGAGGCATTTTGCGCCTTTGCGATCTATCAACTCGCGCAGCTGCTTAATTTTCTCAAGCGCCGAGGGGATAAATTTCTGCCCTCCAAAGCCCGGATTGACGCTCATCAAAAGCACCATATCGACCTCGCTCAAGACAAACTCCAGCGCGCTAAGCGGAGTATGCGGATTTAGCACGACCGCGGGCGAGACGCCGCTGCGGCGTATATGATCTATGAGGCGCAGCGGGTGCTGCTCCTCCTCGATGTGGAAGCTAAGAAATTTCGGCTTTAGCGGCAAAAAAAGATCGGCGAAAAACGGCACGTTTTTGACCATCAAATGGATATCTAAAGGCTTGCTGCTCGCCTTTGCCACGGCGCTCGCTACAAGCGGTCCGATCGTGAGATTGGGTACGAAATGTCCGTCCATCACGTCTACGTGAATGAGATCGGCGCCCGCTTCGCAGACTGCGCGAATTTCCTCCGCGAGCCTGCCGAAATCCGCCGATAAAATGCTGGGTGCTACATACATTAAGATTCCTTATAAAATTTCAAGATGCGAAATTTTACTTAGTTTTGTCATAAATTTCGCTAAATTTAAACCGCAGCGGATTTTAAGCATAATTTGAAATTTTTTCGCTATAATTGCCATTTATTTTAATCATCAAGGATTTATTATGGCAAGAAGATGCGCAATCACCGGCAAAGGTGCGATGGTAGGCAATAACGTCAGCCACGCAAATAACAGAACCAAAAAGAAATTCCAGGTCAATCTACGCACCATCCGCGTTCAGCTAGAAGACGGCTCAACCAGACGAATCAAAGTCGCCGCCTCAACTCTACGAACTATGAAAAAACAATCAAAATAACCTCTTAAAGAGGAATTTATGTCTGTTTTGGACAAGATCAAGCGATTCCTCGACTGGTCCGGCTCGACTAAGCCGGACATCAACCTCTACACAGAAATTTACGACCAGCTACGCCCATTCCGCTTACCGCTGATAACCATCGTATTGATGATGCTAATCGGCACATTAGGCTACGTCTTTATAGCGGGCTTTTCGCTCGTAGACGCCTTTTATCAAGCAGGCATGACCTTTACGACGGTAGGCTTTACCGAAGTAGCGCCGATATCGCCCGCGGGTAGAATTTTTACCGTCTTATTCATCCTCATGGGCTTTGGAACTTTTTCGTTTTGCCTGGGCGTCGTTGTCGAGGTCATAAAAAACGGCAAACTTCAAAATTTACTTAGGGAGCAACGAATGATCAATAACATCGCAAGGCTCAAAAACCACTACATTATCTGTTACAACAACATCTACTGCGCCGAGCTTGCCAAGCAGTTTCGCGAAAATCATCTGCCTTTTGTCGTGATCGACCCCGATCCCGCTCTAGCTAAAATCGCCGAAGAAAACCGCTATCCATATTTCATCGTAGGAGAACCGCATGTAGAAACCACGATGCTAAAAGCCCATCTGTCATCTGCAAAATCCGTCATCACACTAAGTCCAAATTTAGCCGATAATATCGCGATAATCTCGCTGGTGCGCCTATACGAAAAGGAGCTTGGTCGCATCACCCCATACTTCATCATGGCAAATAGCGATGATGACAGCGACACGCAGAGGCTAAAAAAACTCGGCGCAAATTCTATCGTCTCGCCATCCAAGCTCGCCGCACAAAGGCTTTCGGCGATTAGTGTACGCCCTGATATGGAAAATATTTTGGAGCGATTTTTGTATAAAAAGGACTCGCTTATCGATATCGAGGAGATTACGGTGCCCGATTTTTCGTGGATCCGCTTTAAGCGTCTAAAAGAAACTCGCTTGCGCGATTTTACAAACGCCGACGTCGTGGGAATCAAAGAGCCCAACAGCCGCTTCATTCCGATGCCGGATGGCGACTACCTCATCGGTACTGGGGTGAAATTTTTAGTCATCGGCACGGCAGAGGGCATCCGCAACACTAAAAAACTCATCCGCAGCAAATACAAGCCACAGGAGATGAGATATGTTTAAAATAACTAAGCTTGAGGGCGGTTTGCAAAACGTCGAGGGCTTTTATTTTGACGGCATAAATTCGGGTTTTAAAAAACAGGGGAACGATCTGGGATTTATCCGCGCGGACGAGCCCTTTGCCGTAAGCGCGATCTTTACGAGCAATAAATTTCAAGCCGCGCCGATTAGGCATTTCAAAAGGGCGCAAGAGCGCGCGGGCGGGGAGCTTAAAACAAATTTTATCCTCGTAAATTCTAAAAACGCAAACTCGATGACCGGAGAGCAAGGAATCGCCGATATCGATGAAATTTTTAGCGAGCTTGGCAAAAAAATCTCTCTGATAAACCCCATCATGAGCTCCACCGGCGTCATCGGATACCGCCTTAAAAAGGAAAAAATTATCGCCGCCGCGCAAAATTTTAACCTCTCGGCGCGAAACTCGGACGCCCTAGCCACCGCCATTATGACGACAGATACGATAAAAAAGGAGCTTGCATATGAAATTTCTTTAGAAAACGGCGAGAAATTTCACATCGCGGCCGTTTGCAAGGGCGCAGGCATGATCAATCCCGCGCTTGCGACCATGCTCTGCTTCGTCCTAACCGACGCAAAAATCCCACGCGCGGATATGGACGAGCTGCTAAAAAAAGCGGCGGAGCAGAGTTTCAACACAGTAAGCGTCGACGGCGACACCTCCACCAACGATACGATTATGCTCTGCTGCAGCGCGAAATGCGCCTATGAAAAGGACGCTTTCGCGTCCGCACTAAACACCCTGACGCGCGAGCTTGCGCTGATGCTGGTAAAAGACGGCGAAGGCGCAACCAAGCTGGTGCGATTTAAAGTAAGCGGTGCCGCAAATGCCGAAGACGCTCGCACGGCGGCGAAGGCGCTAAGCAATTCGCCGCTTGTTAAAACGGCGATCTTCGGCGAAGATCCGAATTGGGGTCGCATAGCCTCGACCATAGGCGCCTGCGGCATCGAATGCGATGAAGAAAAGCTGCGTATCAAATACGACGACGTGCTGCTTTATGATGCGCAAAATCGCGAGCTGGACGCCGCGCGCGAGGCTGCGGCTCACGCCGTGATGCAGCAAAAAAGCTTTACGATCTGGTGCGATTTAGGGCTCGGAGACGGCGAGTTTAGCGCATACGGCTGCGATCTTAGCTACGACTACGTAAAAATCAACGCCGATTATAGATCATAAAGATTCACAGCTCGCTTCATAACCTAAAAATCTCGTCTCGAAAATAGCGAATAGCAGCAGGGCTTTAAAGCTCTGCTCTTAAAATTTTATCATTTAAATTTGCCTGTTTTAAATTTTTAAAGGCTAAAAATTCTACCTCTTAAAATCTGGAATCTCATGCGTGAAATTCAGTCTAAATTTGATAGCTAAAATTAGGTTTTAAGCGCTTTATTGATATACTTAAATAAATTTTTCAAAGGAGTAGGCATGTTTCATGAATACAGAGATTTAATCACTGAGTTAAAAGGCAAAAACGCACGATTTGATTCGCTTTTTGAGAAGCACGACGAGCTGGATCACAAGATCGCCGACGCGCAGGCCGGCAGAGTGCATATGAGCGATCTGGAGATTGATGCGATGAAGAAAGAAAAGCTTCGCATAAAAGATGAGCTAGGCAGCTTGCTAGCGCAATATAAAGCCGAAAAGGCAGATAAATAAAGTTCTTAGCGGCGAAATTAAGATGCAGCAGAGTGCTAGGAAGGCTGATTTCGCCGCTAAGCTTTAATCTGCGTTTAGAATTTTCTAATCGCAATAAGTTTAACCGCTTAAATTTGCCGCGCGCGATAAATAAAAACAGCGCGCCAAAACGAGTTAAAATTTATACCGCACGCTCCCACCTTGACACCTCTAAATAATTTTTACGTATCGGCTACATAACTGTAGATATCTATAATGCAATTAGCACGATAAATATAACTCATCTCGGCTCTCTATCGCCCCTTCCGCTTCCAAAATATTTCTTGCTGAATGCACTTTTGCGCTACAGAGTAAATTAAAATTTACGCTGCGTCGCCCTGCAGCCTGGCTCTTAAATTTTTACTTTGCAGCGAGCATTTTTAGAAAATTTCAAATCTTGCGTTTTGCTTATTGCGGGCGCAATACCTACTTTAAAATTCTGCATTTCGAAGGAATCTAAAGTAGCGCTAGAATTTTAAATTCTCGTTCGCGTTAACCGCGAAATTTTAAATTCATACCTCCAACTAAGCACTAGTTTATGTTAGAGCCTGCTTTAGTCGCTTCCACGGAATTTAGCCAAGCTTGCTTATTTTAACCCGCTTCGTTGAGCTTTAAAAATTTAGATTATTTCTTTGATCGTATCGGATAATGCCTACCGCCACGGAATTGCTCAAGCCGCCCTATTACCATATGTGCAATTAAAAGCGGCGCTAACGCGGAATTAAATAGTATAAGTGAAATCTGTAAAAGGTATGAAATTTAATCATAGAATTTTAAGCGCCAAGAATTTGCGATAGAATTTCGCCGCGCAAATCAAATCCCAAAGCTAACCTAGCCTACTCAAAAACCTTCGCTTCTAAGCCATGTAGCCTTTGCAAGCCGATATCGATATATTCGTTAAGCTTCTCATTATTTTCCAGCAATTTGTCGTAATAGCTCTTGGCTCTTTCTCTCGCGGTCGCATCAGGCTCGATATACTTTAGCCCGCTTTTGAAAAATCCTTTGGATTCCGCAAAATAGATCGAGTGGATCTTCTCACAGTGTGATAGCCCTGCTTCAGTGTAGTTTAAAATCGATTCGTACGCGATGTTGCCTAACAGCTCTTGCAGTCTATTTGCGGGATTTTTGAAAAACTCGGCAAACTCCTTATACGGCGTAAAAACCTGATCCAGGTTTTTCATCGCATCGCCGTAGATACCCTTTTTCAGGCGAAACATCGTCATTTCTTGAGAACTTACAAACTTCTCTATTGCTTTTATCGTATCGTTTTTATTCACTAAATTTTCCCTTTTAAAATATGAAACGCTCGGATTATATCGTTTGTTTTATAAAAATCCGTTAAAAATCGGTTAAATTTTGCCCTAGCGTTTTAGCTAAGTTTCTTTGAGCGCTTTTTATTAAATTTCCCGCCTCAGCCGCCGCATTCGTCGCACAATCCTCGCACGAGTACACTTTTGACATTTTTTTGTGGCAAAGCTGGCATCGAAATCTCCTCCATTTTATGGCAGTTTTCGCAGACAAAATACGCTTTTGCGCCGTCGGTGAGCTCATAAAAGCTTTTATGATTATTTTCGCTGGTAATTATCAAATTTTTTTCTTCCAAAAGCGCTATATTGCGATATATCGTGGTTTTATTCGCACCCGTTTGTTCTACTAGTTCATCATAGCTTACCGGGCATTTTTTCTCGCTTAGGATCTGCACGATATGCACTCTAAGCGCTGTAGGAGCGATATCGTGACTCGCTAAAAAATCTTTGGGATCCATTTTACGCCTTTTTTAAAATTTAAGCGATGATAGCGAAATTTAGATAAATTTATATTAAGTTGCAACTAAGTTGCTTTTGATATACTTCCGCAATTTTTTTGGAAAGGAATTTTATGAAAAAGCTTGTTTTCACGCTTTTAGCAGCTAGTTGCGTAGCATTCGCCAAACCTACGGTCACCACGACCATACTTCCTACGAAGTATTTTGTTGAACAGATCGCAGGTGATACTTTGCAGGTAAATACGATGGTCGGCAAAGGCGCCGATCCGCACACATACGAGCCTAAGCCTTCGGAGATGAAAATGCTAGAAAATAGCGATCTGTATTTTGCAGTCGGTATAGAATTTGATGAAGTCTGGCTACCAAAGCTTGCCGCATCGTATCCGAAGATGAAGATAATCCGCACAGAAGATGGCATTACCAAAATGGCTATGGCAGAGCATCACCATCACGACGAACATGATCATAGCGCACATCACGATGATCACGATCATGACGCGCATCATGAGCATGGCGACAAAGACCACGAGGCGCACGAGCACCATCACCATCACGGCGGCTTAGACCCACATATATGGCTCGATCCGCAGCTTGTAAAAATTCAAGCTAAAAATATTAAAGACGCGTTAACCAAACAGTATCCTAAGAATGCTAAAATTTATGAAGCAAATTTCGATAAATTTGCTAAAAAGCTTGACGAGCTAGACGATTACGCAAAGCAGAAATTAGCGGGCGTCAAGGGAAAGAAATTTATGGTTTATCATCCGTCTTGGGGCTATTTCGCGCACCGATACGATTTGGAGCAGATCGCAGTCGAAGTAGAGGGCAAAGAGCCTAAGCCTGCGGATTTGGCTGAGCTAATCGAGGAAGCCAAAGAGGAAAAGATCAAGGTGATTTTCGTCGCACCGCAGTTTTCCAAAAAGGCAGCGCAAACTATCGCCGCGCAAACAGGCGCAAAGGTAATGGAGATCGATCAGCTGCCGCTAGATTGGTACAAGACGATGAAAAAGACGATCGACGTTTTCGGAGAAAATTTGTAGTTGATGAAATTTATTAAAATTTTACTTTTATCCGCGATCTTTAGCTCGCGGATATTTGCGTGCGCTCTGTGCGCCCTATACACGCCTACTGCGCACGTTAGCATTACCCCTGTCGCACAAGACGGCAAGATCGTGAGCCTGCATTTTTCGTGGCTTTTCTCTCAAAATTTTACCGACGTCATAATGCAGACCTACGATATAAATTCCAACGGCAAGCTTGAAAATAGCGAGCTTGCCGAGATAACTAAGGCGATGACCGATTATCTAACCCCCAAAAACTATCTTTGCGAGGCGGAATTCTACGATCAAGCGCCAAAAAACGCAAAGCCTGCGCTTAGCAACCTCGTAGGCACGCAGATCAAGGGAAATTTTAAAAACGCAATAAGCCTCATCAAAAAGGGCAGACTCGTGTTTGAATTTGATCAAAAGGTCGGCTTCGAGCTGCGAAACGGTCGCGTTCTTAAAATTTCCATTAACGACGATCAGGGATTTTTCAATTTCAAAATGCTTGACGATAAGCCCATTAATCTGGGCGAGGGCTTTGTAGCGAAGCCTAATTCAAATTTAGCCACCACTTTTATAGAATTTAGCGGCGAAAAGCCAAAGATCGCAGATAAAAAACCGCCGATTTCAAGCGCGCCGAGCTCTGATTTAACGCAGAGCGGTCTTGCATCTAGCCAGCAGAGCCTTGCGAGCTCAGAGGATAAACTTGTGCAAGGCGGCCAAGCTAAACCGAATTCCAGCTCAGCACGCAGATCAAACCAAAGATCCGTCGGCGACATAGTTTCGGAGGCGACTGCGGAGGCGCAAAAAAATATCGCCGCTTCGGATGCTATCGCGCAGATCAATAAAGCCGCCAAAAAGGACGCGCAAGCAAAAGGTGGTCCCGCAAATTCTACGGCGCTTGCAGATAAAGGCGTGAGCGAAAATTTTGCTGCGAGGCGAGATAATTCTTTAAATTCCGTGCATTCTACGCAAAATCTCGCGACACCGCCCGAGGAGAGTTCTTTAAATTTAGAGCAAAATAGCGCGAGCAAAAACGGCGCCACATCCGGTAGCGACGAGATTTCAAGCGAGCAGCACAAAGAGGTCTCGCTGGGATTTGTCGCGCAAAAGACGATGGATTTTATGAAAAGTCTCAAAACGGCGTTTCGCGCAAGCAGCGAGCATGCAAGCGCGAGCACCATCCTATGGGTCTTGGCGCTTTCTTTCATATACGGCTTTTTCCACGCGGCGGGTCCTGGGCACGCGAAGCTGCTAACGGCGAGCTATTTCCTAGCCCATGGCGGCAGCTACGTCAAAGCCTTCGGATTTGCCCTTAAAATCGGGCTTCTACACGTACTAGGAGCGCTCGTTTTAGTAAGCGCGAGCATGTTCGTACTGCAAAATGTCGCAGGGCTCGTCTCTGCAAACTCCGCCTCGATCACCACGAAAATTTCGGCGCTTCTGATCATCGTCATAACTGCGCTCATCATCTACGACAAAGCTCGCCGCGTAAGATCGTCGGGCGCTCGCCACGATGCGGGCTGCTCCTGCGCCGCTTGCGCTTCCGCCGCAAACACCGCAGAAACGGACGCGCACTTAAAAAATACGGCATTTGCAAACACCAGGGATTCCGCTCACGTAGCGTCAAAGAGTTATAAATTTTCTAAATTTAATATCCAAAGCGGCGAATCCGCGCAGTATTTGGATGCTAAAAATTTAGGCGCCGCAACGGCAGAGCTAAATTCGGATTCAAATTTAACCGCAAATTTACAAGAAAACTCGCCTAGCCAAAACGAGCAAAAAAAGGCTTTAAATTCTACAAATTTCAAAAACCAACCCTCGTCTCGCTCGCTGCAAAATGGCGCGACTGGCGGCGGCGAGAAAGGTCGCGAGTGGCTTATCGCGCTTGCAGCGGCGCTTGTGCCCTGCCCCGGCACGATCCTTATTTTCGTGCTTGCCTTCAGCCTCGGAAGCTTCGCGCTTAGCGTCGCAAGTGCGCTTTTCATCGGTTTTGGGATGAGCGTCGTGATATTTTTAGCCGCGCTTT
>NZ_CALHHX010000108.1 GCF_938030685.1 uncultured Campylobacter sp. | reverse complement strand
GGATATTTGTTTAAATTTATTAACTCGCGCGGCAAATTTTAGCAGCCGCCTGCGAGTGAATGAGATTGCAAGGGCTAAAGCATAAATCAACTATCAAGACGTGCGCGGTAAGAGCCTATGCTGGTTCCCGCCAAATTTGAATTTACTCGCCGCCGCTAAAAATAGAAGCAAAGTACTCGTCTATGTCCATGCCGTCTTTTTTTATCTCTTTTAGCTTTAGTTTTACATCGGCATCTTGCCAAAGTATCGGCGGCAAGACAAACATCACCCTATCAAGGCTAAATTTTCTCACGTCATCGCGCCAGCCATCCCAGCGGTAAAGCTCGTAAAATTTAGATATATCGCCGCAAAGTGCCCAGTAAAAAACGCGAGTAGCTAAGCTGTGTATCTTCCAATTTACTGCTATCTGGTGCGTAGTAAAAGACGTTGCCCGCTTTGCCATCAAATGCGCCGCCGTTTATCGCGAAAAATCCGCCCCAAATATCGTCCGCCACGAGCAAATAACTAGGCATCTACCCAGCCTCGCTAAAGCTTTTGCCAAGGTTGAAACCGTAAATTCCGCGCTTCATCTGCTCACATCCAGAGCCAAGTACGCGCAGCCAACCGCCGTCTACCACGATACCGCCGTAGCCGTATACAAGCGCTCCCATCGGCGAGCGTGTGGTGACCTGAAGTCCCAAAAGCTCGCTTTGAGCCCTACCCTCGTCACGCGGTAAAATCTCATAGCTATTTTTGGCCTCTTTTAGCCACTCTTCTATTAGCGCCCAGCTCAGCTCATTTGCATCTATAAGCTCGCCCAAAGCCTCATCGCGCGTCCTTTGGTCAAATTTGATGAAATTTAAAAGAAGGACTTGGCGAGTCGCCCCGCCAAATTTATATCAGTAGATTATTTTGCGTCCCAAGCTAGGATCGTGTTGCCCTCGGCGTCGGTAGCCACGTCACCCATGCCCATGATGTTGTAGCCGCAGTCGACGTAGTGCACCTCGCCGGTCACGCCGCTAGCAAGGTCACTAAGCAGGTATATCGCGCTTTTGCCGACGTCTTGCGTCGTGACGTTGCGTTTAAGCGGGCTATTTACCTCGTTGTAGCGTAAAATCATCCTAAAATCGCCGATTCCGCTTGCAGCAAGCGTTTTGATCGGACCCGCACTGATAGCGTTTACGCGGATATTTTTCGCGCCTAGATCGTGAGCCAGGTAGCGAACAGAGCTTTCAAGCGCTGCTTTTGCGACGCCCATGACATTGTAGTGAGGCACGAATTTCGGCCCTCCGAGGTAGGTTAGCGTGAGAACAGAGCCGCCCTCTTTTAGCACCGGCAGCACCGCGCGCGTGAGGCTTAGTAGCGAATACACGCTCGTGCCCATCGCGATATCAAAGGCTTCTTTGCTCGTGTTTACAAACTCGCCCTCTAGCGCTTCTTTTGGCGCGTAGGCTACCGCGTGCACGACGAAATCTATCTCACTGAGGTCTGCTTTGATGCGATCCGCAAGACCGTCAAGATGAGCGGGGTTGTTTACGTCAAGCTCATAGACAAATTTGCTCCCAAACTCCTCCGCGATCGGCTCTACGCGTTTTTTTAGCGCGTCGTTTAGGTAGGTAAACGCCATTTGCGCACCCTGGGCGTGACAAGCTTCGGCGATGCCGTAAGCGATGGATTTGGCGTTAGCGACGCCGACGATGAGGCCCTTTTTTCCTTTTAAAATCATTATTTCTCCTTTCTATTTTGCTTGGCTTTTGAGCGCTTTTTGGCGATTTTGTTAAAATTTTGCTCGGCAAACTATATGTCTAGCCTACGCAAAATTTTAACTGCAAAGCCCCAAAAATCATCTCAAAATCCTTCGCAATTAGACTTAAAAATTGCAATTCAAATTTGAACCCAAATTTGATAGCGGCAGTATCGCAAAGCTAGACTAGGCGACTTAAAATTTTGCGACGGGAGTTACCCTATTAGGTAATGACCGAGCAAAATTTTAAGGCAACGAAGTATAGCGATGCGAGACAACGCGTATAAGTTCCAAAAAGCCAGAGGCGTCCCAGCTTGCTGTGCCCACTAACACCCCGTCGCAACCTCTTATCGCGCAAATTTTTGCGATATTTTCCGCATTTACACTGCCGCCGTAAAGTAGCGGCGCGGGGCTTTTAGCACGCAAGAAATTTAGCATTCTTTCGATCTGCTCGCACTGCGCGCTTCTGCCCGTGCCGATCGCCCAGACGGGCTCGTAGGCTAGTACTAAGCTCGGATATTTCAGATCGATACCCTCAAACTGTGCCGCTACGAAATCCTCGCTGCGATCTTGCGCGAATGCCGCCTCATCCTCGCCGACGCAAAAAACGATGCGCCAGCCCTGCGCCGCGGCAAAACCGAATTTCTCTCTTATCAGCTCCGCGCTCTCGCCCAAAATAGTGCGCCGCTCGCTATGCCCAATAAGAACGGTTTTGATGTCAAATTCCGCCAGCATATCGCCACCGATCTCACCCGTAAAGCTGCCGTGCGCGGCAGGATAGAAATTTTGCGCGCCTTGGATGAAATTTTTTGCCCCCGCACAAAATGCGCTAGCGGGAGGAAAAACCAAAATTTCATCCTCGCGCGCAATTCCGCCCGCTAAGCCTTCATCTAAAGCTTTAGCGTACCGCTCAAAGCTAGCGCGAGTATGGTTGCATTTAAGATTCGCCGCCAGTATCATCGTAGCTCCGTTTTAGTAGTAAGCACTCGCACACCCGGCAGCTCCTTGCCCTCGATGAGTTCTAAGCTCGCGCCGCCTCCGGTAGAAATAAAAGTCATATCATCAGCGTTACCAGCGCGTTCGACAACATCTGCGGTATCGCCGCCGCCCACTACGGTAGTGGCGTCGCTATCTGCGATCGCGTGCGATATATGCAGGCTGCCGCGAGCGAATTTATCGATCTCAAAAACTCCCATCGGTCCGTTCCACCAGATCGTTTGCGCATCGTCTAGGGCTTCTTTAAAAAGCGCTACGGTCGCAGGCCCGATATCTAGCCCCATCCAATCGCTTGGAATTTCTTGGACGGTAACTTTTTTTGTAACGGCATCTTGCGAGCATTGCGGAGCTGCGACGGCATCGACAGGGATATAAATTTTAACCCCAAGCTCTTTGCCGCGGCGCAAGATATTTAGTGCGTCAGATATAAGATCCTCCTCTAAAAGCGAATTACCAATGTCATATCCGACGGCTTTTAAAAACGTAAATGCCATGCCGCCTCCGATGATGAGCTTATCGACTTTAGGAAGTAAATTTTTAAGCGCCTGAAGCTTGCCGCTTACTTTGCTGCCGCCCGTTACGGCTACAAAAGGACGTGCAGGATCTTTAATAAGGTCTTTGGCAAATTTTATCTCTTTTAGCAGCAAAAATCCCGCCGCCTTGTGCGCCTCATCGTAGAATTTCGTAATCGCCTCTACCGAAGCATGCGCGCGGTGGCATACGCCAAAAGCGTCGTTGATATAAAATTCCGCGTAGCTTGCAAGCCTCTTAGCTAGTGCTTCGTCGTTTTTGCTCTCGCCCTTTTCAAAGCGCAGATTATCTAGCAAAAGCACTTCGCCCTTTTTAAGCGAATTTACCGCAGCTCCTGCCTCCTCGCCCGCGACATCGGAGACAAATTTTATCTCGCGTTCCAAAAGCCTAGATAACCTCTTTACCACAGGCTTTAGGCTAAGTCTTTCTTCGTATCCGTTTTTTGGGCGCCCTAAATGACTGGCTAAAATTACCGCGCAGCCCTCGTCTAAGCAATATTTAATAGTAGGGATAGACGAACGGATGCGGCGATCGTCCGTAATATTGCAAAACTCATCCATCGGCACGTTAAAATCGCACCTGATAAAAACGCGCGCGCCGTCTTTAAATTTCAAATCTTTAATCGAAAGAATTTCGCCCATCTTATTTCCTTCTTTTTGCCGCATATAGGGCTAAATCGATAAGGCGCTCGCTATATCCCCACTCGTTGTCATACCAGCTCATCACTTTTATCAGATTGCCGTCAATTACCTGCGTGCAGTCGCTAGCTACGATGCTGGAGTATTCTGAGGTACAAAAATCGCTGCTGACACGGCTATCGTCGTCTACGAGCAAAATTCCTTTCATCTCTTTAGCGGCATAACGGCGGAAAATTTCATTTAGCTCCTCAGCACTCGTCTGTTTACGCGTTAGCACCGTTAGATCAACCATCGAAACGTTAGCCACCGGCACGCGTACAGATTGTCCGTGCATCTTACCGCTTAGCTGCGGAAGTACCTTACTAATCGCTTTTGCCGCACCCGTCGTGGTCGGAGCGATATTAAGAGCTGCGGCGCGTGAACGGCGAAAGTCCTTGGCTTTTACATCGACTAGGCTCTGTCCGTGCGTATAGGCATGAATCGTCGTCATAAGACCCTTTTCGATACCAAGCTCATCGTCTAAAATTTTTGCAATCGGAGCCAGGCCGTTAGTGGTGCAGCTAGCGTTTGAGATGACGCGCTGTCCTGCATAAGCGCCCTCATTAACGCCGATTACGAAAGTAGGCGTATCATCCTTGGCAGGCGCGCTCATTACGACTACGCCGATACCGTTATCTATGAACGGCTTGCATTTTTCGCTCGTTAAAAACGCACCCGTACATTCAAGCACAGCTTCTGCACCATCGCCCGCAAAATCAAGCTCCGCAGGCTCTCTGGTGGAATAGACGCGGATTTTTTTGCCGTCTACGGCTATGCATTCGTCGCTTAGAATTTCTACTTTTTTACGAAACTCGCCGTGAACGGTGTCGTATTGAAGCAGGTATCTCGTAAGCTCGCGCTTAGCGGTATCGTTGATCGCCACAAGCTCCACATCGTCCCTGCTTAGCGCAATTCTAGCCGCGCACCTACCGATCCTTCCAAAGCCGTTAATTGCGATTTTTACTGCCATAAGGTTCTCCTTATTTGGGATGTTTTCAGCTGGAATTTTACTAAATTTGGGTTAATCTTTGATTAAATAAAAAGTCGCGAAATCTAGGATTTACTTTTTGGCTATATAATTCGCGAACTTTTTTTAAAGGAGAAAAAATGAGACGAATTGTATTCTCGTCATTAGCGGCAATCGCGATTTTAAGCGGATGCAACCAACCTAAGGCCGATACGGCTCCGCAGCAAAAGCAAGAGTCTGTAGCGCACACGATCGTATTTCTACTAGGAGAGACCGGAGATAAGCGCATCAGCCTTAGCTCGAACGATATGTTCGCAACGGGCGTGTTAACCGACGAAAAAGGCAAAAAGCATAATCTTAAACGCGCGGCTTCCGCAAGCGGCATAATGCTTACGAACGACGAAGGTATCGAGCTTCTTTTCAAACGCGGAGAGGGAGTGTATACACCGGGAAAAGGCAAGAAGGATATTCCGGTAACCTACACCGAGCACGAGCACAAAAGTGGCGAAATGATGTAGCCGCGGCGGGGTTAAATTTAAGCGCCCGCAAAAGCGAATTAAATTTAACCCCTCGTTTCTAAATTTCGGCTTCTTTATCCATAGCAAAATTTAACCCTTGTTTCGATCTCTTTGATCTGCGATGATATTTAACCTTTTATTTTTGCTTCTTTCGTCTGCACAAATTTAGCTTTTTTGCAAATTTGAGCTTGCGCTCACCAAAAGCAAGCTCTGCGAGTTCAAAATCATTAAATTTTACGAAATATCCATTCTCTTTGTGCTTTATCGGCGAATTTCTTGATCTTCAACCGAATTTCACTTCAAATTCGCTAAACTGCGACAAAATTTTAGCAGACCGGTGCAAATACGGCGCAAAACAGATCATTTAGCGAGATTGCCGCATGGATAGTATTAAATTTTACCTAAACGATTACGATATGAACGGCGAGGGCCTTACCGAAGTCGTCGTCAAAATAAACGGCGAGCCCCTGCTTGAGCTGATTAGGCAGCGCGAGCAAAGCTTTGCGGCAAAGGACGGGCAAGCTAGCGTCGCGGGAGACTACGCCTACTTAAACTTGATCGATTTTGAGGAGCTATTCTTACGTGCGGCGCTTGAGGCTGATCTGGCGCAAGATGAGCGAAACGCCGTGCTACTGGGCTGTCCGAGTGGGATCTGGAACTGCTGGTATCTCGCGCTTAAGATTAAATTCGAAACGGAGACGGTTAAGCTTTACGAGTTTAAAAACCTGCGCCGCAAAGATTGGCGGTATGGGCTTGAGTTTAAATTTGACCGCGTGAGCTTTGTGAGCGAAATTTCCAAAATCGCCTCTTTTAATAAGCTCTAAAATTCGCAAATTTAACGGCACGCTCGAAACTGCGCCGAAACAAACCTACCTTTGCCTCGGCAAAATTTAGATTTGAGATGACGAGGGCGCCGCAAAAACTCATAGCATTAAAATTTTCGCCTCGCCGCTGCGCAAAACATCCAGCAAAATATCATAAAATTTGCCCAGCCTTAGCTTTAAAATTTCGCCCCTTTTTATGACGACTAAGATCCGTCCGCCCCGCTCGCCAAGCACGTCGTAGAGCGCGTCTAAATTTGCGACGTATTCGGGCTTGAAATCCAGCGCTGCGGCAAATAGTGCGAAAATTTGATCTTTGCGCCTGATATTTGCGCCGTCGATGATGATCTTTGCGGCGCTGCGCGTTTTAAAATTTAAACTCATTGCACGCGCTCGAAGCTTTCGTAATGATCGGCAGTATAGAAGATCAGCCCGTCATTTGAAAATATCAGCCGCTTCGCGCCGCGCGCGCCGCCGCGATACTCGATATCGCACTCGCGCCAGATTCGCCCCTTTTTATCAGGCAATCTGCGCTCGAAATTGCCGAAGCGGTCGCCGCCGA
>NZ_CALHHX010000107.1 GCF_938030685.1 uncultured Campylobacter sp. | reverse complement strand
GCCGCGCGAGCCATAGCGTCGCACTCCTCGTTTTGCGGATGTCCCGCATGCCCCTTGACCCACGAGGCCCTGATCTCGTGAGGTGCCGCCGCCGCAAGGTATCTGCGCCACAGATCCGCGTTTTTCTTGCCCTTAAAATCGGTAACGACCCATTTTGCGAGCCAGGAATTTATCGCTTTAACGACATATTCGCTGTCGGTAAAAAGCTCGACGCGGCAGGGTTGCTTAAGCGCGCTAAGCCCCATTATAGCGGCTGTTAGCTCCATTTGATTATTCGTTGTCATCGCCTCTGCGCCGCTTGCCTTTTTTATCGCGTCGCCGTATTGCAAGATATAAGCCCAGCCGCCCGCTCCCGGGTTTCCGAGGCAGCTACCGTCGCTAAAAAGTTTGACCGATTTCACCGGTTTTCTCCGAAATTTGCGCCCTGATCTCCATGCTGCCTAGCTCATAGCAGACTGGGCAACGGTGCGAGAAGAGCCCCACCGAGCTTTTGCACTTCGCGCAGGTGTAGCTAAAGCTAAGCCTGGCGTCCTCAAAGCCCGCGTCTTTCATAGCCATAAGCGCGTTAATCTCAAAAATTTTACTCGCGCTCTGCGGCTTTTGATCGCTTTTTCCAAGCGCGTAAAAAAGCGCATTGTACTCCGCATCCTGCGTATTTACCGCCGCAGGGGAATCATAGATCAGATCGATCGCCTGCTCAATCGGCGGGAAGCGATCGAAACCCTCCATAGGCTCTTTGTTTTTGATAAAAAGCTCCATGCAAAACCGCCCCGCGCCTTTGAAGTTTAGCTTTGAAATTTTAGAGATCTTTTTATTAAACGGCGTATTGGCGTCGTTTGCGATAATTTGCGCGCGCTCGAACTGGCTTTGAGCATATACTTCGGCATCCTGCTCGCGTAGCGCGTCAAGCACCTCAAGCGCTTCATTAAAGCGCTTGAGCCGCTCATAAATCACCGTAAGATGCGTAAGAGCCTCTTTGTTTCTGGGGCGTAGCTTCAGCGCCTGCAAAAACACCTCTTCGGCGCGCCCCAAAAAGCCCGCTTTGAAATATACGATACCGAGATTGGTGAGGATAAACTCCCTCTGCACGCCGCCGCTAGCCTTACTTAGCGCGATTAGATAAATTTCTATCGCGCGCTCGAAGTCGCCGCTTTTGACGAAAGAGCTAGCTAAAATTCCAAGCGTCGGGATGTCGATTTGCGGGCTTGCTAAAAGCTGTCTATGCTCGGTGCTAAGCGCGTCTAGGGTGTCAAATTTTTTGATGAAATTCTCTAAGCTCTGCCTCTCGTTTTTTTTAGAAAAAACTCCCCAAATGTAGCTTAGAATCGACACCAGTAAGATTATGCTTATCAGCATGATAAGCCCGAAAATCGGGTCGCGATCGTCTAAGAAAAAATTATCCAAATCAAACCTCGTCGCAAAAATAAAGGGCAATTATAGCAAAGTGCGGGTATAATTTCGCTTATGATTAAAAACGAAAGCATAGAAAATCTGCTGGCCACCGTAGATATCGTAGACGTCGTAGAAAAATATGTCCCGCTTAAGCGCAGCGGCGCAAATTTCGTAGGCGTCTGCCCCTTCCACGACGATTCGCACCCGAGCATGAGCGTGAGTTCAAAGCTTGGAATTTTTCACTGCTTTTCGTGCAAGGCCGGCGGCAACGCGATTAAATTTATCCAAGATTACGAAAAGATAAGCTTTCCCGAAGCGGTCGAAAAGCTTGCGGGGATGTATAATTTCGCGCTGCAATACACCGGCGCTAAAGTCCAGGAACGCAGCGAAGAGAAGAAGGTGCTCGGGATTTTAAACGCCTACTACCAAAGCTGCCTTTATCAAAATCCCGCCGCCGTAAAATACCTACACGATCGCGGACTGAGCGATCAAAGCATTCGCAAATTCGGCCTTGGATACGCAGGAGCTAGTGCGCAGACGATCAGAGTTTTGCAAAACGAAGAAATTCCGCCGCAAGATGCGTTAAATGCGGGCGCGGTGAAGCAAAACGAGCGCGGGCTCTACGCAAGCTTCATCGAGCGCATCACCTTTCCGATCTACAACCACGCAAGCAAGCTCGTAGGCTTCGGCGGCCGCACGATAAGCGATAATCCCGCTAAATACGTCAATTCGCCGCAGTGCGCGGTGTTTGATAAATCTAAAATTTTCTACGCATTCGACCTTGCGAAAAAAAGCGCGATCGCCAAAAAAACCCTCATCATCACCGAGGGCTACATGGACGTCATCATGCTGCATCAAGCGGGTATCGACAACGCCGTAGCGGTGCTCGGCACGGCGCTGACGCCCGCTCATCTGCCGCTTATAAAGCGCGCGGAGCTTAACGTCGTGCTTAGCTTCGACGGCGACGCCGCGGGCATCAATGCGGCGATAAAATCGGCACGGCTTTTGTGTCTGAATAAGATCGACTCAAGCGTCGCTATAATCGGCGGCGGTGCCGATCCTGCGGATATGATAGTTGCGGGCAAGGTGCGCGAGCTAGAACAAATTTATGCTAGCGGCATGGAGAGCGGGGAGTTTCTGATCCGAAGAATCGCTAAAAAATACGACCTCGCCCGCCCCGTGCAAAAAGAAGCGGCGCTAAATGAGATCAAAGAATTTACCGTAGCGCTCGGCCCTGTGCTCGCCGAGTCCTATCAGAGCCTAGTGGCGCAAATTTTAAACGTCTCGCC
>NZ_CALHHX010000106.1 GCF_938030685.1 uncultured Campylobacter sp. | reverse complement strand
TTTTCCTAACGCCGGGCGGCGCGGTGCCTAATATCTGGGTCGATACGAAAGATAAGGCGAAGCAAAGCGCCATCGAGCGGGAAAATTAAAATTTCAGGAGGCTGTGCGCTCCGATTTCGCGAACTAAATTTAATAGCGAGATTTAAAGCAAGCCCGCTCCGGGCGCATAAACTTAACTCGCGATTTCGCAAGTTAATATTAGCGACGAGCGCGATTGCTCGCGATTAGCAAAACTCACACTCGTCGCAGCTTAAGCCTAGCGGTCGCTTAAAATTTAGCCGCCAGGTTTACTCTTTAAATTTACGAGGCTCGCCGCTTCGTAAATTCATAACTTAAATTCCGCGTACGGCGGCTAAATTCAGGGCGCGCGACTTCGTAAACTAAGGATCAAAGATGAAGGTAGATTGGCAAAAATTAGGCGGGCTGCTCCCCACGATCGTGCAGGACGCGGGTGACGGCGCGGTTTTGATGCTCGCGTATATGAACGAAGAGGCGCTAGGCCTAACGCTGCAAACGGGCTACGCGCACTACTTCTCGCGCAGTAAGAGGCGCATCTGGAAAAAGGGGGAGGAGAGCGGTCACGTTCAGCTCGTAAAATCCGCGTTTTTGGACTGCGACAACGACGCGCTGCTGCTTAAAATCGAGCAGTGCGGCGGATCCGCCTGCCACACGGGCGCGCGAAGCTGTTTTTTCAAAGAGATTTCGCTGCAAAAATGCGGCGAAAATATCCAGAGCCCGAACGCTTGCGGCGCGATAAATTTTGCAGAGCACGGCTCTGCAACCTCTCTCGTGCAGAAAAATTCCACAAATTCCCGCGCAGGGCAAAATTCCGTAGCTTGCGACGGCTCGGCGGATTACGCGCCCCAAAATTCTACTACCTACTGCAGCAATCAGAGCTCCACAATGCAAAGCCCCGCTGCGGCAAATTCCACGCTCACAAATTCCGCCGCAGAGTGCAGCGAGCAAAATTTATACGCCGTCTCGCAAAATTATGCGCTAAAAAACTCTATAGAAAAAAGCCCGTACGGCATTTTGGACGAAATTTATCACGTCTGCTTGGATCGCAAGCTAAACGGCGAGTCCGCACTCTCCTACGTCGCCTCGCTCTACGCGAAGGGCGAAAACGCCTATCTCAAAAAGATCGCCGAGGAGGCGTGCGAGTTCGCGCTGGCGTGCAAGGACCTCTCGCGCAGCGAGTTTTACGCAGACGTCGCGCGCGAGGGCTTCGGCGAGCACAGAGCGGGCGAGCCGCGATACGACGTGATTTACGAGGGAGCGGATCTTTTATTTCACCTTCTGCTCGCACTTGGGGCGCACAATATCCACCCGGACGCCCTACTTGACGAGCTAGCGCGTAGGCAAGGACAAAGCGGTATCGAAGAAAAGCGTTGCCGCAAAAAAAGCTAATTCTGCCTTGCAGCGACCGCGAGTTTATTTAGAGCAAAGCGCGCCTGAAGCGAGCCGTAAAACTCGGAGGCGATTTTACGCTGCGAAGGCAAATTTAAGGGTCGAAAATGAACGAAATTTTAAAGCGAATTTATGAGATAGAAAACCTCGCCGAATTAGAAATTTTTCTGCGCGCTTGGGATCAAATTTTAATTCGCGAGCGGCTGCTGGGCGAATTTGACCGCTACGCCTTTTATAAAAACGCTAGCGAGTGGAACAAGGCCGTTAAAATTTGCGAATGCCTAGCGATCGTAGGCTGGGGCGAGCGAGAGAGCTTGGAGGCGCTGCGCGGGAAATTTTACAACGGGCAGCCCGCGACATATTTTTTAAATGCGCACGGCGAGCCGCGCTTCGTCGAGGCATATTGGTCGAAGCGCAAAACGGGGCTTACGATGCAAGACGGCGATACTATCTTTCACACCGGCCCGGATGCGGCAGGCAAAACGCTCGCGCGCCCCGTAAAAGAGGATATTTTGGACCTCAAGCTAAACAGCCAGCGCAATTGGATAGCCAAAAACCCGGTCCGCATCACGCGCGCTATCAGCAACTGCTACGAGAGCTCGCGCGCCGTGATAGAAAGCCTATTTGAGAAACTTCAACCGGCGCTTAACGCCAAAATGCGCCCTAAAATTTACGGCTCGACAATCAACTACATAAAATTGGAATGCGCGTTTAGTTTTGATGACGAGCACTGCCGAACCAACTACATCATCGCGCCCGATAAGCCACGCATAAGCTCGCAGCGCGCGTGGGAGCTACTGTGCGAGATGATGAGCGAGGAGGAGCGGCGCGCGGGCGGTTACTATCTGCGGAACCGCTTTGAGTATTCGCCGTTTAGAAAAAACACGGGCAAAACGAGCGCGCTGATACATTTCGAGCGCGAATTTAGCGAGCTAGCGCCCATGGAGCAAAAGCGAAAGATGGGCGAGTATTTTTTGACGGCGCTAAGGCAGATTGCGCAAAAGCAAAGCAAGCTTGAGTATGATTTCGCCGCGATGATAGAGGATTTTAGTAAAATTTTAAGCGAGTGGACGGCGGCTAAAATTTAGCGCTCGTCGGCGCAAAATTTAATCGCGCTGCGCGTGCAAATCCGCGCCATAAATTTAAGCGCTTGCGTAAATCGTAAAATTTCACTAAAATTTTAAAATCAAATTTTAAAGGATAGCCGATGAAGCAGATCACGATGCAGGAGGCTTTGGACGCGGTTAGCGAGCGCTACTGCAAAGGCCATCACTACGAAAACGTAGCACTCACCGATGAGATGGTGCGCCGCATCTGTGAGGTAAAAAGCCTCGTAAATATGGGCTTTATAGCCACGGCTATCACGGACGCGGCGCTGCAGCATCTAGCCACGCTGCCGAAGCTTGCGTATCTGTTTTTACAAGATAGCGATAAGATAAGCGGCGAGGGCTTTAGATATTTTGCGAGGCACGCCAAGCTTGAGCACGTCGGTATCGAAAACGTCAGCATCATGGACGAGGGGCTAAAAGCGATCGTGCAAATCCCAAAGCTAAAATCGCTGCGCCTGGTCAATTCACGCGTGAGCTTTGCAGGGCTATTAGCTGCGGCGGATACCAAAATCCAGTTTTATCTAGACGGCGGGCGGTTTAGCAAGGAACAAATTGCGGAATTCGAACAGGCGCAAAGAGACGCCGCAAAGAGCAAAAAGAAGCTTGATCCAGATGATCTGACGGCGACGCGCGATGCGCTGCTCGCGTTTTTCGCGGCGATGAGCGAATGGGAGAAATTTGCCACATCGCGAATTGATGACGCAGACGACGGCGAGGTGCAGCGCAGATGCGACGAGCTCTTTGCGCGATACTGCACGCCCATTAGGCGCAGCGGCTTCCGCCCCGAGGGCATCTCATTTTCGATGATGGAGGGCGGCACCTACGGCGGGTACGAGCTAACGGACGCCGAATGCGAGAGTAAAAATAAAATTTATATCTACGCCAAGGACGAACACGGCTTTGCGCGCCGCTTCCTGCTCGTGCGCAAGGATGGGCGCTGGCTTGTAGACAGATGCCAAGGTATGAGCGGCGGCTGGAAAAACCGCGGGCTGTAAATTTGAGCGCAAAATGGAGTTTAAATTTCATCTGCGGCGCGATCGCAAGGATAAAATTTTATCCTTGCTGCAAGCACGATAGTAAAATTTCATCGGTGCTGCAAAACAGATATAAAGAGAGCAAATGGACGGTAAAATTTCTGCGTACGACGCGCACGGTGATCAAAGAAAGGCGTAAATGAAAAAGCGAATTTTCTCCGAGCTGGACGGCTTCGTGGTGTACGAGCCCGCGCTACTCGCGCGCTATCTGGATGAGCACGGGCTTGCGAGCGGCGATGTTCTTGCCTATTTTACGCAGACCGAGCACGGGGGCGCGGTCACAGAAGAGGGTATCGCGGTGCCGATATCGGGCGTCCGCAGCGATTATTACGATTTTGCGGTTACCGTGGGCGAGGCGAGCGAGGAGATATTCGCACAAAACGAAGCGAAAATCATCTCTCGCGGCTGGGTTTTTCACTCCTCGGGCACGCTAAATATCGCAGGCATCGGCTATTTTAAAGATATGAGCTGCATTAGCGAGCAAAACAGCCTGAGTTTTCGCGTAAAGCGCGGTCGGTACCGCTTGGAAATTTTAGGCGGATACCGAGGCACAAATTTTAGCGGCGCGCCCACTCCCCTCGGCAATACGTCTATTTTAAGCGATACGCCCGTTTTTCATCTGCGGCTTACACCCTCTGCCGAGCCTAAATTTAGCGGCGATTTGGAAACGTCATTTTATTTTTAGCCGAATTTATAAAATTTCTCTTTTTATGCGCGGCTGGTAGGCAAAATTTTATAAATTTAGCCGTATTTAGTCGCTGCGCCGAGTAAAATGCTATAATCGGCGCCAAATTACGGGAGGCGAGATGATTTTTGACGAACTTATAGACGCGCTCGCGCAAAACGGCTGGCAGATACGGAGCAGGAATGAAATTTGCCCGCCACAAAGCGAATTTTTAGGCGGCAGATTTAAAAATTTAAGCGAAGATTTTTACCGCTTCGTTTGCTTTTTTGAAATTTTGAGCGACGCTGCGGACGCCGTTTAGTTCGTATTCGCTAGGGATTATGCATCGCCGGGCGCGGACGAGGCGGAATTTTGCTACGAAGATTTTGAAAAAGACAGCCTGGAGTGCGCGGTTAACAATGCGGAAAGAGCCGCCGTGAGCGCGTTTTGGAGCGGGTGCTTGCCGTTTTTGTTTTCGGTCAGAGGCGAACGCTGCTTCGCGGGCATCCTCACGCAGGGCGCGGACGCGGGCAAGATCGTATTCGGTGCGGAACCGATCTATGAGGATGCCCTGGTTATTGCACAAAACTTCGAGGAGCTTATCGCTCTTTTCCTCGCCGCGCTCACGGACAAAAGCG
>NZ_CALHHX010000105.1 GCF_938030685.1 uncultured Campylobacter sp. | reverse complement strand
GGCTTATGGGCTATGCGCTGATCTTTGTACCATTTTTTTTCGCTCCACCGAAAGCCGCTTTTAAAATCCTTTTGCCAATCGATCGGCTCGTAGCCTTCGGGTGCATTCGCAGGCGCTGCGACATTCATATCGTACCTGTAGCCCTCAAGCCCGAGCGCCGCGCTATCATAGCTATTTTTTACCCACCCGCTACCGAGCAGATCAAATTTATGCTCGATGTACATTTTGGATAGGTAATCGGCAACATCGGGATTTATATTTGATATATCTAAATTTTTTATATTTATATAGCTAATTTTTATGATCGGAACGTTAAAATTTATGTGAGTATTGCCTAACACATCGCACATTTTTTGAAATTTATTCTTTGCGATATTTAAAATTTTATTAGCTATTTTCGCGCACAACGCATCAGGCGGCATTGACCTAGCTTTTTTAAGATAATAAGAAAAACTACTCATTGCTTATGACCTTTAAAATTTTATCCACATGCTTATCCCACGTGTATTTTTGGATCACTTCATCTCTGGCGCTATCGCCCAGGCGCTGTCTTAGCTCGCCATCATCCACAAGCTCCTTCATGGCAGTCGCTAACTCATCTATATTCCCGGGCTCTACCATATAGGCGGTTTTGCCGTGTTCTAAAATTTCAGACATCTGAGCCATATTGCTGCATATTATGGCTTTACCCATAGCCATATACTCAAACAGCTTAGTGGGGCTTCCGAAAAACTCGCTTCCGTCTGGATTTGGAACAGTGGCATTGATCAAGATATCGCAAGCGCTTAGAAATTTTGCTCCTTGCTCTTGTGGGATCAGGCCCGTTAATACGACGTTTTCTTGCAAATTGAATTCCAAAATATGTTTTTTTACGATTGGCATCCTAACGCCGTCGCCTATCATAAAAAGCTTCGTTTTATTTTTATACTCGGGGTATTTTTTTAGCAACCTACCAAAAGCCAGAGCTATGTTTTCGGCCCCGTGCCACTGCCCAAACGTCCCTATAAAGCCGATCACGATTTTATTTTCAAGATTATATTTTTGCTTTATATCATCGCATTTTATCTGCGGATTATATTTCCTCTCATCTATTCCATTTGGATTGATGATTATTTTGTTTTCATCCACTCCAAATTTTAAAAGAATATTTTTTAGCGCATCAGACACTACGACTATATGAGCCGCGCTATTTAAATTATATTTTTCTATAGTAGAGACGATAGGTAGTTTGAAAATTTTATAGTAAATTGTTTTAAAAATCCGCTTTAAAAGCGTATCATTGTTTTTCCAATTTTTGATCTTCCATACATCTGATGAATTAAATTCCAAAACAAACGGTATATTTTTCATTTTTGCTATATACGCTCCGCAAAAACTAAACCCATTATATCTTTGATATATCGCGCCAGGCTTTAAATTTTTACAATATTTAATTATTTTAAAATTATAAAAAAGCTCAAGTATATCTTTTGGTACAAGCGGTATTTTTATAGGTCTAACGATTGTGATATCTTTGTCTACATCGGGCAAAAAATCGTTTGAAACAACAGATAATTCGACTTTTTTATCCATAGCATTTATGATGCCCGCGGTGTGCCCCACCGAACCGCCCGCCTTTAAGCCAAACCAATAAAGCGTTCTAAGATAGAGGATTTTCATTATATATCGCCTACCCGCATAAATTTTAGCCTAAATTTATCTTTTGCATATTTTATCATATCGGCATCGGTGTGTATCGTAGGGGCAAAATCCTCATCGCTCAAGCTCCCCATATCCAAATCCTTTATAGAGGTAAATTTGCACTCCGTTTTATCAGCAACACTTGCAAGAAGCAATTTATATTCGTTTATTAATTTATCATTTATACTTATTGTTACGTATTTATTATCTTTAAAACTATACTTCAAATTTAAAAAATTAAAACTATGTAAAAAAAGCACTATTATGCAATTTTCAGGCATTAGATCTATCGCTTTTAAAATTTCATCTGCACTAGAACCGTATCTAAAATCAAATTTTTGAAAGCTGCTTTTTGTTTTTAAAAAGCCGTAGCGCTTTTGTTTTTCATAAACGCTCACGGGTAGCTGCAATACGCCGTTTTTTTTAGACGCTTTATTTATATAATCATAGTTTATCTTACAATTTTCATTTTTATAAAAAAACGAGCTGTCTATAAAAATATCATTAAGTTTCAAAGCTTGAGTAGTATCGTCGTTCGCTCCATACCCGCCGGACCTATGAGCCGGGGCGTCTATGCCTATCCACTCTTTTATTTTTTGCTTACCAAATTTTATAATTTCTATCTGTTCATCCAAGCTATACTGCCACATAAATTTTCTATTTTTATCGTATCTGCCGGACGGATGAGTGTGTAAATTTACGCCGTGCCCGCCCTTAACGATTTCGCGACACAGCCTTTTAAATTTATCCTCGCCGTATCTTTCATACGGATATACGTCCACAAAATGCTCCGCTACGCCACCATACTTGTTTGCTAAATCGTTTATGAGCTTTACGCCTACTTCCCTGCCCAAGATCTCGCCTTTTATAAAAATCTCAAACGCATCGGCTCTATCCGCATGCAGTTCGCCGACTTCGGTATCGCAGGTTATCAAAATTTGTTTCATTCAAATCAACCAATCATATTTTATTCTTAAACCAGAGTATCGCCCGAAATAGCGTATTTAAGAATGATCTATAAATCAATATTCCTCCAAAATAATATCGCAATTCACCACCAAATCTATCTTTAAATCTATTTATGCTTATTGACTTCTCATCTTCACCAAAAGAGCAGCCACCAAAATCATACTGGGCAATACCATTTTTTTTAAAATATCTTATTGCCTCCCATTGCAACAAATTCGAAGATCCCAAAATACAATTATTTATAGAACCACCATGCCAATATATAGACATATTGTCAGAAATTATAAAAATTGCTCCAGCTTGAATAATACCATCGTGTTTTGCAAAAAAAATTTTTATTCTATTTGTTTTATTTAACGCAAAAAAATACCTTAATAAATACTCAACTTTTAAGGATGGCTTATTTGATCTGGCATACGTTTCGATAGTAATCTTCTGAAAATCATATATTCCTTGCTCGCTGGTATCTTCTAATATTTGCACATTTTCTTTTTGCGCCCTTCTTATAACATTGCGGTGTTTACTATGTATATTAGAAAATATTACGTCTTCATTTTGGGTTAAATCTAAAACAGATGAACCGTATCTATATATTTCATTAAAATTATTTAGTTCTAAAAAATCCATATTTGTAAATTTTGATAATGTGATAGAGTAAAAAACTACCTTGAAAGGATTAAATACCCTTAGAATTTCTTTAAAGGCAACATCTAACAATTCGGTAGCTTGAACATTCGGTTCTGAAACAATATTGATATATCTAAAATTTTTAAAACCTATAACAAAGAATTGCCATTTAAAAATAAGATTACTGTCTTTTATTATTAAAAAATATGGAATTGAAAATTTACCACTAGTATTTGCAAATTCAAATAGTTGTGTTGGATTCTTTATACCAATATTCCACTCTATCGGGTTAATTAAATCTTTTGTAAGAATTCTAATTTCCATTAAGCACCCCTCTTAACTTACCTATTTTCTCTTCATTAAAGCAATCCAAGTCTATTAACAATAATTTTTTAGATAGTTCTTCGACACTTGCGGTCTTTTGTTGATGCCAATATTTTTGAAAATACGGCCATACTCTTCTAGTTTTAATATTAAGATCACCAAAAATACGCTCTAGCTTCTCAAGCTCATCGCTATATATTACATAGTTTGTAAATATATTATTGTCTACATTCAAAAAGGACGGTAAAATTTCATTAAGCCTGGATGCAACTTTTTTCCTAGTATTAATCGCAAGCCTTAACTTTCTTATGGCGATCAAGATATATTTCAATTGCTCTGAAGTCATCCTGGTATCAAATATATGGAAATTTTTTCCAATGTCATTGCTGGTTATTTTATAAAAATAGTTTCTTTGATAAAAACCAAGAATTTTTAGTAGCTTGGAGACACTCATTTTAATAAATTTTAGAAGTTCCGATTTTTTATATCCGCTGCAAGACCTATCTTTTTTAATGGCCTCCATATAATTAAAGGCTTCAGTGTTTAAAATGAATGTATGAAAAATACTCTTATTTTTATCTTGAATGCTTAGACATTCTTGCCATATCTTATGATCTTTTGTAACTATTAATCCCCCACCGGGAGAAATCATATTCTTTGAAAAAGAATATATAGCGACATCCCCGATCAAATCTTTCTTTAAGCCATAACAATGAGCCCTATCTTCTATGTGAATAAGGTTGTATTTTTTTGCAATATCTTGTATTTTTACAACATGGTCCATATAAGCGCCATAATAATGGTGAGATATAATTGCTATCGTATCGGATGAAATTTTATTTTTTATATCATCTTGAATCATTTCTAAACTATGCATATCGATATCCACAAACACTGGAATTCCCCCAGCCTGCACTATCGCATCCGGTAGCGTTGTAGCGCATGTAAAAGCCGGCAATAAAACTTTTTTGCCTTTTGCGCCTATAGACAATAAAACTAGGTATATAGCAGTTCTAGCATAACTTGTATATATTTTATACTTTGGCATAGTAAATCTTTGTATATAAAAATAGCGAATACAAATTTGATATCATACTTGACACACAGGCCCCAATAGCACCCATTATCGGAACTAATAAAATACTAGATAAAGCAGTCATAATCGTCATTTTTATATTAGCCTTTTTTAGCTCTTTCCCATATCCATGCCCGTTAATCCAAGCATTATATGGCTGATAAAGAGCTTGAAAGCAAACTGCAATAGACATTAAAAGCAACAAGAGCAGAACATCACTATATTCTTCTTTTAGATAAAAATTTATAATTAAATACCCCAGTATATTAGCTAAAACAAACGCTAGAAATACCCAAGCTAAATTTGCCTTTAAAATAGCAGGAGGTATTTTGCTGCTATTTGCTAGCGTTTTAAACATAGTACTACTCATCGCATTTGATAGCGAATTTATAGGGGTAGCCATAGAATTTGCCAGTCCGTAAAAGCCGACATCCTTTGCGCTTATAAAATACCCTATTAAAAGCCTGTCTATATTGTATGTCGAAACGTCAATTACTCTACCTACATACACATGTATACCGTATAGTTTATTTTCTAAATTTATAGTTCTCAAAATTTCAGAAAAACCACTGAAATTTGGTCGTAATATACACCCATATATCACAAATGCAAACGCATAAGACAATGAAAACGACAAAAGAGCATTTAGTGGAGTTAAGCCCTCAAAAATAAACAAAATTAATAAAAATACTACAAATAAAATTTTAGAAAATATATTAAAACCAGCTAAATATCCTATGTGATTACTGCCTTTTAATATTAGTTCCATAAAAAATGGAATTACAAAACTCCAGCTTATAAAAGAAGAAAGCCTGATAATATGACCAACCTTATCATTAAAAACTATATCCAGTAAAAAAGAAACAATCAGAGTAAACAATAAAAATAGAGTTGCAATCACACAAACTATAATGATTGATGCTCCAAATATCTTTTTTTCCAAATTTATATCATGGTTGTTTGCCAGCATCTTTGAAGCGCTAGAAAAATACCCGAACTCAAAAAATATGGAGATAAATATGATGATAGCCAAAGATAAAGAATATACCCCAAAATCTGCCGCCCCCATTTGTTTTGCCAAAAGCATGTTAGACACAAAACCTACAACCATACCAAATATCTGTGCGGCAAAAAGAAAGGCTGTCTGATAAAATACTTTATTTTTTGCTATCAAAATTTATCTCCAGCCATTTTTCTAAAGCAAATAATATCCACATCTTATATCCCTGATTTTTATATTTAGTGTGGATATCTAATAGCTTCTGCAAGAAAATTTTAGATATAAATTCATGTATCATAGCTTTTTTAAGCAATAATTCCTTTTGATACCATATAGGCATAATATTTTGCAAAAAAGGTGTTAAGAGCATACCGAAACCGACTTTTGGCTGATTTAAAATATAGCTAGGGAGCTTATTTTTTGCTATTTCTTTTAAAATACTCTTGGCGCCATATTTCATCTTTGTATCGAACGATAGGCTAGAACTGTATTCAATAAGCAAATGATCCATAAATGGACTCCTTGCTTCTACGCTTTGGGACATCGTGGAATAGTCTATCTTCTGCAAGATAAGCTCGGGGAGTCGCATTTTATATTCAACATTAAGAATTTTTCTTAAAAAACTATCAGGCAAATCATCTCTTATTTCAGACATATAATTATGTAAAATTCTGTATGAATTATAAGACTTATCGCTCAACCAAAAACTTCTTTTTTCAAATTCGGTAAAGCCGTGTATGTGGCGTCTAGAAATAATGTCATTATTATAGAAAATATCAAACTTTCTAGCAAATTTCTCTGGCAGGCTTTTAAACATAAAATTTAAATTCTTAAAATGCTTCAAAATATTATATTCTTTATTTAATTTTTCATATATAGGATAACCGCCCATTTCATCGCCACCCTCGCCGACGATCATAACTTTAAGACTATTGCTTTTGCTAAGCTTTGATAGAAAATACAGCAAAGCGGAATTTACATCCCCGGTAGGGCTATCTATTTGCTTAGTCATATATTCTTTCGCCAACTCTTCAAAATCTTTGGAAGAAATAACGCTTTTAATAAATTTTACACCAAGTTCTTTTGAAAATTTTTGCGCTATTTCTGATTCGTCATATATATCATCTGCATCATAGCTTATGTTAATCGCATCTATCTTTCCACCCTCTTTACTTGAATAAAACAAATTTAAAGAGCTATCTATACCGCCACTAAGCGCTATAGCTATATCGACGTCTGCTATATTTCTATATTTCATTGATTTTACAAGCAGATCTTCAGTTTTTTCGGTAGCCTGCAAAAAATTATCCGCGTTATCTACATTAATAAAATCCGCAATATTCCAATACCTTACTTTTTCTATTTTATTCTTTGTAATTTTTAAATAATGACCGCATTCTAATTTATAAATATTAGCGAAAAAAGTATCAGGAGCATTGGTTGTTAAAAATGTCAGATAATTATATATCGCCTCCTCATTAATACGCTTCTCAACTACGCTCGCCTTAAAGAATGCATGAATCTCTGAAGAAAAATATAGAGCATTATTACTCATAGTAAAAAACAACGGCTTTTTACCCATCCTGTCTCTAATAAGAATAGTTTCCATTTTTACTTTATCGTATAGGGCAATAGCAAAAAAACCGTTAAAATATTTTATGCATTCTAGCCCCCACTCTTTATAAGCATATAGAATAGTCTCGGTGTCAGAGTGGTTTGTTTTAAAATTATATTTTGATTTTAATTTATCTCTAATCTCTAAATGGTTATAAATTTCACCGTTAAAAATCAAAACTAAAGTATTTTCGTCATCGCTCATCGGCTGATTAGCTGCAGCGGATAGATCTAGTATAGATAATCTTCTGTGTCCAAATGCAACATTTTCATCAAAGTAAAAGCCTTCGCTGTCAGGCCCTCGATGTATTATTGCGCTTGACATATTTTTTATATCATCAATATCTTTCTGTGTTATTCCTTTGTAAGAGACCTTACCGACTATTCCGCACATTATTTTGATCCGAATTTACAATATAAAGCTTATTTCCGTCGTCTGCACCATATCCCAAAGCTCTATCGGCCAGCTTTTTTTGCTGCCTTTTAGAGCCTCAAATAGCGCCTCAAGCTCTTCGAGCTGTCCTTTTTGACTTACGTTTGTTGAAATTTCTTTCATCCCCACTCCGTATCCTTTTAGGCTTTTATAATCGTCCAAAACGATGCTCTTGCCGTCAAAGTGGATCTCCATAAATTCCTTGCTTAGCTCCTTGCTGCCATTTGCGAAATACTCGATATTTGCCACCGAGCCATCTTTGTATTTTAAGACGATAGATTTGTTATCCTCGGCGCTATATTTTTCATTACTCGGCGTGATCGCCTGCGAAAATATGCTCTCTATCTCGCTGCCAGTTAGCGCCGTCATCAAATCTATTATGTGGCACGCTTCGCCTACCATTCTGCCGCCGTTTTCGTGCACCCAGTGGTCCATCGGTATGTAGCCAGCGTTCATTCTATATCTGATTATCATCGGATTTATTCTAGCGCTCGTATGCTTTTTTATCTCCTCTGCGTAAACACTAAATCGCCTGTTAAATCCCACGAATAAAAGGGGCTTATCGCCTCCCTCAGCGTAAAATTTCTTTATCTTTTCCAGCTCCTCTTTATTCGTCGCAAGCGGCTTTTCTACAAATACGTTTTTGCCCGCTTCAAGCGCCTTTAAAGTAAGCTCCGCATGGCTATCGTGCCTTGTGGAGATGATCACAAGATCGACATTTTTATCGTTTAAAATATCGTCTAAATTTGAAGTAGCGTAGTTCGCTCCATATTGCTGCGCCACCGCCTTTGCCTTATGTCCGCTTCGGTTCATTGTCGCGTAAATTTTATACTTATCCGTAAGCTTTGAGATATTAGGCAGGTGCATCCCGGTGGCAAATCCGCCGACGCCGACGAACGCGACGTTTATCACATCCCTGTTTACTGGCGCGGAGCTTATGATGATTTTTTTATCGTGATTTAAATAGCTATCAAGCTCGGTTAAATTTGCCTCGCCGTAATCAAGCAAAACCATAAGCGGCTTATTCTGCGAAGTCTGTAGCGATTCAAACGCCTCCGTTACCTGCTCGATAGGGTATTTTGCGTCTATGAGCTTATCCAACTTTATCAAATTTTCATTTACCAGCCTTAGATACTCGCTCATGTTTCGATTTTCCGTCCATCTTACGTAGCTAAACGGATAATCAAGCCCCCCCTCTTCGTAGCTCTTGTCGTAGCGACCGGGGCCATAGGATGTGGAGATGAGGAAATCAAGCTCCTTTTTATACATATCCTCTCTATTGATCTGCATGCCGGCAACGCCTACAAGCACCACTCTGCCCTTTTTCTTGCACATCTGAAAGCTTTGCGATAGCGGCTCGCTACTGCTTGTAGCGGCGGTAAATAGTACTCCATCGGCGCCGTATCCACCGCTCCAAGACGCAACGACATCCAGCAAATCGTCTCTTGACGGGTTTATGACGAGCTCGGCGCCGTATTCCTTTGCTATCTGCAAGCGCCTATCGTCAAAATCGCTGACAGCGACCCTCACTCCTGAAATTTTAAGCATCTGCACCGCAAGAAGCCCTAATATCCCAGCTCCCACGACTACGCAGGTCTCGCCCAGCCTCAGATCGATCCGCCTAACGCCCTGCATCGCTATGCCGCCGAGAGTCACGGTGCAAGCCCGCTCAAAGTCCATATCCTGCGGTATTTTCATAACTAAATTTTTAGGCACGTCTACGTATTCTGCGTGATTTGCAAGCCCTGCGCCGGCTGCGGCGACGCGCTCTCCGATTTCAAAATTTGAAACGCCCTCTCCGACTGCTATGACGACGCCGCTAAGCGAATAGCCGGTCGGGCTTCCGCTATCAAGCTTGCCCTTTACCTTCGCATAGACGCTGGCTATGCCGTCGGATTTCACCATATTGATGACTTTTTTTACGTTCTCCGGCTGCTCCAAAGCCCTTCTAATCAAGCTCTTTCCGCTATTTGATACACCGCTTATCTCAGTGCCCGCCGATATGCAGCTATTTACTACTTTTATAAGAACGCATCCCTTTGAAACGCTTGGAGCAGGGATCTGCTCTGCTAAAACTTTACCTTTTTTAACTATTGCTTGTATCATTGACTATAACCTTAAAAAATATTAAATATTAGTATTTCGCGCACCGCAAAAATCCAAAACTTCTTTTTCTATTTTTAGCCCTTTAAATTCCTTATGTCCGACCAAGAATACGATAATATCCGAAATTTCAATAGCCTTTTTATAATCCACTATCTCAAAATCTTTGTGAGCCTTGATATTGGGCTCTACGGCGATCACATCGACGCCGTCTGCGATCAGGCGTCTGGTTATATTTAGCGCAGGCGACTCTCGCAAATCGTCGATGTCTGGCTTAAAAGCAAGCCCCATGCACGCGACTTTGGGCTTTCTGCCGTTTTGTAGCTCAAATTTCAAAGCGGCGTTTTTGATCTTTTCTATACACCATTCAGCTTTGTGATCATTGACTTCTCTTGCGGATTTGATCAGCCTCGCTTCGTAGCCGCCCGCATGCACTATAAACCATGGATCGACCGCTATGCAGTGCCCACCTACGCCGCAGCCCGGGCTTAAAATATTAACTCGCGGATGGCGGTTTGCTAGCGAGATAAGCTCCCAGGCGTTAATACCGAATTTATCGCACAAAATGCTAAGTTCGTTTGCAAAGGCTATGTTTACGTCGCGGAAAGAATTCTCTGTAAGCTTTGACATCTCTGCAGTTTTTGAGTCAGTCTGTAAAACTTCGCCTTCTACGAATTCTGCGTAAAATTCCGCTATTTTTTTAGTAGCAATTTTTGTAGTTCCGCCTACGATTCTATCGTTTTGCGTAAGCTCTTTTAAAATTTTACCCGGCAAAACTCTCTCCGGGCAATGAGCGATATAAATTTTAGAAATATCAACACCGCCATTTTTTAAAATTTCACCTATCTTTTCGGTAGTACCTACCGGTGAAGTGGATTCTAAAACGACCATATTATCGTCTTTTACGTATGGTATTATAGATTTTGCCGCACTTATGACATAATCGATATTTGGCACGTATCCGTCTCGAAACGGCGTCGGAACAGCTATGATAAAAACGTCTGCGAAATCAGGCTTAACGTCTGCTTTTAAATTTCCGCTCTGCACTGCTTTTTTAACAAATACATCTAGTTCCGGCTCGACGATATGAATTTTACCCTGATTGATCGTATCCACAACGCTCTGCACCACGTCAACGCCATGGATTTTATAGCCCCTATTTGCCAAAATTGCTGCTGTCGGCAACCCTATATACCCAAGACCTAAGATGCAAACTTTTTTCATAATATTCCTTTTAAAAATTCCAGTATTTTTTTACAAGCTTTACCGTCGCCATACGGACTTGTACTTTTACTCATTTTATCATATTCATCTTTTAAATTTAATAATTTTTGCACCTCTTTTATGATATTTTCGCGCTTGGTACCGATAAGCTTCACACATCCTGCTCTTATCCCTTCAGGTCTTTCGGTAGTTTCTCTGATAACTAAAACGGGCTTGCACAGGCTCGGCGCCTCCTCTTGGATGCCGCCACTATCGGTTACTATCAGATATGCCTTGCTCATGAGATAGACGAAACTATCATACTCTAGCGGATCGATTAAAAATATATTCGAAATGCCCGATAAAATTTCTCCTACAGGCTTTCTTACATTTGGATTTAGATGCACGGGATAAACGATGTCGATATTTTCGTTTTTTAGCGCTATTTCACGTAAAGCCTCACAAATATTAACAAAGCCTTCTCCAAAATTCTCTCGTCTGTGTCCTGTAACGAGAATAAATCTTCTATCACTAAGCTTATGTTTGGCGTTTATAAAGGATAAAATTTTATTTTTTAGCAGCTCGTTGTTTTCGATTTTATCTATCGTCCACAAAAGCGCGTCTATTACGGTGTTGCCGCTAACGATTATATTTTTTGAATCTTTGCCTTCTTTTAAGAGATTGTCTCTCGCATCGGCAGTCGGCGCGAAGTGATATTTAGCTATGAGCCCCGTCATCTGCCTATTTATCTCTTCAGGAAACGGCGAATAGATATCATGCGTCCTAAGTCCAGCTTCTACGTGAGCAACGTCTATCTTTTGATAATACGCCGCCAAAGAAACGGCATAAGTAGTAGTCGTATCTCCATGCACAAACACGATGTCTGGGGTATATTCGCCAAATACATCGCGCATACCAAGCAACACCCCCGATGTCACATCGTACAGATCCTGAGCCTGCTTCATTAAATTTAGATCAAAATCAGGCTTGATCTCAAAAAATTCCAGCACCTGATCGAGCATCTGTCTGTGCTGCGCCGTGACGCAAACTTTCACTTCAAATTCCGCGTGCTTTTGAAATTCCTTTATCAATAGAGCCATCTTAATGGCCTCTGGACGCGTCCCAAATACTATCAAAATTTTTCTTTTCGTCATAAACTCCCCTAAATATCGATTTTTTAACCAAATTTATCGCCGTAATTTTAATTAAATTTTGCTATATCGGCGCTTAACAATACATAAAATCACCTATTTGTCGCTACTTGGATGGTATAGAATGTTCTTTGCTTTAAAGCCGGCTAAGATTTATTTTAAATTATCAAAAAATTCTATCGCAAAATCATCAAAAATTTTACCTTTCAAATGCGCTTTACAAAATTCCACGATGAGGCCGTGAAATAGCGCATACACGCCGTTTTCGTTCTCTAGCTTTCCTGCTTTTGCCGCCACATCGCAGAGAAAATTAGCGGAATTTACAAACTCATAGATCCGCCCAAATTCCAGCTCGCCGAGCCACGCGCTAAGCTCGTCGTAGCTTTCAAACTCATAGCCTAAAGCCCCAAGCAGCCGCGCCGAATAGCTGTCCGCGACCATCACCGCACGCTCGCACGCGTAGCACAAGATCGCATCGCAGCTCTCCGCGCCGATCCCTTTGCGCGTTAGCAGCCACTCGCGGCTAACGCGCACTTTAAAGCTCTCAAAATCCCCAAAATCCGCGATTATTGCTTTGCAAAGCAAGCTTAAGCGTCTCGCTTTTTGATTATAAAATCCGCTTACTTTGATGATCTCCGCAAGCTCCGCTTCCTCTAGCCCGGCGATGCTTTCTAAGCTCAAAAGCTCCTTGCTGCGCAGGTTTTGCAGTGCCGCATCGGCATTGCGCCACGCCGTATTTTGGATCAAAATCGCCCCCACGACCACTTCAAAGCTTCCAAACGCGGGCCACCAGCGAAAATCTTTGATTTCCACGGCGCGAAAAAGCGCGATAAAAAGCTCGGTAGCGCTCATCTCACGCCTCCGAAATTTCTGGCATAGTTTCTAAAATTTCGCGCGGCGGCGGCGATTTTTTGCGTGCGCTCTAACACTGCGATAAAATTTACGCCAAATTTAAATTCGCACGCTGTATTCATATGCCGCCACCTTTTAAATTTGCAAAAAATTCCTCGCCAAAGCTCAAGAAAAACTGCTTTGCCGCGCGGCCGCTGCGGCTTGCGCGAAGCATCGCAAACTCACGCGCCTTTGCGTGCAGCTCGTCTAAATTTGCGGCAAAGCTTAGGCGAAATTCCGCCGCGCTCATATCTTTCGCAGCCGCAAAATAGGCATCTACGATCCCTAAATACTCCCGCATGCTCCCGCCGTAAAAGCTTAACTGTAGCCCGAAGCGCTCGCTCAGGCTGATTCGCTCGTTCGCCGCGTCGCTTAGGTGCAGCTCGCCGCGGCTTATCTGCGCGGCGTCGTTATCGCTTGCGCATTCGCCTACGATGTGGCGGCGGTTGGATGTCGCATACATCAGCACGTTGCGCGGCGCGCGCTCCAGTGAGCCTTCAAGTAGCGGTTTTAGGTGCTTGTAACCGCTCTCGCCGAGCTCAAAGCTCAAGTCATCACAAAAGATGATAAATTTAAAGCTAGTTTCGCGAATCGCGTCGATTATATCCACGAGATAGCCCAGATAGTCCCTGCCGATCTCGATGATCTTAAGGCCCTGCGGGATAAATTTAGAAAAAACCGCCTTCGCAAGACTTGATTTGCCGCAGCCGCTCTCGCCCCATAGCAGCGCGTGGTTAGCGCTACGGCCGCGCAGGAAGGCGTCTGTGTTTTTTACAAGAGCCGATTTTTGGCTCTCTAGCCCCACGAGCGCGTCAAGTTCGGTAAAATCGATATCACGGACGATCTTTAGCGCCTTTTTATTCGCGCGAAAAACGGCGACCTGCACCGCACGCCAATCAATCGCGCTAAAATCGCTGAAATAAATTTGCTCGCCGGCGCCGCTCTGCGCGCTTTTTAGGGCGGCTTGCGACGCTAAATTTAAACCGCTCGCCGCGTCTAAATTTAACTTTTCGCTCCCGCTTTTGCTCGCACTTTTTTTGATATTTTTATCGCAGGTTCGCATTTTTTAGCTCCCTTCGCAGATAGATCAAAATTTCGCTTATCACGTCGTCATCGTCGCGCGTCTGCGCCTTTAATCGCACCTTATCGCCGTTTGCAAGGGTGATCAAGATATTTTCGTCCATACTCGAAATCGCGCGCAAACCAAGCTTCGTAGCCAAAACCTTAACCATCATCACGTCGATGAATTGCTTAGTGTAAATGTCCGCGCGCCCGAAGCGATCCTCGATCTCGCCGAAAATTTCAAGCACTTCGCTCGCCTCGGCGCACTTACTAAGCCGCCTATAAAGATCCAGCCGCAGGCGATCCTCTCTGATAAATTCCGAGTTTAAAAAGGCATTTACGGAAATTTTAAGCTCCACGCTTGCAGCGGCGCTCTTTCTGCTTAGCAGCTTGCCGATTTCTTCTTCGAGCATCTTTAGATAAAGCGAGTAGCCGATCGCTTCGATATGCCCGCTCTGTGCCTCTCCGAGCAAATTTCCGCCGCCTCGAATTTCAAGATCGTGATACGCTAACACCGAGCCGCTGCCCAAAAACGAGTTGCTCTCAAGCGCTACGAGCCTCTTTAGCGCGTCTTGCGTAAGGGCGGTTTTATCCTCGATCAAAAAGTAGCAAAAGCCCTGTTTGTTACTGCGTCCGACGCGGCCGCGCAGCTGATGCAGATCGGCGATACCGAATTTATCAGCGTTTTCGACGATGATCGTATTTACGCGCGGCATGTGAATGCCGCTTTCTACGATGCTGGTACAAAGCAGCAGATCGTATCCGCCCGCTACAAATTTTAAAATTTCATCCTCCGTAGTTTTAGCATCGATTTTGGAGTGCAAAATTAGAATTTTAAGGCTCGGCAAAATTTCAAGCAGCTTCTTTTTGGCGCTTTGCATCGTCGCGATGTGGTTGTGGACGTAAAAGATCTGCCCGCCGCGTCGCAGCTCGCGCGAGATCGCCTCTTTTATGATCTTTTCGTCCCACTGCTTGACGAAGGTGCGCACGTCCAGGCGGTCCTGCGGCGGGCTAAGCAGCGTAGAATAGCTTTTGATCGAGCTTAGCGCCATATTCAGGCTGCGCGGTATCGGCGTTGCAGACATACTAAGCAGGTGCGAGGCAGCGCTTTTCTCTTTGAGCCGCTCCTTTTGCTTAACGCCGAATTTATGCTCCTCATCGATGATTATGAGCCCCAAATTTATGGGGTTTAAATTTAAAAGAGAGTGCGTGCCGACTACGACGATCGCCTCGCCGCTTTGCAGGCGCTTTAAAATTTCACTCTTTTGCCTCGCGCTGCTAAAGCGATCGAGCTTGAAAACAGGAATTTCAAACTCCCTAAAACGCTCGCTAAGCGTGGCGTAATGCTGAGAGCTAAGCAGCGTCGTAGGCACGAAAAACAGCACCGAATGCCCGCTGCGAATGCAGGCAAAGATCGCATTCATCGCAACCTCGGTCTTTCCAAAGCCCACGTCGCCGCTAAGCAGGCGGTCCATCACCTTGCCGCTTTGCAGATCCGCCAAAATCGCGCTTACCGCCTTTTGCTGATCGCTCGTGTAACTAAATCCGCTCGCGCTTAAAAATTTCGCATAGTCCGCACTTTCGTTTTTGATGACGAGCCCCCGCACCAGCTCGCGCTTGGCAGCCAGCGCGATGATCTTTGAAGCGATCGCAAAGAGCTTTTCGCGCACTCGCTCCTTGATTTTGCAAAAGCTCGCCCTGCCCAGATGATCCAAGCTCACCGCGCCGCCGCTTGCGACGTAGCGATCGATCTTGTTTAGGTACTCTACCGGTAGCAGCAGTTTGTCGCCGCCCTCGTAGAGCAGGGATACGAACTCCTTGCTGCGCCCCATTACCTCGATAAGCTCAAGCCCGTTAAATTTAGCGATACCGTGATCTTCGTGCACGACAAAATCGCCCACGTTTAGCTCATCCAGAACCAGGCTCGATCTTCGCACGCGCTTTTTAGGCGCCGCTTTGTTTAGCGAAAGGATGATCCGCTCGGCGCTTATTAAATTTACGACGAAATCCTCGCGTAAAATTTCGATATTGCTAAATCCGCCAAGATCAAAGGGCGCGAGCAGAGCGTCGTTTCGCGCGATCAGCGTGATAGCATCGCTGCGGTGAAATTCAAAAAATTCCTGCGACGGCGTCACCGCGAGGTCTTTAAATTTACGCGCCGCGGGCAGTACCTCGATCGCGTCTAAAAAATCCAAATTGCGCTCGGAAAAAATTTCATCCTTTTTGATCTCGTGCAGCAAGATGCAATCAAACGCGCTCGTGTAATCTACAAAGCCCTCGATGAACCAAAACCCGAGCGAGCCCAGATCGCGCGCTAGCGCGTCGCTATCTGCGCGCGATATCTTTTCGCTCACGCTCTCAAACTCGTCCTCGCTTAAATTTGCCAAAAACGGCGCTATCTCGGCTTGCGAAAGCTCATCTTTTTCGCTTTTTTGCGTCGCGATGTCAAAGCGCCTGATACTCTCGACCGTCTCGCCGTCGAGCAGAATTCTAACCGCGCTTTCGCTCCCTACCGAAAAAATATC